>NZ_CP136960.1:1200000-1564021 GCF_002860685.3 Actinotignum timonense | reverse complement strand
GGCGGCGCGCAGCCGGGCCGGGGCGTGAATTTCGCGCAGGTAGGCGTCCGCCGCGTAGGCGCCCTGCTGGCGGATCGGGAGCACCGGCGCGCTGATGAGGGCCACGTAATTGACCGCCTTCGCGCTGGTGGCCACAATCGGGGCCACGAAACAGCCTTCGGATACCGCGTACAGACCCGAGTGGCGTGCATCAACATCCTCCCAGGAGAGCATCTCCCGGTACACATCCTCAAAATCCGCGGCGAGCTGGAGGTAATCGCGATGCGTCGTCGTATAGTTCGCCACCCGTTTTTCCGGAACCACCGTAATAATCCCGGTGGAAGCAATCGCTTCGGTTTCCCGCCCGAAATCGCGCGCGGAAGAGGTGCCGGTGCCGTGGATAAAAAGCATCCCGGGCACCGCCGGGCCCGCACCCACCGGGCGTTTGACGACGGCGGGAATCAGGGTGCCATCGCGCAAGGTGATCGTGACCGTGCTACTGGCCACCTGGTAGGTTCCCAGCCGTGCGGTGGGGACCCCGGTAGAAATGGTGGTATCCGGGGTTTGCGGGGCAATCGCCGCGGTCATGGGCTGCGGATTCCAGCCCGGGCCGAAGGCACTCCCGATGAGCCCGGCGGCCAACACCACAATGAGCCAGGTGACGAAGCGTTTATGGGTGGGCAGCCAGCGCCGCCAGCCCCGGCGCGCGGTGCGATCCGCGCTCTCCAGGCTGCTAGCCGGCACCAGGGTGCGCCCCGACGGCGGATTTTCGGTGGGCGGGGTGTAGGGAAGATCAGTCAGGCGCACGTATCAGAACCCGAGTCGATCCAGCATTTTCGGGTCGCGCTGCCAGTCTTTGGAGACCTTCACGTGCAAATCTAGGTAGACCGGCGTGCCCAGCAGCGCCTTAATGGCTTTGCGGGCATCGCGCCCGATCTGGCGCAGACGCGCTCCCCCGCGCCCGATAACAATCCCTTTCTGGGAATCGCGCTCCACGTGCAGCGAGGCGTGGATACGCACCAGCGGGCCCCCGTTGGGTGCGGTCTCCTCAATAATTTCGTCGATGGTGACCGCGAGAGAATGCGGGAGTTCCTCGCGCATTTTTTCCAGGCCGGCTTCGCGGATAAGTTCCGCGATGAGGGTTTCTTCCGTTTCGTCGGTGATGGCATCCAGCGGATACAGCGGCGGGGAAACGGGAAGCTGCTTAATAATCTGCTCGGTGAGGAGTTCCACCTGATCCATGGTGGTGGCACTCACCGGCACGATCTCCACGAAATCATGGAAGGCCGCCACGGCCACAATTTTTTCCGCGAGGGCTTCGCGGGTAACCAGATCGGTTTTGGTAATCGCGGCGATCATGGGTACTTTCGCGCGCACCGCCAGATCGAGGAGGTATTTATCACCCGGCCCGAGTTTTTCATTGGCGGGCAGGCACATGATGATGGTGTCCACATCGGCGATGGAATCGCGCACCATATCGCCCAGGCGTTCGCCCAGCAGGGTGCGCGGGCGGTGCATTCCGGGGGTATCCACGAGGATCACCTGGCCGGCATCCCGGGTCACAATGGCGCGGATAATACGCCGGGTGGTTTCCGGACGGGCGCTGGTGATAGCGACCTTCTTCCCCACCATCGCGTTCGTGAGGGTTGATTTCCCGGCGTTCGGGCGGCCCACCACCGAGGCGAACCCGGCCCGAAATTCTGTGTTCTCCACCGTCATTGTGTTTTAGTCCTCGCCCTCATCTTCGGTTTCTTCGCGCGCAACGATAATAGTCGATAACCGGCGCCGGCGCCCTTCGAAGCGGTCGGCCACCATGTGGATTCCGGCCACGGTTGTTTCGGCGCCGCGGATGGGGACCCGCCCGATGCTCTTGGCGAAGAGGCCGCCGGCGGTATCTACGTCGTCGTCCTCCAATTCGATGCCGAAGAGGTCACCGAGGTCGTCAATGGGCATGCGCGCCGGGATTCGGAAGCTTCCCGCTTCGAGTTCTTCCACGGCCGGGAGGGCCCGGTCGTGTTCATCGGAAATTTCGCCCACGAGTTCTTCCACGAGGTCCTCGATGGTGACCAGGCCGGCAATTCCGCCGTATTCATCCACCACGAGGGCGATGTGGACCTGGTCGGCCTGCATTTCCCGCATGAGGGTGTCAATAATCTTGGTTTCCGGCACGAAAACCGGTTCGCGTACCAGATCGGCTACCCGCAGGTCATCGTGCTGGTGGCGCCGGTGCACCCGCCGGATCACGTCCTTGAGGTAGAGCACTCCGATCACATCATCAATGGATTCCCGGTAGACCGGCACCCGGGAGAAACCGGAGCGAGTGAAGAGGGAGATGGCGCGATCCAGGGTTTCATCCGCCTCCACCGCGATCATATCGGTACGCGGCACCATAACCTCGCGCACCAGGGTATTACCCATATCGAAAAGCGATTGCAGGATATCGCGTTCGGCATCGTCCAAGGCTTCGGATTCGGCCACGCGTTCCACCATAACGGCGAGCTGGTCTTCTTGGCGTTGTTCGGCTTCCTCGGGTGAAAATTCACGTTCCCGGATCAGCAGCGAGAGCAGCCAGGTAAGCGGGGAAAGCCACCAGGTGGCTTTGCGTAGCACCCGCTGGTGGCGTTCCACCCCGAAACTCAGGGGGTTGAAGAAGGCGAAAGCGAGGAGGGCCAGAACCGTCACGCCGAAGAAAATGGGGAAGATCTGCCACCAGGCAGCCACATCGGTTCCGAGGGCGAAAGTGAAGCAGATTCCGTAGCTGGCCATGAGGAGCGCACGCACCACGGCGATGCCCATGGAGGCGGCCGGGCGGCGGGCCATGATCGCCACCACGCGCGCCGAACCGCGTTCCTTATGTGCGTACATTTCCGCGGCTTCGGTGCGGGTCATGCGCCCGAGGGCCGCGCCCACCACTGTGCACCACAAAGAAAGCAGGAGGCACAGTCCGGCAGCTATATAAAACGGGGCGGAGGGCAGCGTTCCCGCTGCCACGGGTAAGTGATCCATCCTTTCTTACACCTCCGTGGGGCGCGGATCGCCTCCCCCGCGTTCGGACAGGAACACGAGGAGGAGTTGGCGTTGCAAAGCGAACATGGTGTCTTTTTCTTCCGGGGTTGCGTGATCGTAGCCGAGCAGATGCAGAATCCCGTGGGTCACGAGGAGCAGAATTTCTTCCGCGGTGGAGTGCCCCATGGCGTGGGCCTGGCGGCTGGCAACCTGCGGGCATACCGCAATATCGCCGAGCATTCCCGGGCGCGGTTCTTCGCCGGGCGGAGCCGGGCGCACCTCATCCATGGGGAAGGACATCACGTCCGTGGGCCCTTCCAGGTCCATCCACGTGACGTGGAGATCCGCCATGGCATCCTCATCGAGGAGCACGATGGACAGATCCGCCATGGAATGCACCCGCATCTTATCGAGGACGTAGGTGGCTAGCTCCGAGATCTCTTCCAGATCCGGAGCCGGACTAAAACTCGATTCGTCATTTACTTCTATCATGTGGTCTTTCCTGACAACCGTTCCCTAGCTTCTCCCGAAACTGCCCTACCGCAACGCACGCCGCACTACTCGCCGCTACTCACACCTATCGCCCCGCGCTAACGCTGCCGGGAATCCCAGCGGGCATAGGCGTCAATAATTTCGGCAACTAAACGGTGGCGCACCACGTCCGCCGAACTCAGCTCCGAGAAATGAATCCCCGGAACATCGCGCAGAATCCGCCGCACCACCTGCAATCCGGACACTTTATTCGCCCCGAGATCAACCTGGGTGATATCGCCTGTCACCACCATTTTAGAGTTGAAGCCGAGCCGGGTGAGGAACATTTTCATTTGTTCGGGTGTGGTGTTCTGCGCCTCGTCCAAAATCACGAAGGCATCGTTGAGGGTGCGCCCGCGCATATAGGCTAGCGGCGCCACCTCAATGGTGCCGGCCGCCATGAGTTTCGGAATGGAATCCGCGTCGAGCATGTCATACATGGCGTCGTAAAGCGGGCGCAGGTACGGGTCGATTTTATCGGTGAGGGATCCGGGCAGGAAGCCGAGGGATTCTCCGGCTTCCACCGCCGGGCGCGTCAAAATAATACGTTTGACCTGCCCGTCATTGAGAGCTACCACCGCTTTGGCCATGGCCAAATAGGTTTTCCCGGTGCCGGCCGGCCCGATCCCGAAGGTAATATCGTGGGCGTCGATGGCGTCCACGTAGGCTTTTTGCCCCAGGCTTTTCGGCCGGATCGTTTTACCGCGGTTCGATAAAATATCGGTGTGCAGCAGCGTGGTGGGATGCGCCACGCCGGCGCGCGCAATATCAACGGCGCGGGCAACTGCGTCCCGGGTGAGGATTTCACCTTCGGCGACGACGTCGATTAATTCCCCGATAAGTGATTCGGCAAGATCGAGCTCCGCGGCCGGGCCGGTTAGGGTGATCCGGTGGCCGAGCACGTGAATGGTGGTGGGGGCTAGCCGTTCTTCCAGGGTTCGCAGCACGTCATCACGATGCCCGAGCAGATGAATCATGGAAACCCGGTCCGGCACCACAATGGTGCGCTGGCTGTTTTCTGTGTGCGTCATTACGTCCTATAGTAGCGTGCCCAGCGCACGCACGGTGGCGATACTTGCCAGGGCGTAGGCCCCGGCGGAGGCACTGCGCAGCACATGCGCGCCCAGCAGCACCGGGATGGCCCCCGCTGCTTGCAAGATCTCCATTTCTTCCGGTGCGATACCGCCTTCCGGGCCGATAATGACGGCCACGGGCCCGGCCACCTGCGCGGTAGTCACCTTGCCGCGGGCCACCGCCTCCGCCAGGCTCAGTTCGGCTTCCTCGTGGCAGAGCAGCACGGTGCTCCCGGTAAGGGCCTGGGGTAGCTGCGCCGTCGTACTTAAAGAACGGATGCGCGGAATATAGCTGCGCCGCGATTGTTTCGCCGCGGCGCGTGCCGTCGCCTGCCAGCGGGCCCGGCCCTTCTCCTCTTTGTTTTTCCAGGAGGCGACGCAGCGAGCCGCTTCCCACGGGAGAATATCCCACACCCCGTATTCGGTGCAGGTTTCCACGGCCTGTTCGTCACGCCCGCCTTTGGCGAGAGCCTGGACCAGGGTGATTGGCCCGGCCGGTTTCGGTTCCGCGCTCGCTTCCTCCACGCGGGCACGCAGCTCATTTTTGGCGACGGCGCTCACCGTGCAGCGGGCCCGCCGGCCCTCCCCATCGGAGATGAGGATCTCCTCCCCTACCCGAATGCGCATCACGCTAGCGTGGCGGGCTTCGTCACCGGTGAGGCTCAATTCCTGACCTACGCTCAGGGCGGCGCCGGCTCCGCCCCCGGGCCGGGTGGCGGGGAAGTCGGCGAAGAAAAGCGGGAGCGTCACAGTGAACTCAACCTTTCGCGCAATTTATCGAAGAAGGATTTGCCCTGCTCGGCGAGCTGGGCATCCTGCACGCTTTCCCCGCGTAATTCGGCCAGTTCACGCAGGAGTTCACGCTGGCGTTCGTCCAGGTCGGTGGGGGTTTTCACCGCGACGGTGATCCGCATATCCCCGCGGCCTTTGCCGCGCAGCCGCGCCACGCCCAGGCCCTTGAGGGTGAGGACCACGCCGGAGGAGGTCCCGGCGGGAATTTCCAGCTCGCGGTCCCCATCCAGGGTGGGGATGGTGACGCTGCCGCCCAGGGCCGCGAAAGTCATGGGCACCTGGACTTCGCCGAGGAGTTCATCGCCCACCCGCTGGAAAATGGGGTGTTCTTCCACCCGGATTTCCACGAAGATATCGCCGGCCGGGGCGCCGAAGGTTCCGGCGTCGCCCTGGCCGCGCAGGCGGATACGCATACCGTTCTCGATGCCGGCCGGGATGTCCACGGTGAGGGTTTTTTCTTGGCGGATGCGCCCGGTGCCGTGGCAGGGGCGGCAGGGGTCGGCGATAACGGTGCCGTGGCCTTCGCAGGTGTGGCAGGGCACCTGGGTAACCATCTGCCCGAAGAGGGAATTGGTGACCTGCTGGACCATCCCCTGGCCCTGGCAGGCCCCGCAAGTCACCGGCTGGGATCCGGCCGCGCAGCCACTGCCCGCGCAGGTGGGGCACACGGTGAAGAAGGAGTCGCTCACCTGGCGCTGGGCTCCGAAGACCACATCGGAAAGTTCAATGCTCAAACCAAGGAGGGCATCGCGCCCGCGTTCTCCGCGCGGGGCCGGACCGCCGGCGCGCATTCCCCCGCCCCCGAAGAAGGTGGAGAAAATATCGTTCATATCGAAACCGAAACCGGCCGCCCCGGCTCCCCCGCCGCGCCCGCCGAGGTCATATTGGCGGCGCGAATCCGGGTTGGAGAGCACCGTATACGCTTCGTTGACTTCCTTATAGCGTTCTGCGGCTTCCGGACCGGCGTGATCCGGGTGTAATTTGCGCGAGAGGCGCAGGTACGCTTTGCGGATTTCTTCCTGGCTCGCATCGCGTTCCACCCCGAGGGTTTCGTAAAAATCAGCCACATTTCTCCCGTCTTTGTTCTTTTCTGCGCCCTGCCCGCGCGCCGGCGTGCTTCACTCACGAGTAACCGCGCCCGGCGCCACGCGCTACGCTGCGATAGTTCCGTTCCCTACCACTGCGATCACCACTGCGACCGCCACTACGACTGCCCGGACAGAATACCGGATAGATAGTGGGCAACGGCGCGCACCGCCGCGATATTCCCGGGATAGTCCATTCGGGTAGGGCCGACGACGCCCACCCGGGCCACTTCATGCCCGGCTACTTCGTAACTTGAGGAGACCACCGAGGTTTCACTCAGGTTTTCATGGTCATTTTCCACCCCGATGGATACTGCCACATCAGTTTCCATCGCGGCGAGGAGACGCAGCAGCACCACCTGTTCTTCCAGGGCATCCAGCACCGGGGAAATCGAGTGGAGGAAATCCACCGAGTGGCGTGAGAGATTGGCGGTGCCGGCCATGGTGAGGCGGTCCTCCGCGCCGGTATGCACCGCGGTGGTGAGCGCTGCCGCGATATCGCGCAGGGCCGCGGCGGCTTCCGGTTCGCTGCGTTCGGCGATCTCCGCGAGCACGGCCACCGCGGTGGTGAGTGGCTGGCCGTTACAGCGGGTGGTGACTTCCCGGCTCACCGCATCCACATCCAGGCCCTCCACGTGCGGGGGCACCGCGATAACGCGCTGTTCTACCCGCCCCGCGCTGGTAATAACCACGAGGAGAATACGGGTAGCGCCGAGCCAAATGAGTTCCAGGTGGCGCAGCACCGCTTTATCGAGGGCCGGGTATTGGATAACCGCGACCTGCTGGGTGAGATGGGAAAGCAAGCGAGCCGCGCGCTCCAGCACATCGTCCAGGTCCACCGCGGCGTCCAAGATTTGGCTAATGGCGCGCCGTTCCGCCCGGGAAAGCGGTTTGACGGTGGT
Source organism: Actinotignum timonense (assembly GCF_002860685.3). Classification (GTDB taxonomy): domain Bacteria; phylum Actinomycetota; class Actinomycetes; order Actinomycetales; family Actinomycetaceae; genus Actinotignum; species Actinotignum timonense. The sequence goes on along the minus strand of NZ_CP136960.1, from coordinate 1,556,653 downwards.
GAGGGAATCCACGAAAGCCCGGTAGCCGGCATCCGTGGGAATACGCCCCGCCGAGGTATGCGGGTGGGTGAGCAGCCCGGCTTCTTCCAGAACCGCCATATCACTGCGGACGGTGGCCGGGGAAACTCCCAGCGCGTAGCGTTCCACGAGGGCCTTGGATCCCACCGGTTCGCGGGTGGTGACGTAATCGCGCACAATCGCCTCAAGAACGCGCCCGCGCCGATCTTCTGCCGCCACCGGTTTCCTTCCTCCCTGCGCCGTGGAACCACGGCAGTGCTTGTAGCCTTACCTTGAGTTACCCTGAGCCCCGCTCAGCACTCTATACCTTCGAGTGCTAATTCTACGCGGGGCGGCCCGGGAGCGCATACCCTTAGAGCGTGATGTTCTCTGCTACCGGAATGCCTGATCGCTACGGCGACGACGTGCTCGCTCGCGATCCGCACGACCACCGCCGCGCCTCCCGCCCCGTCCCGGCCGCACCCGGCCTCCTCATTGAAGACGTGGCCTCCGGCTTTGTGGGCGAAGTGCTCTCGGTGGGGAAAGTAGCCGGGCGCTGGCAAATGGAACTGGAGGGCCGCGGCGGGGTGCGCCGTTCCTTCCCACTGGGCAAAGGCTATTGGATTGACGGCGAACCGGTGGAGATCACCGCCCCGCGCGCGGAGACGCCGCGCGGCCGGCTCCTCACCGCCTCCGGTTCTTTTCACGTGAAAGCACGGGCGCGCGTGGCACGCGCCTCGCGTATCTGGGTGGAAGGGAAGCACGACGCCGAACTCGTGGCCAAGATCTGGGGTGAGGATCTGGCCCTCGAAGGGGTGGTGGTCGAGGAATTACTCGGGGTGGATAACCTGGAAGCCGTGGTGAAGGAAACTGCCCCCGATGATGAGCACCGCCTGGGCGCGCTGGTGGATCACCTGGTCCCCGGCTCGAAAGAATCGCAGATCGCGGCGCGGGTGGCCGGCCCGGGCGTGCTGGTGCTCGGCCATCCCTATATTGATGTGTGGCAGGCCGTCAAACCGGCCGCGATCGGCTTGCGGGCCTGGCCGGAGGTACCGCGGGGTGAAGATATTAAGGTGGGTACCCTGCGCCGGCTCGGCTGGCCGCACGAAACGGCTGAAGATATTGGCCGGGCCTGGGCCCACATCCTCTCCTGCGTGCACTCCTACAAAGATATTGAGCCCGCACTGCTGGGCCGCATGGAAGAACTCATCGATTTCGTCACCGCCGCCGGAACGCGGTAGTAACTACAATCCCGATGCCCTCAGGGTATATCCTTGCTGCGTGCGCTTATCCGGCCCCGGCCGGAGCCGCTGCCCTCGTTGTTTCGGTTCTTCTTCACCCCTATCAGGAGTTGTGATCACGTGGCCCTCCAGCGCCGCTCCCTCGTGGACAAAATCGCTGTTGCGTCCCCGCGCGGCACCCTCGCCGTCGCTTCGGTTCTCGTGGGACTTGTTTCTCCCTTCATCACGCTATCGGGAGAAAACGCCACCACGATTGTGTTCTTCCGCTTCGGCTTAGCTTTCCTCGCCCTACTGCCCATGGTTGTTCATGAATGGCGCCAGTACGGGCCGATGCGGCGCGCTGATCTGCTGCTCTACGCGATATGCGGGGTGTGCTTCGGGGTGGATATGGCCCTGTGGACGCCCTCCGTGCTGCTGGCCGGCCCCTCGGTTTCCGCCGTGGTGGTCAATTACGTGCAGGCCCTCGCGGTGCCTTTGGTCGCGTGGCTGTTCTTCCGCAACCGGGTGCCGTGGATGTTTTTCGTAGCCACACCTTTTTCGCTCGGCGGGATTTTCTTGCTTTCCGGTATTCTCGACGGCGCAGGTGGATCCGACCTGGTACGTGGCATTATCCTCTCCGCGCTCGCGGGCCTGACCTACACCGTTTATGTAGTCCTCACCGGGCGCACCAATTCTCCGCATCACCAGGGCACCGCCATGGCGATTGTGTGCCTGGTTACCACGGTGGTGTCCACTCCGCTCCTCATTGCTACTCACGGGCCCCTCTCCCTCGCGCTGTCGGCGAGTTCTTGGGGCTGGATGATTCTTATTGCGCTATCCAGCCAGGTGCTGGGGTGGTTGTTCTGCCAGGCGAGTATGCCGCTGGTCAATCCTTCTGTGGCCGCCACCCTTATTTTGATTCAGCCGCTGAGCGCCATTGTTTTTTCCGCGGTTCTTGTGGGTGAACGACTCTCCGCCCTGCAATGGCTAGGCGCGATTATTATGCTGCTCGGAATTTTCCTCATCGGGCGGGCCCCGAAGCGCCGCTACCGGCTCGGCATCAAGCGCCCCTCGCTGCGCATCCGGCGTAGGCCCGTAGCGTAAAACTTCCCCGACGAACGACCTTCGCGGCGCCCCTTCGATAGATTGCGACTATGGTCCCCTACCACGAAGGAGTAGCTATGCGGGGTAACAATGTCACCACTTTCCCGGTTCTTGCCGATAAGAGCGTTATTGTCACGGGCGGAGCCTCCGGACTCGGGCGCGAAGCATCGATTCTTTTTGCTGAAGCCGGCGCCAAGGTCATCGTCGCTGACTACAATCTGGAAGGCGCTGAAGAAACTGTCGCTACCATCAAGAAGGCCGGTGGCGAAGCTATTGCGGTGCGTACCGATGTTTCTGATTCCGAATCTGTCCAAAAGATGGTTGCTACCGCGGTAGAAACCTACGGGCGCTTGGATGGTGCTTTCAATAATGCCGCGGCGGCCCCCGATAATGCGCTCACCTCGGAATTCGATGAAGACTACTGGGATAAGCTCATGAAAGTCGATCTCAAGGGTGTGGCGCTGTGCATGAAGTACGAAATTAAGCAGTTCCTCGCGCAAGGCGATGGAGGTGCCATCGTCAATACCGCTTCGGTTTCCGGAATTCGGCTCCAACCCTTTAACCCCGCCTATGTTTCCGCCAAGCACGGAGTGATTGGCCTAACCAAGGTGGCAGCAGTGGAGAACGGGCCACATAATATCCGCGTCAATGCTATTGCCCCGGGCGCAATTGATACTCCCATGCTGCACGATGCACTCGAAGCCCTGGGTACGAGCGGCGAGGAATACGCACCCATGATTTCCTTGCTCAATCGTTTTGGTAGCCCGCGCGAAATCGCGCAACCGGCCCTGTGGTTGCTTTCCGATGCGGCTTCTTACGTGACGAGCACCGTGATCGCCGTGGATGCCGGTTACACCGGGCGTTAGCGCCCGGCACGTTCAGAAATAACCAGACCCCGCGCTACCAGAGCGCCCGGGTCACGGTATCAGCCAGGAGCCGTCCGCGCCGGGTCAGAACAAGACGCCCGGCGCGGGCGCTTTCTGCCTCAACTAAACCGTCCCGAACCAGGCCCTCCACTACCGCGGCATCCACGCCGGCGGGAATATCAATTCCGCGGCTCATCCGAATACCGAGCATGATTTTTTCTTCGCGTTGTTCGGCCGGGCTGAGAATTTCCCGCTCCAAGGCCGGCGAAACAATGGCCGGCCGGCTCGCGGCCGCCTCGCCCGGCGCGCGGAGCGCGGCGGCGCCGTCGTCGTTCCCTATTCCGCGCGCCCAGACTCGATCCGCATAAGCACGTGGGTGTTTGACGTTCCAGAACCGGACCCCGTTAATATGCGAGTGGGCACCGGGGCCGTACCCCCACCAATTCGCGTTCTCCCAGTAATAGCAATTGTGGCGGCATTCGTGGCCGGGGCGGGCCCAATTCGAAATCTCGTACCAGCGGTAGCCGGCCGCGGAGAGGATATCGTCGGCGACCTCGTATTTATCGGCGAGTTCGTCCGGATCGGGGAGGCTAATGAGGCCGCGGCGGGCCTGCATCCCCATTTTGGTGCCCGGTTCCACCATGAGCCCGTAGGCGCTGATATGCGCGGGTTCGAGGGCAAGGGCGGCCGCGAGCGAGGTGCGCCACTGCTCCATCGTTTCCCCGGGCGCCCCGTAAATAAGATCGAGGGAATACTCCAGGCCCAGTTCGCGGGCCCAGCCAGTCACGCGTTCGACCTGGCCAGGGCTGTGTTGGCGGTCAAGAGTGCGCAGCACCTCGGGCACGGCCGATTGCATCCCGAAGGAGATGCGGGTGAAACCGCCGGCCCGCAGGGTGGCGAGAGCCGCGCGGTCCACGGATTCCGGATTGCATTCCGTGGTGATTTCGGCGCCCTCGGCCAGGCCGAAAGCGCGCTCCAGCTCCGCGAGCACCGCGACGAGCTGCCCGGCGTCCAGCAGCGTGGGAGTACCGCCCCCGAAGAAAACCGTCCGCAGCGCGCCGCGGTTGGTGCCGGTATCGAGGACCTCGTGCGAGAGCACAATCTCCCGGGCGAGGGACGCCGGGAAATCATCGCGGCCCGCGCCCGGCCCGAAGCTCGGCTTGGTATAGGTGTTGAAATCGCAATAGCCGCAGCGCACTGTGCAAAAAGGAATATGAACGTAGGCGGAAAAACCGGCGCTCACATCCGGGTTCGGGAGCGCGCCGGAGGCCGGGGCCGGCTCGCCGTGCGGGAGGGACGCCATCGGAGCCTAGGCTCGCGCCGCGGTATCGGTATCCGCGGGTGCTGCGGTACCGGTATGCTCGGGCGCCGCGGGTTCCAGCGCGGTGCGCAGCGCGAGAATATCATGGATGGTGCGCCCGGCCGCGATGCCGCGTTCCTCGAAACGGGTGAGCACGCGTTCCTCCCAGCGCGGCGCGAAACCGCCGCGTTCCGGGGTGGGATCCGCGGGGTCCGGGCGTTCACCGGCGTGCGGATTCGTGAAATACGGGGATGATTCGACGACGTCGCGCATCTGCCACGCGTAATTATCCCAATCCGTGGCCAGCCGCCAGGCGCCCCCCTCCCGGAGCATTCCGGCCACCACCGTGGCAAAAGGCGCAGCAACCAGGCGGCGCTTATGGTGGCGGGCTTTACGCCAGGGATCGGGGAAGAAAGTCCACACCTGCTCGGCACGCGGATTCGCAGCATTCGGATGGGTGGCACTGCGCGCCGGCCCGCAAGCAGTCACGTCTTCCCCGCGCGCCAGGCCCGCGCATTCCAGCCCAAAGAGGACGGGGAGCGCTTGGGCGGCGTCGGCCTCCAGCACCCGCACATTCTCAATGCCCGCGCGCAGAATACTGGCGACGCAGCGCGCCGCGCCGGGAGCCCAGGCTTCCACGAGCAGCACATTATATTCGGGATGGCGCTGGGCGAATGAAACACCGTGCTCGCCCGAACCGGGGCCGATTTCCACGGCGAGCGGCGCCTCGCGGCCGAAAACTTCCCCGAGGTCACAACGCGAATCCAGGGCTACCGTGGTGGCCTGGGGGCCGGGTGCCAGCGGCACAAAAAGTTCGGGGTGGCGAGCCACCGTTTCTTCGTGGCGCGCACCCAGGCGCGAACCGCGCAAGGAGAAGGAGCGGATGCGCCATTGGGAGCGCTCGGGTGCGGAGGGCCCGGCTGCGCCGTCGTGCTGCTGCGGCGCGGCATCCGGGTGAGCCGCGCGTAAATCTTCGGGACGCTCGGACATATCTACTTCCCCGTGGGTGCTTCGGAGGTGAGAGCCGCCACGAAAGCTTCCTGGGGCACGTCCACGCGCCCGATGGATTTCATGCGCTTCTTACCTTCCTTCTGCTTCTCCAGCAGCTTGCGTTTACGCGAGACGTCGCCGCCGTAGCACTTGGAAAGCACGTCCTTACGCAGCGCCTTGATGGTTTCGCGGGCAATAATGCGCGAACCCACCGCGGCCTGCACCGGAATTTCGAATTGCTGGCGCGGGATGAGGGTCTTGAGTTTCTTCGTCATCTCATTGCCGTAAGAGTAGGCCTTGTCCTTGTGGACGATGGCGGAGAAAGCATCGACCTGTTCGTGATTGAGCAGCACATCCACCTTGACCAGATCGGAGGGCTGTTCACCGGCAATATCGTAATCGAGGGAAGCGTAGCCCTTCGTGCGCGATTTGAGCTGGTCAAAGAAATCGGTCACGATCTCCGCCAGCGGCAGCACGTAGTGAATCTCCACCCGTTCGGCGGTGAGGTAATCCATGCCCTGGAGCGCCCCGCGCCGTTCCTGGCACAGCTCCATAATGGAGCCCACGTAATCGGAAGGAGCCAGGATAGTGGCGCGCACGGTCGGCTCGTAAATCTCGCGAATTTTCCCTTCCGGGAATTCCGAAGGATTCGTAACCGTGAGTTCTTCACCGGCATCCGTGATGACCCGGTAGATCACCGAGGGCGCGGTGGCAATAATATCGAGGTCGAATTCCCGCTCGAGGCGTTCGCGAATAATCTCCAGGTGGAGCAGACCGAGGAAGCCACAGCGGAACCCGAAACCGAGGGCCACCGAGCTTTCCGGTTCGTAAACCAGCGAAGCATCATTGAGCTTGAGTTTTTCCAGGGCCTCGCGCAGGTTCGGGAAATCGGAGCCATCCATCGGGTAGATCCCGGAGTACACCATCGGTTTCGGATCGAGGTAGCCGGGCAGGGCTTCGGTGGCGCTTTCTCGAGCGCCGGTCACGGTATCCCCCACGCGGGTTTGGCGCACATCCTTCACGCCGGTGATGAGGTAGCCGACCTCCCCGGCGCCCAGCGCGGTAGTGGGCGTGGGTTCGGGGGAAATCACGCCCAGTTCCAGGAGTTCGTGTTCGGTGCGGGTGGCCATGGTGCGCACCTTCGAACGGGTGGTCAGCTCACCATCAACCACACGCACATAGGTGACGACCCCGCGATAAATATCGTAAACAGAATCGAAAATCATGGCGCGAGCCGGGCCGTCCGGGCGCCCCGACGGCGCGGGAACCTCCGCGACGATCCGGTCGAGCAGCTCGGGCACACCCTCCCCCGTTTTCCCGGAGACTGCCAGGCAGTCTTCCGGTTCCACACCCAGGAGCGAGGCCACTTCTTCGGCGATTTTTTCCGGTTGCGCGGAAGGCAAATCGATTTTATTAAGGACGGGAATAATCGTGAGATCGTTTTCCATGGCCATATACAAATTGGCCAGGGTTTGCGCTTCGATTCCCTGGGTGGCATCCACGAGCAGCACCGCACCTTCGCAGGCCGCCAGCGAACGATTGACCTCATAAGAAAAGTCCACGTGGCCCGGGGTGTCGATCATATTGAGAGCGTAGGCTTTCCCCTCCACCGACCACGGCAAACGCACGGCCTGCGATTTGATGGTGATGCCGCGCTCACGCTCAATATCCATCCGGTCCAGGTATTGATCACGCATTTCACGCTGCTCCACAATCCCGGTGAGCTGGAGCATCCGGTCAGCTAGCGTGGACTTTCCGTGATCAATATGCGCAATAATGCAAAAATTTCGGATACGCTCGGGCGCCGTCGCGCCCGGAATAATGGCGCGCGATTCCTCAGCGGAAGAAATAGGCACGTCTCTCCTTCACAATAAACTCTGCTCAAGTATAGTCCTTGGACCATAATGGATATGGATATATCGGTCACGGGAGTTTGCCATGAATGTTCCTTTGTCAGTGTTAGATTTCGCTACGCGGTACGACGGCGAAGCTCCGGCCGCGGCCCTGCATCGCTGCGTCGATCTTGCTAAGCGCGCCGAAGCCGCCGGCTACACCCGGGTGTGGTACACCGAGCATCACAATATGCCCACGGTGATCTCCTCCTCCCCCGCGATTATCATCGGCTACGTTGCCTCGCATACCTCCCAGATTCGGCTGGGCGCGGGCGGGGTGATGCTCCCCAACCATTCCCCGCTCGTCATTGCTGAACAATTCGGGGCGTTGGCGGACATGTATCCGGGGCGTATTGATTTAGGACTCGGGCGGGCCCCGGGCACCGATAGCCGTACCCTCTACGCGCTGCGCCGCGATGCCAGCGCCTATGAGAACTTCCCGCGTGATGTGGTGGAACTCCAGGGATTCCTCGGGGATACCTCCCGAGTGCCGGGGGTGGCGGCCTATCCGGGCCAGGGCACCCACGTGCCCCTCATTATTCTGGGTTCTTCGCTTTTCGGGGCGGATCTGGCCGCGCAGCTGGGCCTGCCCTATTCTTTCGCTTCCCATTTCGCTCCGCGCCTGCTCCACGAGGCAATTGCCCACTACCGGGAGAATTTCCAGCCCTCGGAAGAACTGGCCGAGCCCTATGTTATTGCGGCGGTGAATGTAACAGCGGCAGAAACTTCGGAGGCAGCCGCCCGCGAATTTGAGCGGGTCAAGCGGGCCCGGGTCCGGAATATGTTGCTGCGCGGGGCGCCGGGCCGCGATATCTCCGATGCGGATCTTGATGCGGTGATGGACAGCGCGCAGGCTCGCCAAATCCTCGATATGCTGCGCTACACCGCGGTGGGGAACGCGGCCGAGGTGGGTGAATATCTGCGAAAGTTCGCCAGCGATGCGCAGGCCGATGAGCTCATGATTTCAGTGCAGGCTACCTCGCATGACGAATCACTGGCGTGCTTGGAGCTGGCCGCGCGTGGCTACGGCTTGGATAACTGAGGAATGCGCAGCGCTGGCAGCTAGGCGCGGCGTCGTACCGTAACGCGTAGCTTCGCGTTTCTCTCCCCCACGCTATCGGCCGCCTCACACGCCCGCGTTTTCTTTGTGGCACGATGGTTAGTATGCCTCTGTCGCAAAAACTACTCGGAACCGGCGAAGAACTCCTTGTCCATATGCACCCCGATGCCCGGCATTTGCTGCCGCGGGCGCTCGGTGCCGCGGCGGTGGTGTTCCTGGCGGTGCTCGGGGTGGTAGCGCTGCCGGCTCGGTGGCAGCCGCTGGCCGGGTGTCTGGTGGTGGCGGTCGGGGCGGGCGCGCTTATTGCGATTGCCGGATGGCCGTGGCTGCAGTGGTATATGAGCACGGTGAGTATTACCAACCGCCGGATTATTACTCGGCGCGGGGTGTTCACGAAGCTCGGGCACGATCTTCCGCTCGCCGCGGTGGCACGGGTGGATGCGCAACCTTCAGGTACCGGCACCTCCGGTTCCCTTCTTGTGACGACGACGTCAGGTGCCACGGTCACCCTGCGCCGCATCGCGAATCTTCCGGCTGTCACCACGTTCCTGAATACACTGCTGGACAAGCGCGCGGGAGAGGGGATTCACACCGAGGCCTCGCGCGAAACCGCCTGATTCTGGTAGTGTTTGGAGATGGACTTTCACCGGTCGGGTGGCAAGTCCTTGTTCTTTCGTAACAACCACGGGTGCCCCACGCCCGCAGTCCTACGAGGAACGCTTCCCTCTCCGACCATATTCATCTATCGCCTAGCGATTGACCGAAAGAGATATTTCATTGGCTAATATCAAGCAGCAGAAGAAGCGCGTTCTGACGAACGAGAAGCGTCGCCTTCGCAACCAGGCCGTTAAGTCGGAACTGAAGACCTACATCCGTAAGACTCGCCTTGCCGTGGAAGCCGGCAATGCCGAAGAGGCGGAAACCCTCCTGGCCGCGGCCTCCCGCAAGCTGGACAAGGCTGTGTCCAAGGGTGTTATTCACCGCAACCAGGCGGCGAACCGCAAGTCGAAGCTCGCTAAGCGCGTGAACGCACTGGCCAAGTAGGCTGTGCCCCGGCGCGGTTGTATCTGTTATATCTACCGCGCTGATGCTTAGAGAAAAGCGGCTGGAACCTAGGCGTTCCAGCCGCTTTTCGTATCCGTTCGCATCCGGCGCGAATTTTCTCATTCTTCTCCTTCGTGCTCGCTCTCGCGTTCCTCTTCCAAACCGCGGCGTTCCGTATCCAAACGGCGCAGCGTAGCGCGTACTTCGTTTTCACGGTGCCACTGCCACAGTGCAAGGCCGAATAGCCCAAGCGTAACAAGGCCGGGGATAAGAGCGGAATCGTGCCAGCGGTTATCTTTCACTAAGCCCATTATCGCGACACCCAGCGTTGCGCCGAGCCACGAACTTGCCCATATGAAATATCTCTTCGAACGCATACCTCCTCCTTAAATTTCATTGCACGGACGATTGATGTTTTTATAAACTACCGGGGTGGATATTCACCCTGCATCCCGAGCTCTCCGCACTCTTCTTCCTCGCGCTCGCGCTCCGCTTCCAAACGACGCAGCGTAGCGCGTACTTCGTTTTCACGATGCCGGTGCCACAGTGCAAAGCCGAATAACGCAAGAGTGACAAGGCCGGGGATAAGAGCATAATCGTACCAGCGATCACCTATCAATATGTTCGCAATGCAGCCTCCCAGAGTAGCCCCGAATGCAAGTTGTGAGAAATAAAAATACCTTTTTGAGCGCATATTTCTTCCCTAGATCTCATTACATGGGCGATTGATTATTTTATAACCTACCGGGGTGAACGCTCCCCACAACAACCTAAGCTCTCCGCATTCATTTGGCCCGGGTGCACCCTTCCCCATTAGATAACCTGCGAGCACCCCTATAACGGACGCGCAGGCAATACCTCCTACACCCGTTACCCCTAAGGCACCGCAAATGGCACTACCAAGGACCCTGCCGGTTACCCCACCAATCGCCTTATGCTCGTCCGTGTTGAGATAAAGGTATAGATACCAACCTGCGGTCACTCGGAACTGAGGTGCGTAGCCCTGCTCCCGACCCATGACGGAGAGTTCTTGCGACGGCTCTTTCGTCACCTTCCACCGCAAGGATCCCGTTGTTCGAAGCTGACCATCCGGTGGCACGCTTTCCGCTTCAATAAGCACCTTCGCCAAGTCTTGCGCGAGAGCGTCATCCTCACTGGCAGGTATCGACATATTTACATGAGACCCCTGCGGCACCTCATTACCGGCAACAACTGCCGGGAGAGACCCGCCACAGGCAAATGCGAGAGTGACAGGAAGTACAGCGAAACTTTTGATAGACATAGCAACTCCTTCGTAGATATGAATACCTGTGACGCTTGTTACAGGTACGGTTTCACCGTAACACGAGCCGCAGCTACCGTAAATCAATTTCCTATTACACTTTTGCAACACTTCATTTAGTGCATATCACGTTTTGTTATATTTCTATCCAACAATCGAATTGAAGTCAGAATTCTGAAAGAAACTTATCTATAAGAGTCGCTAGATATACACGTAGCGCAGGTGGCCGGAACCTGAAAGGTGTTCCGGCCACCTGCGCTAACTGAGGGATTCCCTAAGCGGTTATAGTTGTTCAGCTCGCTCCGGCCGCGCCCGGGCTTGGGCGCAGGAGCGGGCTACCTTAACCGGGGAAAGCCGCATTGATGGCATCCACGGATGCCTTGGCATCGCCGAGCAGCATATCGGTATTCTCATTAAAGAACAGCGGGTTCTGCACCCCGGCATAGCCAGCATTGCCCATGGACCGCTTGAATACGATCACCTTCTTGGCATCCCACACATGCAGCACCGGCATACCCGCGATGGGCGAACCGGGCTCGGAAGCCGAAGGATTGACCGTGTCATTCGCCCCGATAACCAGCACGACATCGGTATCCGCGAAGGAATCGTTGATATCGTCCATTTCTTCCACGATGTCATAGGGGACTTTCGCTTCGGCCAGCAGCACGTTCATATGCCCGGGCAGGCGCCCGGCCACCGGATGGATAGCGAAACGTACCTCGGTTCCGTTATCGCGCAGCTTCTTCGTCAGCTCCGCCACCGGATATTGGGCCTGGGCCACGGCCATACCGTAACCGGGGGCAATAATCACCGAGCTAGCATCCGCGAGTTCTTGGGCCACCTCCGCCGCGGTGGTTTCCGTGTGGCTGCCATAGTCACGCGCCTCCCCGGTAACTGCGCCGTCGGACCCAAAACCGCCGAGGATCACGGAAATGAAGGAACGGTTCATGGCCTTGCACATGATGTAAGAAAGGTACGCGCCCGAGGACCCCACCAGCGCACCGGTAATGATAAGGAGGTCATTGCCGAGGGTGAAGCCGGCCATCGCTGCCGCCCACCCCGAGTAGGAATTGAGCATTGATACGACGACGGGCATATCGCCACCGCCGATCGCGAGCACCATATGTGCCCCGAGCAGCAGCGCAATAATCGTGATGAGGATGAGGGGAATGAGGCCGGCGCCCACCCCGCGGGTCCAGGCAAACCAAATAATAAGCCCCAGGCACGCCAGGATCGCCAGCAGATTGAGAAGATTGCGGGCCGGAAGCACCAGCGGCTTGCCGGGGATCTTCCCCGCGAGTTTCAGGTAGGCGCATACCGATCCGGTGAAGGTGATCGCGCCGATGAACACCGCCAAGCCCACTTCGCCCATATGGAAGGCGTTTGTGGGGGAGAAATCTTCTCCGGGTTGCTGGAGGAAGGAGTTGTAGCCCACCAGCACCGCTGCCGCGCCCACGAAGGAATGCAGCAGGGCGATGAGTTCGGGCATGCCCGTCATTTCTACGGTGCGGGCCCGCCAGATCCCGATGCCGCCGCCCACCACGAGGGCAAGGACAAGCACCAGCACAATAACAACGGAAGAAGCTTCCGTGGGGTAGGCAAGGACCGCGATAATTGTGGCAACAAGGGCCAGCAGCATCCCGATGGCGCCCAGGATATTGCCTTTCGCCGCGGTTTCCTGTTTGGACAGCCCGGCTAGGGCGAGGATGAAGAGCAGGGCCGCCACCAGGTAGGCGACGGTTTGCACGCTAGCAGCGACCTTGAGACCGCCCAGGCTCGGGGCGGCGAGGGTGACGACGTCGTTAATAGTGGTGAGCACGGCTTAGCTCCTCTTAAACATAGACAGCATGCGCGCGGTCACCAGGAATCCACCGAAAATATTGATGGATGCGATGGTGAGGGCGATGGCGGCAAGGATGGTCACGGCTATATGCCCGGAACCAAGCTGGAGGATTGCCCCCACCACGATGATTCCGGAAATCGCGTTCGTCACGGACATGAGCGGGGTGTGCAGCGCGTGCGTCACCGAGGTGATGACGTAGAAGCCCACCACGCAGGCCAGCATGAACACGATGAAATGCGAGGTCATGCTCGGCGGGGCCGTGAAGAGAATCCACAGCGCTACCGCCGCTGCCAGGCCGGCCCACAGGTAGCGCACGGCGCTGGGGCGGGCCGGTTCGGGCGCAGCCGGAGGTGCGGGAGGCGCCGGGGGTGCGGCCGGGGCGGCCGAGACCTTGATGGGCGGGGGCGGCCAGGCCACCGCTCCCCCGAGGGTGACCAGAATGCCGCGCACAATATCATCCTCGGTATCCAGGACCAGCTGGCCATCCTTCTGCGGGGTGGTGAGTTTGAGGAAGTTGACGAGGTTTTGCCCGAAAAGCTGGGAGGCTTGGCCGGGCAGGCGCAAGGCGAGATCTTCGTAGCCGATAATCGTCACACCGTTGACGGTGTGGACGATTTCTCCCGGGCGGGTACCGGCCACGTTTCCGCCGTTGGCCGCCGCCAAATCCACGATGACGCTGCCGGGTTTCATGGCGGCCACTGCCTCCGAGTCCAAAAGGAGCGGGGCCGGCTTGCCGGGGATGAGCGCCGTCGTAATAACAATATCCGCGGCGGCGGCTTCCCGGGCGTAGACAACCCCGGCTGCATTGGCCTGATCCGCGGTCATTTCGCGGGCGTAACCGTCCGCGGATTCCTGGCGCACCGGGATCTCCACGAATTCGGCGCCCATGGACTGGACCTGTTCGGCCACATCAGCACGCACGTCCGTTGCTTTGACGATTGCGCCCATCGAATTGGCGGTGCCGACCGCGGCGAGCCCGGCGACGCCCGCTCCGATAACGTACACGGTGGCGGGGGGAACTTTTCCGGCGGCAGTGACCTGGCCGGTGAAAAGCCGCCCGAAGTGGGAAGCGGCTTCGATCACGGCCCGGTAGCCGGAAATATTGGCCATGGAGGAACGTACGTCCATGGACTGGGCGCGGGAAATACGCGGAATTGCGTCAAGCGCCAGGGCCGTGAGTTCGCGGCGCGAAAGTTCCTCGATAAGTTCGGGCGAGCCGGCCGGGTTCATGCGCGCAATGAGGGTGGCGCCGCGGCTCATGCGGTCAAGGTAGCTGACATCCGGGGCGTCGGTGGCTAACACAATATCCGCGGCCCAGGCTTCTTGCGCGGAGACGAGGCGTGCGCCCGCGCTTTCGTACTGGCTATCGGGGTAGGACGAGGCCTCCCCCGCACCCGTTTCCACCGCGACCTCGTAGCCCAAAGCGATGAGCTTGGCCACGGTATCGGGGGTGCCCGCCACCAGGGGGTCACCCGGGCGGGTACTTTTAGGTATTCCAACAAGCATAAAGTGCTCCTCAGTACAGCACTGCCGTGCTGCGTTCTGCGTGGGCGGCGCTCCAGATACGCCATTGTCGCGCCGCCGCGGGACATCCCTTATTATTCCACGTTTCCTGAAAGGGCCTGAACGCGCGGGAAAGTGTGAGACCGCGGCAGCGTGAAGCTAGGCGAGCTACTACCGCGTACGCCGAGCGTTACTGGACGCAGCGCGGCCTATCGACCGCGGCCGGATACTACCTGCCGCGCCGGGCTCGCCCGATGGCAATAATCGCGTGTTCCACGGCGTACTGCGGATCGCGGGAGGCACCCTTGACCTGTTCATCGGCCAGCGCCACCGCTCGGATGGCTTGCCCGAGCCCGGCATCGCTCCATCCGCGGGCTTCGCGGCGAGCCCGCTGAGCTTGCCAGGGCGCCATTTTCAATTCCTTCTGGCTGATTCCCGGTGCCTGGACGATGGCGAGCTGGCGCAGTTTCGCCGCGAGCGCGGCCACGATAGGGACGGGATTGACCCGGGTGGCGAAAGCGTGGCGGGCCAGCGCTAGAGCTTGGCCGGTGCGCCCTGCCAGGGCCGCGTCCGCGATCTCAAAGGGGGTTGCTTCATTACGCCCGGCGTAGAAATCCCGAATATGGTCTTCGGTGATCATCCCCTCCACATCGGCGAGGAGCTGGGCGGTAGCACTGAGTAGTTCGCGCAGGTCCTGGCCGAGTGCATCAACGAGGGCCCGCACCGCGCCGTCCGTGATTTTGCGCCCGGCGGCTCGCACATCCGCCGTCACCAAACGCGCTTTATCATCATCGCGTTTGATTTTTTCGATGCGGGCTACCTGCCAGCCCCCCGCCGCGATGGCATCGAGGAGTTTTTTACCGCGAGTGCCTCCCCCGTGTTGGATAATCACGGGGATATCCGCGTTGGGTTGCGGGAGGTAGGCGAGCATTTCCGCCAGGAACGCGTCGTTCATGTGTTCGGCGCCGGTCACGGCGACGATGCGGTGGTCCCCGAAAAGTGAGGGTGAGGTGTGGAGGGCGAGGGAGCCGCGCTCGTAGGAGGCAGCGTCCAGGCGCACGACCTGCACCTCGGGGTGTGCTTGGCGAGCGAGGCGCACGAGCCGAGCCCAGGCGCGCTCGGCCAGCACCGGCTCTGCACCAATAATGAGGATGACCGGTTCTAAGCGGAGGGCGTCGTACCCGACGGTGCGTTCTTTGGCTGCCATGGCTCCATTCTCTCATGTCATAACTCACCTGTTGGACGGCAGGTGGCCGCACCGGTTCCGCGCACTTTGATACCAGCTCACCTTCCGCCCACGCTATTGCCCCGCACGTGAGGGTCGGATAGATGTGCGCGCCGGCATAGAGTTCGTAGACGCGCGCGGAGGGGTGCCCGTAACTGTTCTCACCTACGGATATGAGGGCAATTGCGGGGTCAAGTTCACGGGCGAGGTGCTCGGATTGGTCCGCGCTTCCATGATGGGCGACGACGGCGATATCAACCGGCCCAACCGCCCCCACGAGGCGTTCTTGGGCCGGGGCAGTCGCATCCCCGAGAACCACAATGCGCTGGGCGGCCATGGTGGTGCCGCCGGGTGAGCTAGTGCCGCCGGGTGAGCTAGTGCCGCCGGGTGAGCTAGTGCCGCTGGTCGAGCTGCTACCACCGGCCCGGCGCGGCTTATCTACTCCTTCAGCGTCGAGGAGGACAACGAGGGAATCGGCATTAGCTTCCTCAGGAATGCTACGCGCACCCGGCCGCGGGCTGAGAATCCGAGCAATGGGCACATTATCTACCCGCAGTGTTGTTCCCGCGGCTACTACGCTGACAGGAATGGAGTGCGATTCGAGCAGTTCCAGGGCGGTGCGGGACTGGGGCTTCGGGGCGGAATTTGGTGATATCCATACCGCGCTGATAGTGGTGGAATTGAGAACGTCACGTAATCCTTCTACGTGGTCGGAGTGGAAATGGGAGAGGATGAGCAGGTCAAGATGACTGACCTGGGCATCCGCTAAGCACCGGGCAGCGGCTGGGGTTTGCGGCCCCACGTCGATCATGATTGTGTATCCGCGCACCCGGTAGAGGAAAGCTGATCCCTGGCCCACATCGCATTGCACCGCCGCCCAATTGGGAGGAATCGCGGCACTCCCGGGCCAGCGCGATAACCCGAGGGCCGCGAGCGCGCCCACAAGAATAATGGCCGCACTCAGGCGGGGTACCACCAGGAGCGCCAGAACCGCGCATATATGACCGATGCCGGCAAGAACGAGGGGAATTCCCGAGCCGGGTAGGCAGGCGAGCAGGCGGGCTACCTGGTCGATCCACCACGTAGATAAAGCGGCACCGGAGATGGCGAGACCGGCGAGCATGGGGAATAGCGGGGCCGTGAGCGCGCCGACAAGTCCGAAAATGGTGAGCGGTGCGACCACGGGTGCCACGAGGGCATTAGCGGGGACCGCCCATAGCGACCCCGCTTCGGTAAAGAGAAGGAGCACGGGTAGGCAGGAAAGTTGGGCTACCAAAGGAATAGCTATGACCCGGGCCAGGGTGCCTGGGAAGAACCGGGTGAGGTAGTCAGTAAGCCGGTATCCCCCGCAGATAATTCCGAGGGTGGCACTGGCAGAAAGCAGGAAACCGTAGCCGGTTGCGAGCCAGGGATCCATGAGGGCAGCCGCGATGCTCGCACAGCTCAGGGCATTGATGGCTTGGCTACGGCGGTTCATTCCGAGTGCCACCAGCACCACCAGGCCCATGAGTGCCGCCCGGATGACCGAGGGTGCGGGTCCCACCAGAATCACCAGTCCGCCTAAACCCACTGCTCCGGCGAGGGCGGTGCGCAGCGGCCGGGCTCGACCAACCGCCATAATAATGATGCCGAGGACGAGAGAGACATGAGCTCCGGATACCGCAATGAGGTGGGTGAGGGCGGTTGTGCGCATAGCTTCTTCGAGTTCTGGGGATACCCGGGTATCGTCGCCTAGCGCTACCCCGGGAATGAGGCCGCGGGCGTGTTCGGGGCGGTCAGAAAGCAGCGCAGCGAGCGCAGTATCGATGCGGTGGACAACGCGCGCACTGAACGCGCCGCTTCCACTTAGCTGGAGTGCGGGCCCGGACCAGCGGGCACTTTCGCGCCGCCCTTCCACCGGGGTGAGCCGGCCGTGGCCCATCACGTATTGGCCGGCCAGTGCGGTGCAGGGAAGCTCCGCGCGGATGCGGGCACGCGGGCCGGCTTCGAGTCGCACCCCGTTCGGGCCCGCGGTGGTGATTGTGCGAGGGCGCAGGAGCGCGGTGCATTTTCCTTCTCCCCACGGTGTGGTGGAGGGCTCCGGACGGGTCGCGATAGCGGCTTCCAGTTCCACGCTTGCCTTGACCACTGGGATATGTGCCGCGGAGAGGGAAAGTAGCCCGGCGATACTGGCAGCACTCCCTGTGCAGGCCACCGCGAGGATGCTTAACACCACCCCGCTTGCCTTCCCACGCAGCTGCGGATGGGAGCGGGCGCGGCCGGCTACCGCCCAGGCTGCCGCGAGGCACAGGCCAGCGCCGAGGAATGCGAGCTGCGCGTGCCCATTCAGCGCCGCCCACGCCCCACCCAGGGCAGCACCAGCCGGTGGGAGGAGGCGCATATCTTGACCGTGGCCGGCGTTCACGGATGCCGAGCCGCGCTGCCTGCCGCGAGGACGGGCACGGGTAAGGGCGCGGGAGCGAACGCCGGTCATACTGTCACCAGGGCGGACAGCTTAGTGAATTTAGCTGGCCCAATACCGGGGACCTCGAGGAGATCCTCCGGGGACGTGAAAGGGCCGTTAGTTTCTCTCCAGCTGAGAATATCCCGGGCGGTGGCCGGGCCTACCCCGGGCAGGGTCTCCAAGTCGCTGGCCGAGGCAGTATTGAGGTTAATAAGAGCACCGGGATTGTTTTTCCCGGATCCCCCACCACCGGCACCACCGCCTCCACCTCCAGCGCCGCCATTCTTTCCACCTTTACTGCCGCCGCTCCCACCCGGGCTCGTACTGCCTCCCGAACCGGACAGCGCTCGCGGTGTTTCACCGGGTGCGGGTATGTGGATATGGGAGCCGTCTGTTACGGGTTCGGCAAGATTGATCGCGGCGCCGTCCGCATTCGGGGTGAGTCCGCCGGCTAATTCCACCAGGTCATTCACCCGGGCTCCTCCGGGAGCGCTATATACCCCCGGGGTGGTCACCTCGCCGGAAATATAGGCGACGATAGTTGTGGGACTGGATTCGCCCGCGGTGGGGGTGGCCGGCCCAGATTCGCTTCGTGCCGCTCCGCCTTCGGATGCACCCGCGGAAGCTGGCGGGCCGGAGGAAACCACGGCCGGGCCTTCGGTGGTAGAGACCGGGCCGGCCACGCTGCTCCCGGACGGTACCGCGGCGAGGCTAGCGGAAGCCGCGCCTCCCCCACGCCCGAGCCAGGCCAGCACCCCAAGAATGAGGAGCCCGCCCAGTAAAGCAATGGCGAAAGCGCCAAGTGTTCGGGGAGACCAGCGCCACCGCGATGCTTGCGCGGGCGTGGTAAGCACGGCGATATCTTCACCAGTACCCGCCCCGAGGGCAAGAGCCGCGAAATCCCGTACCGCACTGCGGCCCGGCGGCCCAAAAGCGCTCCTACCCGGCGGTCGATCCGAGCTCGGATCCAGGCCGGCCTCCGGTACCGGATCGGTACGAGGCAGGCTGAGGCGCGGGGCTGGGTGCGGTAATGAGGTAGTCATGGGCCTATCATGCGCGCCCGCACGCGGCCCGCGCCGGCGCTCCGGCACGCGTGGGGATAACGCTAACGTTTGGCCAGCTGTGGATAGTTCCTGCCACCGCCGCTCTACAATATTGGTATGAACGACGCCGATATTGCCCGCTTGCGCGCCGAGGCGGCCGAAGCCGCTGCCAAAGCTGCCCGCGCGGAAGCCGAACTCGCCCAGGCTCGCCTCGATGCCGCACTCGCCGCCACAATTGCCACTGATACCCCGCCCACCACCACGGCACAGGCCGCATCCGATATTGCGGGAAACACGCCGACAGGGAACACCACTGAAACCGCCACCGCGGCAGAGAAGCGCCCACCCGTGCAGCCGGCGGCGTCGTCGCCGCAAGACTCCCCGGAACAATCCCCGCAACCCACCAATGACGATTACGCGAGCGAGGTGGCGCGCAGCTACCAGGTATCCGGCCCGGCTCTCACCCTGGGCGCCTACCTGGATTCGGCCGGGAATCCGCGGCCCGACGTGCTGGTGCGGCTGCCTTTCGCGAGTTTCAATCGGCACGGGCTGGTGTGCGGGGCAACCGGAACCGGGAAAACTCGTACCCTCCAGCTGCTGGCTGAACAGCTGAGCGCGGCCGGCGTGGCCGTGTTCCTTACCGATATTAAGGGCGATCTTTCCGGCTTGTGCGAGGCGGGCACGGCTTCCGATAAGCTCACGGCACGCACCCGGGCTCTGGGGCAGGAATGGGCGGGGGCCTCGTTCCCGCTGCATCTGTATTCCCTCACCGAAACGACCGGGGTGCCGCTGCGGTCCACGGTGGAGGATTTCGGTGCGTTGCTGCTGGCGCGGGCCCTGAAACTAAATGACACCCAGGAATCGGCACTGGCTTTGGTTTTCGCGTGGGCGGAGCAGGAGGATCTGCGCCTGTACACCCTGGAGGACCTGCGCGAGGTGCTCCATTATTTGACTACGGATGGGAAGGCGGAGCTTTCCGGCATCGGCGGGGTGTCGACCGCGACCGCCGGGGTGATTTTGCGCGAGGTCTCCGCACTGGCGGCGCAGGGTGGGGATATGTTCTTCCAGCGCCCGTCCTTCAGCCCGAGCGAACTCATTACCCACGAAGGCGAGCGCGGCGTTATTTCCGCCCTTGAGCTACCGGACGTACGCGATATGCCCGAACTTTTCTCCACGTTCACGATGTGGGTGCTCAGCCGGCTCTTTTCCGACCTGCCCGAGGTGGGCGATACTCCCCTGCCCCGCCTGGTGTTTTTCTTCGACGAAGCGCATCTGCTGTTCTCCGGGGCGTCCCGGAACTTCGTGGACGAAGTAACCCGGGTGGTGCGCCTCATCCGTTCCAAGGGCGTAGGTGTTTTCTTCGTCACCCAAACCCCGCAGGATATTCCCGAATCGGTGCTCGCGCAGCTGGGCACCCGGATTCACCATGCCCTGCGCGCCCACACCCCCAAGGACGTCAAGGTTCTCAAGGAAACGGCAAAAACTTTCCCCTTCTCGCCCCTGGATATTGCGGCCGTGCTGCCCGCGCTAGGGACCGGTGAAGCTGTGGTCACGGGTTTGGGCGACGACGGCGCCCCTACGGCCGTGGCCCCGACCCGGCTGTGGGCGCCGCGCTCCGTCATGGGCCCGGCCAGCCCGGCTGCCTTGAGCACAGCCCTAGGGAAAACACCCCGGCCTGCTCCTCTTTCCGGGGAGGCCGCGAGCGAGGGCGCGGCCCGCGCGGTTGCCGAGCGGCGCGCGCAGCTGGAAGCCGCGGCGGCGGCAGCTAAAGAAGCTGAAGAGCAACGGCGGACCGAGGAGGCTGCGGCGAAGAAGGCCGCCCGCGAGGCGGAGAAAAAGCTGGCGGCCGCCGAACGCGAAGCCGAGCGGGCCGCCCAGCGGGCTCAGCGGAATGCCGAGAAGGAGGCTGAGCGCCAGGCGCGGCGCCGCGATGCCGCCATCGATTCGGTGGTGCGCAGCGCCGGGCGGTCCCTGGGCCGCTCGATTATTAATTCGATTTTCGGGCGGCGCCGCTAGCGCCGGCCGGATAGCTGATGGTGACGGTGAGGCTGCGGGACTGGCCCGGGGCGAGGGCCACCCGCCCCACCTGATCCGAGCGATTAAATGCATTGGGCAGGGCGGAAGCCGGGGCCACCAGGAGCGCTTCCCGCGCGCCGCGCTCCAGCGTATCCCCGGTCCACAGCCGCACATAGGGTGCTTCGCTGGGTTCCTGAGCGAGGATAATATCGCGTTCGCGGGCCGGATCGGTCAGGACGGTTGCCACGATGCCGTCGCTGGTGGGTACCAGCGAGGTAAAGGTGGAGTCGATCCGGCTAGCTCCGAGCACCGGCCACTCCACCGGGGTGCTCACCCCGGTAAGCGCGGCATCTCCGGGGGCCGGGATTCCTTGGGCATCGGCGGCGATTTTGGTGCGCGCGCTGACCGTTGCCGACATTTTTGAAATGGAGGCAAGCTGCGGGAAACGCATGTACCCGTTCCACGCGAGCGCCACCGGGGCGCAGCTTTCACCGCGGTTTGTCACTTCCACGCTAACGGAAAGATTGTGGGTGCCCGCGCTGGAATCCCCCAGCGCGTACACCACTTGCAGGCCTATCGGCCAGGGGTAGCCGGTGACCGCGGGAAGTTCCGCCCGCAAAATAAGGGCATCCGCGGAGCGTTCGCGCTGGAATTCGCAATCGTGGACGCGCAGGCAGCGCCCGCTGGTATCCGCCTCCAGCTGGTAGCTTTGCCCATCCCAGGTGTAGCGCCCACCGGCGAGCGGCCCCACCCAAGGTGCCTCAATCAACCCGCGCCCACCGGCAGCCTCCTCCAACTCAGCAGCGTTGCGGTACCCGGAAAACACCTCGCCATCAGGAGACCAGGAGAGGAGAGTGGCACCGCGTGCCGCCACGAGGGCGCTGGCTCCGCCGGGCGCGCTGAGAAGCCATGCCGGTTTACCGTCAAAGTCGTGCGTCGTGATGCGCATACGTGCCACGATGTCCTCCTTACTCCCGCGGGTTCCTTCCCTTGGATGAGTGCCCGAGTTCTGAGCTTGAGCTGGGTTCCGGGTGCGGGACCGGATTCTGGGTCTGAACCCGGCCCGCGCCCACAGCAATATCCGCTTTACGGAACGATATTAATGAGTCCGGGGGCCCGCACAATAATCTTGCGCGGTTCGCCGTCCAGGAAGGACTGCACCCGTTCTTCAGCTAGGGCCCGAGCGGTCAGATCCGCATCGGAAATATCCTGGGGTACTTCCAGGCGGGCCCGGACTTTACCCTTCACCTGCACCACGCAGGTCACGGTGTCATCCACCAGCAGCGAGGCATCACTGACCTGCGGGAATGCAGCGCGCGCCACCAGGCCGGACTGGCCCAAACGCGACCAGAGTTCTTCGGCGATATGGGGAGCCACCGGGGCCACCATCGCCACAATAGCGCAGGCGGCTTCCCGCGGCACCGCCTCCAACCCGGTGAGGTGGTTATTGAGCACGATGAGCTTGGAGATCGCGGTATTGATACGCATATCGTCGTAATCGTCGGCCACTCCCGCGATGGTGCGGGCCAGCAGCTTCGCGGTCTCGGTATCGGGAGCCGCATCGCTGACCGTCACCTCGCCGGTGCGTTCATCAACGATATTGCGCCACAGCCGCTGCAGGAAGCGCTGCGAACCCACCACCGCGCGGGTATCCCAGGGGCGGGAAACATCGAGGGGCCCCATGGACATTTCGTAGACACGGAAGGTATCCGCACCGTACTGGTCAGCCATATCATCGGGCGTGATGATGTTCTTGAGGGATTTGCCCATCTTCCCGTATTCCCGATTGACTTTCTCCCCCTGGTAGTAGAAGACCGCTTCCCCGTTTTCTTCGCGTTCTTCTACCTCATCGGCCGGCACATAGGCCCCGCGGGCATCGGTATAGGCATATGCCTGCACGTAGCCCTGGTTGAAGAGCTTGTGGAACGGCTCGGAGGAAGAAACATAGCCCAGATCAAAGAGAACCTTGTGCCAGAAACGCGCATACAGCAGGTGGAGCACAGCATGTTCGACGCCGCCCACGTACAAATCCACCCCTCCGGAGGTGTTACCGGACTCGGGCCGCGGGCCCATCCAGTAGGCTTCGTTTTCCGGGGCGCAGAAGCTATCGGCATTGGTGGGATCCACATAGCGCAATTCGTACCAGCACGAGCCAGCCCACTGCGGCATGGTATTGGTTTCGCGGCGGTACTTCTTGAGGCCGTCGCCCAGGTCAAGCTCCACATTCACCCATTCCGGATTGCGTTCCAGCGGGGGTTGAGGCAGCGAATCTGCGTCGTCGGCATCATAAGACGCGGGCGAGAAGTCTTCCATTTCGGGCAGCTCCAAGGGGAGCATCGATTCGGGTAGCGCGTGTGCAATCCCCTCCTCATCCCAGACGATCGGGAAGGGTTCACCCCAGTAGCGCTGGCGCGAGAAGAGCCAATCGTGCAGGCGGTAGGTGACGGTAGCGGTTCCGGCGCCGCGTTCTTCCAGCCAGGCGATAATAGCGGCCATGGATTCCGTTTTACTCATGCCGTTGAGGGAGATGCTCTCATTGGCGGAATCGACGAGGATGCCATCCCCGGTGTAGGCGCCTTCTTCCAGGTTCGGGCCGTACGGGTCCTCCGCCGGGCCGATGGTGCGGATAACGTCAAGATTGTATTCGCGCGCGAAAGCCCAGTCGCGGTCATCGTGGGCGGGAACAGCCATGATGGCGCCGGTACCGTAACCGACCAGCACATAATCTGCCACGAACACCGGAACCTTGGCACCGTTGACCGGGTTGATCCCGAAAAGCCCGGAGAAAACGCCGGTCTTTTCGTGGGTATCCGAGGTGCGTTCCATATCGGATTTCGCGGCGGCGCGCGCCCGGTAGGCCGCTACCGCTTCGCGCGGGGTGGCGTATCCGCCAGTCCACTCTTCGCGGGTGCCTTCCGGCCAGCTATCGGGAACCTGAAGGGCCTGCGCATCGGCTTCCGCGCCGGGCTCGGTTCCGCCCAGGGCGGCGTGTTCAGGGGCAACGGCCATGAAGCTGGCCCCGAAGAGGGTATCGGGGCGGGTGGTATACACATCCAGGACCCGCCCGGAGCCGTCAGAAAGCTCGAAGCGAACCGTGGCCCCGTGGGAGCGCCCGATCCAGTTCTGCTGCATGGCCCGCACTTTATCCGGCCAGTCAATGGTATCCAGATCGCTGACGAGGCGATCCGCGTAGGCGGTAATCCGCATCATCCACTGGGCGAGATTACGGCGGAACACCGGGAAGTTGCCGCGTTCGGAGCGCCCTTCCGCGGTCACTTCCTCATTGGCGAGCACCGTTCCCAGGCCCGGGCACCAGTTAACGGGTGCTTCCTTGATATACACCAGGCGGTATTCGCTGAGCGCCTCCGCCTTTTCTTTCTTGGAGAGTTCCTCCCACGGCCGGCCATCCGGAGTGGCCTTTTCCCCGCTAGCGAATTTCGCTTCGAGTTCCTCGATGGGCCGGGCAGCGCCGTTGCCGCGCCCGTCCCGGCGCGGGTAATCCGGGTCAAACCAGGAATTGAATACCTTGGTGAAAATCCACTGGGTCCACTTCACGTACTCAATATCGGTGGTGGAGAAAACGCGGCGCGAATCGTGAGAGAGCCCCAGGCGATGCAGCTGGGCGGCCATATTGGCAATATTTTCCGCGGTGGTGATGGCCGGGTGCTTGCCGTTTTGTACCGCGAATTGTTCGGCGGGAAGTCCGAAGGCGTCGTAGCCCATGGTGTAGAGGACGTTCTCACCCTTCATGCGGTGGTAGCGGGCCACGGTATCCGTGGCGATATAGCCGAGCGGATGGCCCACGTGCAGGCCGCGCCCGGAAGGATAGGGGAACATGTCCTGGATGAAGAACTTCGGCGCCGAGGTATCACCCGCGAGATCCCCAACCGGGTTCGCGGCGTAGAAGGCACCTTCCTCTTCCCAGCGTTCCTGCCAGTGGGCTTCGATCTCATTAGCCAGCTCCGCGGTGTAGCGGAACTGGGTCATATCCTCAGCGCTCAAGGGTACTCCTTTTCGACGGTCGACTTCGGTCAATTGTAGCTCTCTCCTACGACAAATCTCAGGTCGTCCACAGCGGGAAGGCGGTGCTGGCAACCGCGGCCTATGCAGCCGGCATCCGCGCGCCACCGAAGCCGGCGGCTAGACTGGAACCATGAGCGTCTTTTCAAAAATTATTGCCGGTGAGATTCCGGGTCGTTTTGTTTGGGCCGACGACGTATGCGTTGCTTTCGCAACTCTTGAACCGCACGCCCGCGGGCATGTTCTGGTTGTGCCACGCGCGGAAATTGATCGCTTCACCGATCTTGATGATGACACGGCGGCGCATCTTTTCATCGTTGCCAAGCGCATCGGCAAAGCCCAGATCGCGGCTTTCGGGGTGGATCGGGCGATGCTGGTCATCGCCGGCCTAGGCGTGCCCCACACCCACCTGCACGTTATTCCCGCGGATTCGGAAAACGTCACCAGTTTCGCTTCGGCTCGCAAGGATGTGCCCGGCGCCGAATTGGATGCGGCGATGGAGGAACTGCGCGCGGCCCTACGCGAACAGGGCTGGGAGGAGTTCGTTCCCGAGCAACTCGGTTCCCTCGCCTAGGCGAACTCGCTTAGACCCGCGTTGGGGGCAAGGCTTGAGGCCCGCGCGCGCAGCGGTTTAGGCCAGCCCCACCAGGTTCTCAATGAATTCGGCGGTGTCGGTCCAGTCCCGCACCGCGTGGGTGTCGATTCCGAGCCGGGTCACCGGGTAGTCGTTACCGGCCGGGTCGAGCCGGTCCCCCACAAAAAGCATCTGCGCGATGGGGATACCGGTTTGTTTGGAAAGCTCTGCAATTCCGTAGGCTTTGTCCACGCCTTTGCGGGTAATATCCACGGAAGTTGAACCGCCCGAGCGCACTTCCAGGTGCGGCAGACGCGCTGCGACAGCTTCTCGCAGCGCGTTTTTCTTTTCCCCACTCGGATCCCAAGCACGTTTCGCCTCCAGCGGTGCGCTTTGCCCAAGCGCGGAGAACGTGACTTGGGAGCCGCGGTCTTCCAGGATCTCCCCCCAGGTGGTGCTTTCCCACAGACCGAGCCGGCGCGCTTCTTCTTCCAGGGCCAGTGCCGCGTCCCGGCGTTCTTCCGCGGTGAGGTTGCGGACGTACACATCGCGCCACTGCCCCACATCGTGAACAAGGTAGCGGGTTCCGCAGGTGGGCATAAGGTGGAGGCGCGCGAGCTCCGCGGGAGTGCCGTCCAGTCCTTCCAGGAGCTGGCTTTCGAACTGCCCAAATTGCCCGCCGGAAATCACGCACACCTCGTAAGTATCCAGCAATGCCCGCAGGGCCCGCGCCATGCGTTCGGGCAGCGCGGATTTGGAAGGCGCCAGGGTATCGTCCAGGTCAAAAGCAATAAGGCGGTAAGACGTCATAGCCACAGTATGGTGCATGGGCCGCGCAGATGCGAAATAATGGCCGGCTTGATGCACAGATCCGGTCCGATACCCACGTATTCTTACGACGACGCAGCGGGCTGATACATCGCGATGTATCAGCCCGCTGGTGGGTTTCGCGCGGCAGGGCAGCTGGCTGGTGAGAAGCCCGCGGCCCGGCCAGGTGTGCTAGACCTGCTTATTGTTCGTCTTTGATGGCTGCTTCGCAGAGCAACCGGGCCCCGCCAATAATAAGGACAGCAACCACGAGGCTGAGGAGGAAACTGAGGACTCCGGCGAGCGCAACCGTGGTGGGAGTGTATTCACCGAAAATGCTAATCATCGCGAAAAGCGAGACGAGCACATGGCAGCCGGCCACGATAAAAGCAAGGATCATGATGATCGGCGCGATAGAACGCGCTACCCGAGTGGAGAAGTTCGTGGAGAACAGGGCCGCGAAACCGGAAGGGTTGTGCGGCTGCTGGGGCTGAGGCGGGTAGCCGTAGCCCGGCGCCGAGTAGGCTGAAGGTGCCCACTGGCCCTGCTGCGGAGCGGGGATATAGGGCTGGCCCTGCGCCTGATTCTGCTGGCTCTGCTGATTTTGCTGGTCAAAGCCCTGCTGGTAGGACTGCTGTTCCGGCTGGGGGCTCTGCTGACCATAACCGGGGTTATTATCAGGGAACTGGTTATTCTGTTCGCTCATGAGTATTCCTTCCGTAACGAGCGATGGCCACGACGCGATCATGACCCGAGGCACTTCACACTTAAAATACCAAGAAAGTGGAAACGCGCGTATTCATCTCACTACCCGCCGGAGGCGGGTAGGTACCAACTAAGCGTAGCTATCCGTAGCGGCCACCGCGAATAGGACAGATCCAGCACGGGACCTGAGGGCGGGCCGAGGGATAGGGCTACCTGGACATCTTCTGGCAGTATCTCATTCATACCTGAATGATGGCATGAGGTTACGACAGAAAAATCTTGAGGTAGCCATCCCCCGGCCCGCTACGTTCCGGATCGGCGCGGCACCGCCGTTTATTGGCACTACCGTTATTGGCGGCGCTGTTAGTTGCACTACCGTTATGAGCACAACCGTTAGTGGCAGCACCTCGCTACGGATATCACCACCGGCGCCTTAGGCTCCGACCTTCTCCCATTCTTCGCTATCCAGCTTCGGAGAGGCACTTACAGTCCCCTGGCGTGCTCGCCGCGAGAAGGGATGGATATCCCCCACGATCACATCGTGGCGCTTGGGGAAGAGGAAGTACTTTGAGGCGAGGTTGGCGAAGGTCGCGAACATTTCCCGCCCGGACTGGAGCTGCTGGATATGCAGGGCATTCCACATGAGCCAGGAGAACTTCCCGGTAATGGCCGGAAGATGCGGGATTTCGGTGACCGCGAAACCAACGCCCACGGTGGCCATGGTGCCCTTATTGAAGTACTCGAAAGGCTCGGTTTCCCTGCCCGCCAGATTATTGGAGATGACCTTGGCGATATGCCGCCCGCCCTGGATAGCGGGTTGAGCCAGCTGCGGAAGCCCACGTTCGCCGCTCACAGCAACGTCGCCGGCAGCGAAAACGCCGTCGACCCCTTCCACCTGGAAGTGTTCGTTCACCTGGATGCGCCCGCGCGCCCCTTGCGGCACGCTCCATTCCTTGACCTCGGGCGGAACTCCCACACCGGAGGACCAGACGATCAGCGAGGCGTCAATCCACTCTTCTTCTTCCGTCTTGGTGTTCTTCACCAGGATGCGGTTGTCCTCCACCGCGGAAACGGCCTGGTTGAGAAGCACTTTCACGCCGCGATCTTCGAGAGCGCGGTGGGCGGCGTTACGGCTCTTCTCATCGAAAGGCCCGAGGACCGTGGGTGCCATATCCACGAGGATGATCTCGAATTGCTCGGTATCGATGCTGGGATAGAGCGTCTCGAAATCGAAATTGCGCAATTCGGCAATGGCGCCGGCGGTTTCCACGCCGGTGGGGCCCGCACCGCACACAACCACCCGGAACGGCCCGGGATTTTCGGCGGCATCCATGCCGTCCAGCAGCCCGTAGAGCCGGTCGCGTACCTGAAGCGCTTCATCGCGCGTGTACATCGGCAAGGTGTGCTCCGCGGCGCCCTTAATACCGAAGTAAGCAGCGCTCACACCGGTGGCGAGGACGAGGTAGTCATAAGCCATCGTGCGCTCGTCATCGAGCTCGATGATCTTATTATCCGTATCCACGTGCTGGAGCTCCCCGAGCACGAAACGCAGATTCTTCTGCTTGCTCCGCAATGCGCGCAGGTTGTAGGTAATATCCCCCGCGTTAAGAGCGCCCGAAGCCACTTGGAAAAGCAGCGGCTTGAACGTGGTGTACGGATTCTTATCAATGAGCGTTACCCGCACGGGTGCCTCGCGAAGGCCACGTGCCGCTTGGATACCGGCAAAGCCACCGCCGACGATGACCACATGCGGTAACGCACTTCCTTTAATATTGTGACTCATACCCCATAACATAGTGGATATGTGAGCTAGTTTCCAATACTTCACTCAAGCGCAAAATAGTGACCCTCGGCAAATATCACCGCAGCACCGCGGCCACCAGATCGGCAACCGGCGCTGAGCCCGCGGGGAGGATCCAGCGGGCCGCGGCCTTAGTTTCGGCGCTGGCCTGCGGCATTGCACAGCTCTGCGCTATTTCGCGCATCCAGGGAATGTCATTAGCGGAGTCCCCCACCCCTAAGGTGTGTGCTGCGTCCAGCCCGCGCGCCCACAGCGCCAGCTCAATTCCTTCCCACTTGGTCACCCCGGGAGCCACCACATCAACAAAATTCGCGTGCCCGCGCACCGCCCCGGGAAACGCCTCCTGCCAGAGCTCACGAAGCCGGTCCAGTTCAGTTTCGGTTCCGGAAAAGGAGAGTTTCGTGATGGTATCGGCCGCAAGGCCGGCGACGTCGCCGCGGAGCGGTTCCCGCCCCGCGGAAGCGTTGCACATAACGTCCTCATACAGGGGCGCCCCAAAACTTTGTACGACGACGCTCTCGCTGCCATTGACGACTATGCCGAGGTGATGGTCCTCCGCGAAGCGAATGGCGCGCGCGTAGGCGGTGGCGCCGAGCGGGTGGCGGCGCACTACCGCGTGCCCGTCCCAGACGATGGAGCCGCCTTCGGCCACCACCCATCCGGGTACCCCGGCTTCCGTGAGGATATCGGCCGCCCCGGCGATGATGCGCCCGGTGGCCAGGGTAATCGGGATGCCGGCGGCGTGGAGCTGTTGGAGCGCACGGATATTTTCCGGGAGTACCCGTGAGCTAGCGTCCGTGAGGGTGCCGTCCACGTCGAAAAGAACATTCGTGGGCCGGGCAAATTGACGTTCGCAATAGGTGATGTGCCCGGATGCGTCTAATACTCCCAGCTGATGGCGTGGCATTAGCACTCATTCCTGGGGATGGTGGATTCCGCTGTGCTCATAGCAACGATAGTAACCGAGTGTATGAATCGGGTGAAAATACGAAATTTCATCTTGGTGGAGCTAAGGGGATTCGAACCCCTGACCTCTTCCATGCCATGGAAGCGCGCTACCAACTGCGCCATAGCCCCAAGCGACTTATAGAACTTTAGTCGGAGAAGAAACGCTTGGCAAATCGGAACCGGATTTTGTGTCGAGCATCGCATTCTTGCAGGTGAGTGCTTAGCCTTCCGGCCCTTCCACCTCAAAGTTTTTCACTGGATCGTGCTCATCGGCGAGGAAACGGTTAAAGCCGGTGAGGCGCCATTGCGGGTTCGCGTTCTTGCGCCGCTGCAGCATGGCCCAGTGGCAGTTATCCAAGCCGCCCAGGCCTTGCCATTGCGCCCCGCACCCGAGGAGCACCCCGAGTCCGCAGGTGATCGCAGCGCCGTGCGCGGTCACCACCAGCAGGCCACCATCCATATCCTCACTGGCTTCGCTAATCGCCGCGGCCACGCGTGCGCCTACATGTTCCTTCGTTTCGACGCCGACGCCTCCGGGTTCCTCTCCCGCCCGCCACTGCGCGAATTCACGCGGGTAGCGTTCGGCAATCTCGGTGCGGGTCAGGCCCTCAAAGAGCCCGAAACAGCGTTCTTCTAAACGCGCATCGGTTACCACCTCGAGACCTACCAGCTTGGCAGCCTCGAGAGCGGTGGCGTAGGCGCGCTGCAACGGTGATGCCACGAAACGTGCCGGGCCAGCAGCGGCGATATAGGGAGCCACGTAACGTGCCTGGCCCAGGCCTACCGCATTGAGGGGGATATCCGTGGAGCCCTGGATTCGCCAGGCCAGGTTGTAATCAGTTTGGCCATGGCGCCAGAGCAGGATGCGATCTGCACTCATGCATCTACCTCAGCAGCACCGGCCGCCTCAGAGTCCCCGGGTTCCCCTGGTTCCTCAGATTCCGCAGCGCCCTCCGCCACCGCGGGCACCTGCGCCCCGGTAATAACAGCCTCATCATCTAGCTGAAGATCCACATGCGGGCAATCGGCCCACAGGCGCGCGAGGGCGTAATCATCACGGTCCTCATCGCGCTGAATATGCACGATCAGTTCGCCGTAATCCAGGAGCACCCAGCGCGGGTCGAAGGTGAGGCCTTCGCGGCGCAAGCGCTGCCCGCCGGCGTCGTCAAGCTTCTCCTCCACGCGATCCACGATGGCGCGTACTTTCGGCTCCGAATCACCGGAAATAATAAGGAACACATCGGAAATGCCGAAACGCTCACCAACGTCGAGAGCTTCAATCGATGTTGCTTTCACCTCTGCCGCAGCCGCGGCTCCAATACGGGCGAGCTCTATCGCGCGGTCCGAAGCTGTCACAAGATCTCCTTGATATTGGGGGTAATGCTGGATGCCACAAGATCACCAGGCGCGGCCTGCGCACCGTGCTGGAGGAAGAAGAACCCGATAACCAGGCCGAGCACCACGCTAATAACAATGAGCAGCAGCATGGTCATCGTCCAGCGGCGCGGTGAGGATTCGTCTTCGAGTTCATCTTCATCTACATATTCGTGCGCGAGCGGATCCGGCTGCGCCGCGGGAACGGAAGCGGGCGAGAACGGCGCTGCGGCGTCGTTCCCGGTATTTTCTGCTGCAGCCGGCGCCGGCTCCTGCTCCGTAACTGAGGCACGCAAAGCATCGCTTTGGGTGCGAGCGAGCAAACGTTCGCGCAGGCTGCCACCTTCGGAAAATTCCGCTGCCACTTCCGGTTCCAGAGCTGGTTCGGAAGCCGATACCGATTCCGAGGCCACCTGCGAGGCAGGAGCCGCCGCGGCAGCTGATGCCGAAGTCGCAAACGACGGCATGAGCGAGTGATCTTCTTCGCCAATACTTGCCTCGGTATCGGCTTCGAAACGGTCGAAAACGGAGATTCGCTCCCCCGCGGGCGCGGATTCTTCATGGATCGCGCGGGGCTCGGCCGCGTTCACAGGTTCGTATGCCTGGGTGGGAGCGCCCTCATCTTCGAGAAGCGGCACCGCTGCTTCAGCTCGTTCCACCGGCTCAGAAACTTCAGCCGCCCCGGCTGCCTCAATGGCTTCGGCACGCTCGGCCAGAATGGCGCGCCGCCGCGTTGCCCGCACCACCGGAATATCCCGGGTGCGCCGCAATTCTTCTACCGGCGAAGCCTCGCCTTCTTCGAGAGGTTTTAGGAGTCCGCGCTCGCGCATCTCGCTGCGTGTGAGGCGCCGCCCGCCCTCGCTCATTTCTTCTCCTCTCGGCACGACTGTCCTTTGTCAAGTTTACCCGGTGCCTCGCGCTGGGCATAAAGTTTGTATTTTCTAATATGCTGCACCACGCCTTCGGGCACCAAATACCAGATGGGCTCGTGGGCCTTCACCCGCTCACGCACATCCGTAGAGGAAATCGCCATGGCGGGAACCTCCACAATTTCCACGGCGTGTTTGGGCAGCGCGGACACGTCAATATTGTGCCCGGGGCGCGTCACCCCGATGAAACGCGCCATCCCCCACAGTTCCTCGGCGTTCTTCCAGCGCAAAATTTCCGGAATAACATCCGCGCCGGTAATGAAGTACAGATCCGCATCCGGGTAGACCTCACGCAAATCCCGCAGGGTATCCACGGTGTAGGTCAGTCCGCGCCGCTCAATATCCACCCGCGATACCGTAAAGCGGGTATTCGAGGCGGTGGCGATAACCGCCATGAGATAGCGGTGTTCGGCCGGGCTCACGTGCTGCCCCTGCTTGAAAGCGGGGCGGCCGGTGGGCACAAAAACTACCTCGTCCAGCCCGAAACGATGCTGCACTTCCGAGGCTGCCACCAGGTGACCGTGGTGAATCGGGTCGAAAGTTCCGCCCATCACCCCGATCCGCCGACGCCGGTGCTTGCGTTCGTCGAAAGGAATCTGCACCGGTTCGTCTTTATCGGACATGCCCCTCGCCCTCTGCAATCCACGTCGTCGTGGTCATTTCTTCCAGCCCCATAGGCCCCCGCGCATGCAATTTTTGGGTAGAAATACCAATTTCCGCGCCCAGCCCAAATTCGCCACCGTCCGTGAAACGCGTCGAGGCATTAACCATGACCGCCGCGCAATCCACCTCGGAGGTGAAACGATTAATAGCACGCTGGTCCTCGGCCACAATAGCCTCGGTATGGCCGCTCGAATAGCGGGCAATATGCGCGAGCGCCGCCTCAAGATCAGGCACCACCGCGACGGCCATCTCCAACGCCAAATATTCCTTGGCCCAATCTTCTTCCGTTGCGGCCTGCGTGGGAATATCACCCGCGAAACTTTGCGCGGCCGCATCGCAATGCAAGGTCACGCCGCGCTCGTGAAGTTCACGCAAAATCCGCGGCATAAATTGCGGTGCGATATCCGCGTGGACCAGAAGCGTTTCGGCCGCATTGCAGACGCTGGGCCGATGCGTTTTCGAATTAACGACGACGGCGCTAGCCCGCTCCACATCCGCGCTGGCATCCACGTACACGTGATTATTGCCCACCCCGGTTTCGATCACGGGGACCAGGGATTCGCGCACGACCGTCTGGATGAGGCCGGCGCCCCCGCGCGGAATAACAAGATCCACCAGGCCGCGCAATTTCATCAGTTCGACGGCACCTTCGCGCCCGAAAGCATCGATGGTCTGCACACAGTCGGCCGGGAATCCGGCCTCCGTTACCGCCTGGCGCATGAGTTCGACCAGCACTTCGTTGGTGCGGATGGCGGCGCTCCCCCCGCGCAAAATCACCGCGGATCCGGCTTTGAGCGCCAGGGTAGCCGCATCGACCGTCACATTGGGCCGGGCCTCATAAATCATCCCGATGACGCCCATAGGCACCCGCACTTGCCGCAAACGCATCCCGTTAGCTAAGCGCGAACCGCGTACCACTTCGCCCACCGGGTCGGCCAAGCCCACCACGTGTTCCACCGCCTGGGCAATCCCTTCGATGCGCTCCGCATTCAGGAGGAGTCGATCAATCATGCCCGGGGAAAGCCGGCTTTCTTCCCGGGCCACATCCTGGGCATTCGCCTCCACAATACGGGCGGTTTCGCTGCGCAAAATCGCGGCGATACGGCGAAGGGCGTCATTTTTTGACGTGGTTTGCGCCCCCCGCAAAGAACGCGCCGCCTGGCGCGCGCGGCGGGCCACATCGGCCACGCCCTCGGTTAACGTTGCGGTCATAGTCTCTACTTTAGGCCAGGAAGGCACCCGTTACCGAATGGACTATCTCATGGGAATAGCTCTCGCGCTTGGCGCGTTGCAGGTAGCGAGATTTCCACTAACTCGAGGAGAACCATGGCAACCGTTACTGTCACCGCGGAAAACTTCAACGATACCGTGCATGAAGGCATTGTCCTGCTGGATTTCTGGGCGAGCTGGTGCGGTCCGTGCCGTGCTTTCAGCCCGATTTACGAAAAGGCTTCTGAAAAGCACCCCGATATTACTTTCGGCAAGGTGAGCACCGAGGATAGCCCGGAGCTCGCCGCGCATTTCCAGATTCAGGCGATTCCCACCATTATGGCTTTCCGGGATGGCATCCGGGTCTTTGAGCAGGCCGGGGCACTGCCGGCCGGCCCGCTGGAGGATCTCATCGGGCAGGTCAAGGAGCTGGATATGGATGAGATTCGCGCTCGTCTTGCCGCTCACGAAGCTGAGGAATCCGCCAAGCAGGCTGAGTAAGCACGGTAGCTGGCCGCTAGCCGGGCAACTACCGCGCGCGAGGCGCCTAGACATGCAGCGCCACGCACGCGAAGCTCCAAGCCACGAGGGGCGAACTGGTCATTTCCAGTTCGCCCCTCGTTGCGTTCGGGAAACTCCGCTACTCTCGGAAGGCCCCGCTACTATCGGTACAGCTTAGGAAATCTCTGCCCGGCCAAAGAGGACTGGGAGCACTCCGCGCACCAGCGAGGCTAAATCGGTGCGGATGGAGGTGGGCCGGTAAATAATGCCATCTGCCGCGCCCATACCCAGCCAGGACTCGGTGGTATCCGCAACATCATATACGGTGCCAACCACGTGAGCACTGCGGGAGAAGTCTGGGCCGCCCAGGGCTTGGACAAGGAAGAGGCGCTCGCGGGCCGCGGTGCGGGTAGCCGAAATAATAACGGTCATATCGAGGAGAACCTGCAGGTCGGTATCGTATTCTTCCGCCGCCGTACGCAAAGCGAAACGGGCCTCGCGGGCACGGTGCGCATCCGGAGCGGAAAGGCGCATCATCGGAGAAATACCGCAGATCGCGCGCAGATTCAGATTCGGGACATCTTCGGCGCGCACGTGCGGCATGAGGCGCACCCCGGCCGCAATCGCATTTTCCACATCGCTGCGCAGGGCCGCGAGATCGGTAGCCGGGGTGATGGGCAGGCTCACCAGAGCCGGAGTATCAGAAGTATCTTGCTGGGTTCTGGCTACCGCTTCGCGCAGGGCCTGGGAGGTAGCAGGAACTTCCACCGCGATATCACCGCGGGCACGCGGCCCTAAGCGGCTTGCCGTTTCCATCGCGGAGGCGACCCGGGAGCCGGGAAGCACAAATTCTCCGGAGAACTGGACGAAATCGAGTCCGCCTTTCCAGGCCGCATCAGCGCAGGAGGCCAGGTGGGCGATGGAAGCCCCGTGGGCTGGGCGCGTAGCTGCGCCGTCGCCGCACAGACTCTCCCCGCCGCCGAGCGCCGAGAGATCGACTCCTAAAAATGTTTCTCTTAAAACTTCCTCATTCGTGGTGGTGCACAGGGTGGTCAATTGGATGGTCATTAGTACTCACTATCAGGACGAAGACGGGCAGAGGGGGCACTGGCCGGCGCAAGAAGGCGCGCGCTCATAAAGTGGTGATGCCAGCGGCGCCAATGCGCCTTGGTAATTCGATAGTCGGCAAGCATGCTAGAGGTGACATCCTGGAGCGTGACAAACTGCGACATCGAATTCTCCGTTCTTCGTCGGCTCGGGTAGTTCCGAGCGATTGCGAGGGTGCTATATAAGCACTTGCGATAACGCTAGATCTTTATTGTCCAATAGGCAAGACGAACACGACGGTTCTTTGCGCAAGTCACTATTCAATTATTCAGATTACTATTCGGTCATTGTGGTGTAATATTTCGCTAGCTTGTGTGCGAACAACGCTATGACCAGCGCAAATAATAATCCCCGGCCGCGCCCGCCGTGAAACTTTATGCAGCTTCCACATAGTTACAGGTCCGTAAAGTAAGGCGAAACACAGAATTGCCCGCGCGTTGCGCGCGCCACCGGCTCGGCATTGAAGCACGCTCGCTGCCGAATGGACGCTTGTTGCGGAACACGCCCGCCCACTGCGCAAGGCACCCCGGCAGGAAAACCCCGCTACGAACCCAGCAGCACGATATCGTTCGCGTGCACCACCGGCTTCTTTCCGCGCGCCCGGGTGCTACCGACCAGCTCAATGAGTTCCTCGACGCTGTAGGCACTCAGGCCCCGGGCGATAACCTCGCCGTGCCCATCGCATAATTCCACGATGTCCCCGGCAGCGAATCGGCCCGAGACCCCGATGACTCCCACCGGGAGGAGGGATGCGTGGTTGCCGGTGATGGCGGCAACGGCGCCGTCGTCCAAAGTAACCCGGCCGCGGGCCCGCGCCGCGAATTCCATCCAGCGCCCGCGCGCGGATACGTGCCTGGTGCTCGGCACGAACCAGGTTCCCACGTTTTCCCCGGCCACGGCGCGCTGCACATTATCGACATGGGTGAGAATCACGCCGACCCCGCCCGAAGTGGCTAACTCGGCAGCCGCTACTTTGGTGCGCATTCCCCCAGTTCCCACCGCTGAGCCGCGCCCGGTAATCCGCAGTCCTGCCAGGTCATCTTCGCTGGTCACCTCGGTAATGCGGGTGGCCCCCGGTTCACTCGGCGGTTTGGTGTACAGGCCGTCCACATCGGTGAGCAAAATAAGGGTGCCGGCCCCCACCAGGTGGGCGGTGAGCGCGGCTAACCGGTCATTGTCACCGAAGCGCAATTCGTCGGTGGCCACGGCGTCGTTCTCATTAACAATCGGAACCACCCGTAAACGTAAGAGCGTGCGCATGGCCGTGAGCGCATTGGCGTAGTGGCGCCGGTTGGTGACGTCGGAGGCGGTGAGGAGCACCTGGCCCACGCTGATGTCGTGCGCTTCGAAACGTTCTTCGTAGGCGGCCATGAGGCGGGACTGGCCCACCATGGCCGCGGCCTGCTTTTCCCGCAGGGAACGCGGGCGGCCCAGCTTGAGCGGGCCGATGCCGGCCGCCACCGCGCCGGAGGACACCAGTACCACGTCTACCCCGCGGGCGTGCATTTCCGCGATGGTATTAACAAGAAGATCGAGGGTTTCCTGGTGCAGGGCACCGTCCGGCCCGGTCAAGGAGGAGGAACCAACTTTGATGACTATTCGACGGGAGTTCTCAAGGCAGTCACGCCGGGTCAGCGGGGCGGATGAGGTACCGGACACGAGTCACTCTTTCTTATCTGATGCTTCGGGACACCGCAGGATAGTTTAGTCCCCTTCCGGGGTGCCTGCCTGCGGGTCCGTCCATATGCCGGCCTCCCGCTCGGAACGCAATTCCTGCCGGGCTTCCTCTTTGGCATCCATACGTTCGTAAAAATCGGCGCGCTTTTCGCGGCGGGTGGGGCGCGAGCGTTCGGCTTCCACCCGGATATCCCGCCCGCGCGGCCCGTAAATTTCGGCGACGGCGGCAACGGTCGGTTCCCAATCGAAAACGAAGCCGGTCTGCGGCGGACCAATCACCACCATATCGCCCGGCACCGCACCCAGACGTGCCAGTTCATCTTCGATGCCCAGGCGGTGCAGGCGCTCGCCGAGGTACCCGACCGCTTCATCATTGGCGAAGTCCGTTTGCCCCACCCAGCGCTCGGGCTGGCGCCCGCGCACATTCCAGAACTCCTGCATGCCGTCGCGCCGCTTGACGATGGTGAAACGGTCATCGCGTTCACGAGTGAGATGGAGCACCGGGCGCACCGTTTCGGTAACCTCACGATTGGCCTTTTCTTCGCGCACCACCCGCGCCAGGTAGAAGGAAAGCTCGCGCAGACCTTCGTGGCTGGCAGTGGAAATAGCGAAAACATCCAGGCCGCGTTCGCGCAGCTCCGGGGTCACAAATTCGGCGAGTTCCCGCGCGTCCGGAACATCGATTTTATTGAGAATAACCACCCGCGGACGCTCAGTGAGGGGAAGCTGGCCTTCGGTGGGCGGAATATTCGCCGCGTACCGGGCCAGTTCGTGTTCCAGGGTATCCAGATCGGTGAGCGGATCGCGCCCCGGTTCCAGGGTGGCGCAATCAATAACGTGAGCAATGACCGCGCAGCGCTCGATATGGCGCAAAAACTCTAGGCCGAGCCCGCGCCCTTCCGACGCTCCGGGAATAAGGCCGGGCACATCGGCAATGGTGTAGCGTTCTTCCCCGGCGGTCACCACGCCGAGGTTAGGCACGAGGGTGGTGAAAGGATAGTCGGCGATTTTCGGGCGGGCCGCGGACATGGCCGCAATAAGGGAGGACTTCCCAGCGGAGGGGAAGCCCACCAGCGCCACATCGGCCACCGATTTCAATTCGAGAACAACATCAAGTTCCTCGCCGGCTTCCCCGAGCAGGGCGAAGCCGGGGGCCTTGCGCCGCGGGGAAGCCAGGGCAGCATTCCCCAGGCCGCCCACGCCGCCGCGCGCCACTTCGAAGGAATCCCCGGGATTCACCAGATCCGCGAGCACATCACCTTCGCTGTTTTTCACGACCGTTCCGGCGGGGACTTTGAGGATCAGGTCCGCGCCGTTCTTGCCGCGTTGGTTATCACCGGCGCCGGGCTGGCCGTTTTCGGCGCTGCGGTGCGGGGTGTGGTGGTAGTCCATGAGGGTGGATTCTTGGGAATCAACCTCAAAGATGATGGAGCCCCCGTGGCCGCCGTTGGCGCCGTCGGGCCCTCCGAGAGGCTTGTACTTCTCCCGGCGCACCGAAACGCACCCGTTTCCGCCGTTGCCGGCGCGCAGGTGCAAGGTCACTTTATCGACGAACGAGGCCACGTGTGCCCTCCCCTTTTCCTGTAGTGATAACGCGGTGCGGGTGCGAAAAGCTGGGCTCCCCGAGCCGGGGCGCCGCAAACAGCCGGGCGCCGGTGCGCATAGCCGAACGCCCGCACTCCGCCCGCGTTAACGAATGACGGGGTGGAGGTTGAATCCCCCACCCCTCATCATAGGTGCGTGCGGCGCTAGGGCCGCTGCGCCTTAAGCCTGGGCCACAACGTCAACGACCTTGCGGTCGCGACGGGTAGCGAACTGGACCGTCCCGGCCGCGGTAGCGAACAGGGTGTCATCCTTGCCGCGCCCGACGTTATTGCCCGGATGGAACTTCGTGCCGCGCTGGCGAACCAGAATTTCACCGGCGGATACAACCTGACCGCCGTACCGCTTCACCCCGAGGCGCTGGGCATTGGAGTCGCGCCCGTTGCGCGAGGAAGAGGCGCCCTTCTTATGTGCCATCTGTCTACCTTCTTACTATCTCAAAACTAGCTGCTGACGCGGCAGATCCTACTGGATGCCGGTGACCTTGAGGCGGGTCAGGGGCTGACGATGCCCCTGGCGCTTCCGGTAACCCGTCTTGTTCTTGAACTTGATGATGGAGATCTTCGGTCCCTTTTCATCGCGCACAATTTCCGCGGTAACCTTCGCCGAAATGCCATCGGCAGCCGTGGTGATCTTATCCCCGTCAACGAGCATGATGGGTTCGAGTTCGACGGTATCGCCGACTTCACCTTCCATCCTGTCAACAACCACGACGGTTCCGACAGAAACCTTTTCCTGACGGCCCCCGGCCTTGACGATCGCGTACACCACGTTTGCTCCTGTTGATTACGGCTACTTTTCGCGCTGGACAGCGCACTTAAACGACTGAGTGCCTAAGCACCGACCATCTACTTTACTGCGTTGACCCGCTTTCTTACAAGTGAGACTGCGCATGAGACCGGCCGTATCGCTATGGGATGCGCCACGTACCTTAGGCGCGCGGCGCATTCCACCACCCCGGTTTACCCTTGGGAACTCGCCGGGAAACTCAGAACCCCCGC
Source organism: Actinotignum timonense (assembly GCF_002860685.3). Taxonomy (GTDB): domain Bacteria; phylum Actinomycetota; class Actinomycetes; order Actinomycetales; family Actinomycetaceae; genus Actinotignum; species Actinotignum timonense. Next base: position 1,516,907 of record NZ_CP136960.1, on the reverse strand, counting down.
CCCGTTGCCGGTGGAGATGGGTCCGGAAGAAACCACGGCGCGCCGCTTGGTACCCCCGCGCGTACCGTTAGCCGCTTCACTCGATCCGGTGTGGATAGAGGACGACGGCGACACCGTCTTTGCGTGGGCGCTAGTCGAAGCGGCCGCGTGCGTGGGGCTCACCACACCGGAGGAGATAACCATGCCGGTCTTCCGCGCGGTGCCCGTGCTTGCGGTGCCGGTTCCGTTAGTTGCGGTACCAGATGCAGTGCGTGCGCCGCCCGTGACAGCCGCATCCTTGGTGGTAACGCTCGAGGTATCCGCGGTGGCTGCCGCGCTGCGCGAGCTACGACGACGCCGCGTAGCCGGCTGCTTCTCGGACTTATCCTGTTTATCTGGCTTCTCCGACTTTTCAGATTTCTCCGACTTTTCCGACTTCTCCCGCTTCGCGGATTTCCGTGATTCGGCGGGCTTGTCGGTTTTCTCCTGGTTGTCCGCCTTCTCCTGGCTATCTTTCTGCTGCGCATCAGCATGCCCGGCAGCGGCGATGGAATTCATCATCTGCACAGCCGCCTCGCGCTGCGGCGCCGAGGCTTCCCGCCGCGCCTTGCGCTTGCGGGGTGCGTGAGGTTCTTCGTTTTCCTCCACCGGGTGATCATGAATAATATAGCCGCGCCCTTCACAGGCCTCACAAACAGTAGAGAAAGCCTCCACGAGGCCCTGCCCCACGCGCTTGCGGGTCATCTGCACCAGGCCCAGGGAGGTTACTTCCGCTACCTGGTGGCGGGTGCGATCACGCCCGAGACACTCGATGAGCCGGCGCAGCACCAGGTCACGGTTGGATTCCAGAACCATATCAATAAAGTCAATAACCACAATCCCGCCGATATCGCGCAGCCGCAATTGCCGCACGATTTCTTCGGCCGCTTCCAGATTATTGCGGGTAACCGTTTCTTCTAGCGAGCCACCCGATCCGGTGAATTTCCCGGTGTTCACGTCCACCACCGTCATGGCTTCGGTGCGGTCAATAACGAGGGTTCCGCCCGAGGGCAGCCACACCTTGCGATCAAAAGCCTTGGCGAGCTGCTCTTCCACCCGGTAGGCCTCGAAAATATCGCGGGAATCATCCCAGCGGCTCACCCGGTCCATGAGTTCGGGGGACAGCTCTTCCACGTAGGTGGAAATCGTTTCCCAGGCATCCTCACCCTGCACGCGCAGGGAATCAAAATCTTCGTTGAAGATATCGCGTACCACCCGCACGGCCAGTTCCGGTTCGCTCTTGAGTACCTGCGGGGCGGTTTTCGCCGCCTTGGCCTTGCGCTGAATTTCCTTCCAGCTCTTCGTCAGGCGATCCACGTCATTCTGGAGCTGTTCAGCGCTCGCACCTTCGGCGGCGGTACGCACAATAACGCCGTGATCTTCCGGCACAATTTCTTTAAGAAGCTTCTTGAGCCGCGAGCGTTCCGAATCGGGAAGCTTACGCGAAATACCGGTCATATCCCCACCGGGAACAAGAACAAGATGCCGCCCAGCCAGGGTAACCTGGCTGGTCAGGCGCGCGCCCTTATGGCCAATAGGATCCTTGGTGACCTGCACCAGCACGGTATCCCCGGATTTCAGGGCCTGCTCAATGCGCCGGTTTTTACCCGTAACCCCGGCGGCTTTCCAATCCACTTCCCCGGCGTAAAGGACCGCGTTACGACCCTTACCGATATCCACGAAAGCGGCTTCCATCGAGGGCAGCACATTTTGCACCCGCCCCAGGTACACATTGCCAACCATGGAAATCTGGGTATGCCGCGCCACGTAATGCTCGACGAGCACATCATCTTCGAGCACCGCGATTTGGTTGAGACCATCGCGTTCGCGCACGATCATGTCACGCTTGACCGATTCGCGCCGCGCCAGGTATTCCACTTCTGTAATGGAACCGCGCCGGCGCGCCGAACCCTCGCGGTTTTCGCGGCGCCGGGCCCGCTTGGCGGCCAGGCGAGTGGAGCCCCGGGGCGCCGCCACTTCATCATCGGAAGAAAGGCTACGACGACGCCTGCGGGTGGGCGCTACCGAAGTATCATCCGTTTCTTCGTGCTCGCCTTCTTCAGAGGCGGCGTCGTCGTGCTCCGCACTTCGAGGCGTGCGGGCAGAAGAATCATGCTCGCCACGTTCGCGCCGGCGGGTGCGCCGGGAGGAAGAATTATCGCCAGAATCGGAATCTGCGCCGCTGGAAGAATCGTCATCAACGAGGTAGGTGACCCGGATGGCGTTGGCAGCGTCGGGTTCCTGGAAGAGTGGAATATCCGTATTAATACGGAAGCGCGGGATGTCCACCACCTCTTCTTCTGGTGCCGGAATAAAAAACGGGCTCGCCGCAGCCGCACTCACGGTGCCGTGCTCCGACGCGGTGGCTTCTTTCGCCATTCGTCTACACTTCCCGACAGGCGCGCACCCCGTATCCCGTGCGGGCCTGTCACCATTGCGGCCAATGCCGCGCAAGCACATCTACGTTCGAGGGCATATCCGGCGCTCACAATCTGCCGGCCAGGTTCTTCACTGCCTCAAACCACCGGGGCGATACGGTAGCGCCCGGTACACTGGTACCGATTCTACATGAGGAGTCCCGGGCCGGCGCTGGGAGATTCCCGCATTCTCCGCAAAGGCAGCACCTCAGTGGGATGCCCAATCGCCACCACATGAGGCCGGTCAGGACTTTCGTCCTTATTTTTTGACAGGTGTCGCTAACCTGTGTGCCAGATGGCACATGAGCGCCGCGCCGGACAAAAGTCCCTCGTGTTCGATACCTCTTATTGCCGCTGCGGTGAGTAGGATCGAGGGTGAAAAAATGATCGCGCTGCTACGGGACCACCGCAGCGCTCCACGCGCGATCACACGTGTTACACATCGGAAAGGTGAAAAGGTGGATCCGATCACCCTTGCGCGATGGCAGTTCGGTATTACAACCGTCTACCACTGGCTTCAGGTGCCCCTGACCATTGGCCTGTCTGTCATCGTTGCGTATATGCAAACTAAGGCCCGCAAAACGGGCGATCCGAAGTGGCAGCGGATTACCGATTTCTTCGGCAAGATCCTGCTCATCAACTTCGCGCTCGGCGTTGCCACCGGTATCGTGCAGGAATTCCAGTTCGGTTTGAACTGGTCGGAGTACTCGCGTTTCGTCGGTGACATCTTCGGCGCCCCGCTCGCTTTCGAGGCTCTCCTGGCGTTCTTCCTGGAGTCCACGTTCCTCGGATTGTGGATCTTCGGCAAGGGCCGCCTCTCCCCCAAGGTGCATAACCTGACCATCTGGCTTTTCTCCATGGGTACCGTGATCTCCGCGGCCTGGATTTTGGCCGCGAACTCCTTCATGCAGGATCCGCACGGCGCGGTCTTCAACCCGGAAACCGGGCGCGCTGAGCTGGACGGCATGGCGGGCTTCCTCGGTCTGTTCGCCAATACCACCTGGGTACTCACCTTCCTCCACACCATGGGCGCCGCCTTCACTCTGGCCGGCGTTGTGGTGGCCGGCTTCGCCTTCTGGTGGATGGCCCGCTCTATTCGCCTCTCCGGCAATGAAGTCGAGGCGCGCGAATACTGGAAGCCCACCGCCAAGCTCGGTCTCAAGGTCACCCTGGTTGCCGCGATTATCGCCGCGCTCTCCGGCCACTACATGGGCCAGCACCTCGGCGTGATCCAGCCGCCCAAGGCCGCGGCCATGATGGGCGTGTGCCAGGGTGAAGAAAACGCCAAGCTGTCCCTCGTGATGTGGGGTAATAGCTGCGAAGATGCCACCTCCATTTACGTACCGATTCCCGGCCTGGAATCCTTCATGATGACCAACCACTGGTCCGGCCCCGAATCGCGGCTGGAATCCATTAGCGAAGCTAATGAGCGGGTGCGGGATCGCATCCACCAGATGGAAAACGTCAATGCGGAACTCGTGGAGAAATTCGATACCGCGTTCGAAAACCAGCAGGTCACCCCGAATGTTCTGGCGTCCTACTACTCCTTCCGCGTGATGGTCGGAGTTGGACTGCTCGACATCCTCATCGCGGCCCTTGGGCTGTGGGTGCTGCGCGGGGATCGGATCATGCGTTCGGAAAGCTGGGGTAAGTTCTGGCTGTGGATGATTCCGCTGCAATTCGTGGCGAACTCCGCGGGCTGGATCCTGACCGAAATCGGCCGCCAGCCGTGGATCGTGTACCCGACTCAAATCGACGGCGTGCTCCTTATGACGGATCTGGGCGTTTCCCACTCCGTCAATGGTGGCAGCGTGGCCTTCTCGCTAACGATCTTCACTGTGCTCTACTCGGCACTGGGCGTGGTGTGGGTGTGGCTCTTGGGCCGCTACCTGCGCGAGGGTATCAATACCCACAAGAAGGTCGTCGAATACGATGCGAAATCTACCCCGAATTTCGTTTACTAGGAGGACCTCATGGAACAAACATTTTTGATGACACTGTGGTTCATCCTCGTAGCGGTCCTGTGGATTGGTTTCCTCGCTCTGGAGGGCTTCGGCTACGGCGTGGGGATGTTCCTCAAGACCTTTGCGCGTAATGAACGTGAACGCCGCGCGATGATCAACTCGATTGGACCCCACTGGGATGGCAACGAAGTGTGGCTGCTCACCGCAGGTGGCGCTACCTTCGCGGCGTTCCCGGAATGGTACGCCACCATGTTCTCGGGTATGTACATCGCCCTCGTCCTCGTGCTCGTCTGCCTCATTATCCGGATCTGCGCCCTGGAATGGCGCAAGATGATCCGCACCGAGCGCTGGCGCAACACCTGGGACACCCTGCATTGCATCGTCTCGTGGATCGTCTCGATCCTCTTCGGGGTGGCTTTCGCCAACCTCGTAGCCGGGATGAAAATCGAAGTAGGCAACTACTCCTCCGGTGAGTTCGTGGCCGTGGCACCCGATGCGGTGACCTGGGAAGCCCTCGCGGATAACCACCACTACCTGACCGGCGGGTTCTTCTCGCTGCTCACTCCCTTCACCATCCTGGGCGGGCTCGTGACCCTCTCGCTGTTCTTCAGCCACGGCGCGCTGTGGCTCTCGATTAAGACGGCCGGTGAACTCCAGCTGCGCTCCATTAACCTGGCGAAGCGCACCACCGTGATCTCCACGGCGATCACCGCGGTCTGGGCACTGTGGGCCTACTTCGTGTACAGCTCGCAGGTGCTGGCGATTATCCCGCTGGCTATCTGCGCGCTGCTCCTCATTGCCACCGTGGTAGCCACCTGGGCCAACCGTGAAATTCTGGCCTTCGGGCTGCACTTCGCGGCAATTGCCGGGGCGGTATCCACCATCTTCGCGATGATGGTCCCCTACGTCATGAAGTCGTCGATCAACGAGGCCTACTCCCTCACGATCGCGCAGGCTTCGGCCACCGCGCCGACGCAAACCATCATGACCATTGCGGCACTCATCTTCGTTCCGATCGTCCTCGGTTACACGGTGTGGGCATACTCCGTGTTCCGCAAGCGCATTGACGCTGGCCAAATCCCCGAGGAACCCGTGGGATTGGAACCGAAGAAGATCCGCGAGTTCGAGGTTCGCTAAGTAGCACGTGAGATCGGGAGGCCGCGCGCACGCACCGTGCGCGCGGCCTCCCCTCATAAACCCCCACCTTCACAAACTCGCTCATAAAACCGCCGTAGCGGCCTCGCGAATTCGCGTGGCCGCCGGGTAAGCAAGACCGGGCGGGCTACTATAAAGCAGAGTGCAAGGAGAAGAATGAAGCCCGTTGATGCTCGACTCATGAAATTCGCGCCTACGGCGCGCCGCTACGTCGCCCTACTCGGCGGCGTTGGTTTTCTCGAAACAGCGCTCGTGCTCGCGCAATGCTTCTTTATTGCCGCTTCGGTCGCCCCGGTGGCAGACGGCGATCTCACTTTCCGTGATATCGGCTGGCCGGTGTTCGGGGTGGCAGCGGCCTTCAACGCACGTAGCCTTCTTATCTATATCCGCGAATCCTACGGCCATCGCGCCGCGCTGCGCACCATCGCTAATCTTCGCGCCCGGGTACTACGCCGCGCCGGTGATCTGGGCGACCGCTGGCTCGCCGCGGGAAACACCTCCACCACCGTCACCCTGGTGACCTCCGGGCTGGACGACCTGGAACCCTATTTCGTCAAATTCCTCCCTCAGCTCATCCTCACCTGCACGGTCACGCCCTTCGCGCTCGTCGTTATTCTTTTCCTCGATTGGGTGAGCGCTATCGCCATCGTGGCCTGCATCCCCCTCATCCCGATTTTCATGATCCTCATCGGGCGCATGACCCAAGCTTTCTCCAATGAACGCCTCGCTTCCATGCAGCGCCTGGGCCAGCAGCTCCTTGACCTCCTGGGCGGCCTTTCCACCCTCAAGGCGCTCGGGCGTGAAGAAGGCCCGGCCCGGCGCGTCAAGCACCTCGGGGATGATTACGCGAAGAAAACACTTCAGACTCTCTATATTGCTTTCCTCTCCGGTGCTGTTCTGGAATTCCTCGCCACGCTCTCCACCGCCCTCGTTGCGGTGGAGGTGGGCCTGCGCATGGTGGCCGGAAACGTCTCCCTTTTCACCGGCCTGACGATTATTATGCTCACCCCGGAAGTTTTTAAACCGCTGCGGGAAGTGGGCACCCAATTCCACGCCTCTTCCAACGGGGTGGCCGCTTCCGCCCAGGTTTTCGACCTGCTCGAACAACCCCTGCCCGTGGAAAACGGCACGCTCGACTGCCCGGATCTAGCCACCTCCCCCATCACCATTTCCGATCTTTCGGTGCTCGCCCCGGGCCGCGATACCATCGCTCCCTCGCATCTGAATGCCCAGATACTTCCCGGGCACGTCACTGCTTTGCGCGGGGCTTCCGGTTCCGGAAAAACGACGACGGCGAATGTGCTCCTCCGCTTCATTACCCCCGATAGCGGAACCGTGCATATCGGCACCACCCCGCTCGCAGATATCCGCCAAGAAAGCCTGTGGGCGCAGATTTCCTGGGTTTCCCAACGCCCGGTGATCGTGCCGGGAACCGTGGAGGAAAATATCGGGGTAACTCCGGGCCCGGCCCTGGAACGCGCCGCCGCCCTCGCCGGTTTCGACGAGGTCATCGCCGAACTTCCCGACGGCTGGAATACCTTCATCGGGCAGGGCGGGGTGGGCCTTTCCGTGGGTCAGCGCCAACGCCTTGCCCTCACCCGCGCCCTGGTATCCGAGCGCCCGCTGGTGCTCCTCGATGAACCTTCCGCCCACCTGGATGCCCGTAGCGAAAAGCGCGTCGTCGAATCTGTTGCGCATCTGCGCGCGCAGGGCCGCACGGTTATTGTGATCGCGCACCGCACCGCGCTTCTAGATCTTGCCGACGCGGTTATTGACGTTGTATCGACGACGGCGCAACCGGCCACCACGTCTCCCGCCACCGCAAGGCCGGTCCCCGGGCCGGCCGCCGCGCACGCGCAAACGCAAGCCGCCGCGCAAACGCAAGCCGCCGCCGCACCGTCCGCCACCGCATCCACCAACTCCCAGACAACCGAGGTGACCAAGTGAGTACTTTCCCTCAAGATGAACGCCGCGCTCTCATCCGTGCCCTGCGCTTGCTGCGCGTGGATAAGGGCGGATTCTGGGGCTCCGTTGCGGCGGGTGCTGCCGGGCTGAGCAGCTCGGTGGCCCTAGCCGCCGTTTCTGCCTGGCTTATCACCCGCGCCTCCCAAATGCCTCCGGTCCTTGCCCTCGGGGTAGCCACCACCTCGGTGCGTTTCTTCGGGGTCTCCAAGGCGTTGCTGCGCTATGTTAATCGGATTTTCTCGCACCGGGTGACCCTCTACGGGATGTCCAATTTGCGTACTGCCGTGTACGCGACCCTGGCCGATTCCCCCACCGACGTCGTCACTTCGGTGCGGCGCGGTGACCTGCTCGCCCGTACCGGCCGGGATGTCGATTCCGTTGGCGACGTCGTCGTCAAAGCGGTGCAACCGGGCGCGGTTGCCGGGATCGTCTGCCTGGTCTCCTGCCTGATCGTGGGGATTCTGTGTCCACCCATCGGCCTGCTGCTGGCCGGCTGCCTCCTGATTTCCGGGATTCTCGCGCCCTACCTGGCCATGCGCGGCGGGCGCATCGCCGAAGAAGCGCAGGTGCGTGACGAAACCGAGATCTCCGCTACCGCGCTGACCATGCTGGATTCCGCCGCGGAGCTGCGGGTAGCCGGGCGGGTGGGCGCCATGGAGGACGTGCAGGAAGCCACCGAACAGCGCATCTTCCGCCACCGCGATGCCGCTGCCCGCCCCCAAGCCCTCGCTATCGCCCTCGATACCCTCGCCATGGGGATTGCCGTGGTGGGTGCGATTCTTATCGGGAGCCGCGCCCTGGATGCCGGCACCCTCTCCGCCACCGCGCTGGCGGTCTGCGTGCTCACCCCGCTCGCCGCTTTCGAAGCCACCCAGGGCCTCGGGGAAGCCGCTATCCAGCTGGTGCGTTCGGCCAAAGCCGCCCAGCGGATCCTCGAGCTCCTCGACCGTGCCCAGCGCAGCGAAGAACCGGAAGCCCCGGCCCCGGTTGCGGAACGCGGCTTGCATGCCACCGACCTTATTATCGGCTGGCCAGGCGGCCCGGATGTGGCCGGACCTTTCGAGCTGCACGTGGAACGCGGTTCCTCCATCGCCATCGTGGGGCATTCCGGAATTGGGAAATCGACCCTGCTCTATACCCTGGCGGGAATGCTGCGCCCGCACGCCGGCTCGGTGCGCCTGGACGGACATGAAGTTTCCACCCTCGACCGGCGCACCGTCTCCCACACCCTCACCCTCACGGCGGAAGACGCCCACGTTTTCGAAACAACCGTGCTGGAAAACCTGCGGGTGGCCCGCCCTTCGGTTACCGAAAGAGAAGCGGTGGAGCTGCTGGTACGGGCGGGCCTGGGCACCTGGCTCACCCAGCTTCCGCGCGGGGTACACACCCTGCTCGGAGAGGACGCCGCCACGATTTCCGGTGGAGAACGACGGCGCCTGCTCCTTGCCCGCGCACTGGCCTCTGACGCGGAGTTCTTGCTCCTGGATGAGCCCGGTGAGCACCTCGACCCGGAAACTGCCGATGAGCTTATCCGCGATTTGCTCCGGGCCGGTAAGAATAGCGCCGACCCGCGTACTATTATCTTGGTGACGCACCGGCTCACGCCCCTCGATGCGGCCGACGAGGTTATTGTGATAACCCGCGATGAGGGCGGTATCGCCCACGTGAGCGCGCGCGGCACCCACGAGGAGCTCACCGAAAGGCTCGCCTCATACGCATGGGCGGCGAAACAGGAATAAGGATGCTGGATACCACAACGGTTATTTTCAATGCGCTGGCCTTGACCGCGCGCCTGGATCGCACCCAGGTGCTCGAAAATCTGGCCGGCGCCGGATTGAAACTAACCGGGGCATCCAGCGCCGCCGTTCTTATATTCAATTCGGCGGAAAAGGTGACGAGCATTGTCACCCTGGGCCAGCCGCTGCCCGCGGCTGCCAGCCTCACCCCCACCAGCCTGGATCGGGACCTGACCAGCTTGGGCGATGAGGATACCGTGATGTGGGATCGCGCCGAAGCGGTGAGCGCCGTGCACGACGAAAGCGGCATCACCCCGGAGCCCGCCGCTGGCAGCACTCCGCTCAGCGCCGCCAGCCACCAGGACGGCATCTACGGCCCGGGTATCACGAATTTCCTCACCTCCCGCCTCATGACCGGGAACCGGGTGCTCGCCCGAGTGATCTTCTTTAACAAGCCCGGGGCTTTTAGCGAATCCGATATTAACCTCATTGCGCTCTTGGCGCGCGCGGCCACCATCGCCGTCGAAAATGCGCGCCTGTACGAGGAATCGAATTCCCGTGCGCAGTGGCTTTCCGCCTCGCGGCGCATCACTATCGCGCTGCTGCAAGGAAGCGATGAAGAAGAGGCCCTCCAGCTCATCGCCACCGAAATGCGGCGGGTAGCGGATGCCGATCTGGCCCTCATTATTCTGCCCTCGGTGGCCGATACCTGGGCCTGCGAATTTGTGGCGGGGGATGCCGGGCAGGACTTGGTGGGCACCACCTTCGGGCGGGATTCCCGGGCGCGGGCCGTGGCCCAAAGCGGGCTCGGGCGCATTATCGATACGAGCACCGCGGCTCCCTCCCCCGATAACCCCCTCGACCGTTTCGGCCCGCTTCTTTACGCGCCCATGGCCGGCGGGGATACCGCACGCGGCGTTATTATCCTGGCGCGGCTGCGCGGACGCGCCGAATTCGACATGGTTGATTTGACGATGGCGGAAAGCGTGGCCAACCAGGCCGCCCTCGCCCTGGAACTGGCCGATGCCCGCTATGTGCAAGCCCAATCGGCCCAGCTGGAAGAACGCTCCCGTATTTCGCGCGATCTGCACGATTTCGCGATCCAGCAGTTATTTGCTTCCGGGATGCGCCTGTCCGCACTGCGCGATGATTTGGCAACCGAGGATGCGGTAGCCGATAACGTGCTCGATTCCCTCGATAACGCTATCGAGTCGATTGACGAATCCGTGGCGCAGATCCGCCAGATTATTTACTCGCTGCGCGGCCCGGATACGTCTGTTCCGGTGGTTTCACGCCTGCGCCGCGAGGTCAGCTCCGTCACGGCGCAGCTCGGTTTCACCCCGAGCCTGCGGATTACCGTGCGCGGCGAAGATATTGATAGCGGCACTCACACCGAAATCGATGATGCTATCGGTTCGGATATTAGCGACGACGTTATCGCCGTGGTGCGCGAATGCCTCTCCAATGCGGTGCGCCATGCCCACGCTCATTCCATCACCGTGGCGGTTACTGTCACCGACCGCGATATTAGTGTGGAAGTTGCCGATGACGGCGTGGGCATTGGCGAATTGAGCCGGCGTTCGGGGCTGTCTAATCTGGCCGCCCGGGCCCGGCGCCACCACGGCACTTTCTCCATCGCTCCGGGAAGCGAACGCGGTACCGTGGTGCGCTGGCGGGCCCTTATTGACGGATAAATGCCCGTTTAGATGATAGCGACAGGCGCAAGCACCTAGGCGGGCACTATGGCTGCCGGCTCAACCGGGTGACTGCACAGCCGCTGCGCCACCACAAGCGTTCTTACTGGTTACGCCAACCGGTGGCACGCTGGCCGGCAACCCACGCGGCCACCTGGGTGCGCCGCTGCAGGCCCATCTTGGATAGCAGCGAGGTGATGTGGTTCTTAACCGTTTTTTCTGCAACCCCGAGCTGCTCGCCGATTTCCCGATTTGACAGCCCATCCCCAATCAGCTCAAGAACATTGCGTTCCGAGGGGGTGAGATCCGCGGTGGGGTCATCGTGATCAGCGCGCCGGCGCGAGACCGTGCGCTCATCGAGCAGAACGCGCCCTTCGGCCACGGCCTTGATATTGTCCGAGATTTCCGCCCCGCGCACCGACTTCAAGAGGTACGCTTTCGCGCCGGCGTTGAGGGATTCGGAGAGGGCGTCGTCGTCATCAAAAGAGGTGAGGACGATGCACTTGGTATCCGGGCTGACCTCCTGGAATTGATTAATAATGTCAATTCCGGTGCCGTCCGGGAGGCGCAGATCCACCAGCGCCACATCGGGGAGTACCAGGCCGCCGCGCCGCACCGCTTCTTCTACGCATCCGGCTTCAGCGACCACCTCGAGGCCCTCCGAACGGTCAACCACCTCAATGATTCCCCGCCGTACCACTTCATGATCATCAATAATCATGACGCGAATATTTTGTGCCACGCGCCGGCCCTCCTTTTTTGCATCACCATCATCGGTCAATAATCCGCCCTTATTCTACCCAATCGGAGCGACTTGACATACCGGGCACAGCGTGGTGGAACGGCCCCCGAGGGTAATTTTCTGCAAAGGGGTGCCGCAGCGCGCGCAGGGCTGCCCGGCCCGCCCGTAGGCCTGCAAAGACCGCTCAAAATAGCCACTCTCCCCATTGACATGCACATACAAGCTGTCAAACGAAGTTCCGCCGGCGGCCAGCGCAGCCTCCAGTACTTCCCGCCCGGCGTTGAGCAGTGCCTGCGCCGCGGCCGCGGGGAGCGCGGTCGCCTCCGGGTGGATGCGCGCCCGGTAGAGCATTTCATCGGCGTAAATATTGCCGATTCCGGAAACAATTTCCTGGTCGAGGAGCACGCGTTTGAGCGCGCGCCGCGTGGTGCCGAGAATGTCGAGTAGCGCGCTTTCGTCCAGATAAGGGTCGAGCAGGTCGCGGGCAATATGCGCCACGGGCGCGGGTACGACGGCGCGCTTGGATCCCGCCCCGCCCGGCTGGCCATCAGCGGTGGCCTGGAAAGCGACCGGCGCCAGGTAGCCGAAAGTGCGCTGGTCCACGAAATCAACGACCAGACCGTTATCGAGCTCGAAGCGGGCCCGCAGGTGGCGGCGCTGCCCGGCAGGGCTTTCTTCCTCGCCCGGCTCATCCACCCGGAACTGCCCGGACATGCCCAGGTGGGCGAGGAGGGCCAGGTCCTCCCCCATATCGCACCACAGGAATTTTCCGCGCCGTACCACCGCTCGCACGGTGCGGCCCACCAGCGGAGCCAGGCCCTGCGGGGCACGGCGGATCACGCGGGTGCCGAAAGCGCGGGCGGCGAGGATGCGCCGGCCAACCAGGTGCTCGGCCAGCCCGCGCCGGATGGATTCAACTTCGGGAAGTTCGGGCACGCCTACCTACTAGGATTCCGCGCCGGCAGCGCCCTCGGTGGCGGATGCACCCGTGCCGGGAGCTGCGTCGTCGTTCTTATCCTCAGCCACCGGTTGCACTTCACCCTTCTCGATCAGATCGGCGAGAATCCGGTAGGAGGCTTCCGCGGCGGCGTGGCGTGCGTTCTTTTGCGAGGTGCCCTCGCCGCTGCCCCATGCGCGCCCGGCCATCGACGCAACAGCCGTGAAAACCCGCGCGTGATCGGGGCCGGTGGAGCTGAGTTCGAACTCCATGGTGCCCTCCCAGCCCAGGCCGTGCGCGAGTTCTTCGAAACTCGTTTGCCAATCAAGGTTCGGGCCCAGCACGGAGGCGTCTTTAATCTTGGAATCGAGGAGTCGGTCCACGATTTCGCGGGTGGGTTCCATCCCGTGTTCCAGGTAAGTGGCGGCGATCAGCGCTTCCACGGTATCGGAAAGGATGGAGTCCTTATTGCGCCCGCCGGAGCGGTCTTCCCCGCGGCCCAGGCGCAGGGAATCGCCCAGGTTGATACGCCGCGCCACATCGGCGAGCGCCTTTTCGGACACCGCGTAAGTTTTCATCTGGGACATATCACCTTCGGATGCGTCCGGGTATTCCCGGAAAACTTTCTCTGCGATAATGAGGCCCAAAATGGAGTCACCCAGGAATTCCAGGCGCTCGTTATGGGGTTCGTCGTGTTCGAAAGCGAAGCTGCGATGCGTGAGGGCGCGGCGCAGCAGCGGCCGGGGCAGGTCAATTCCCCACTGTTCCACTAATTCGCGATAGGCCATACGTATTCCACTTACTCCTGTGCTCGCAGCTGGGCTTCCAGCGCATCCAGGGCGTCCGAGCGCAGCGGCGGGGCCTCGTGGTGGTGCCCTTCGGGCAGGTCTTCCAGGCGTTCCCCGCAGCCGGCGCACAGGCCCTGGCAGGTGGGCGAGCACAGCGGCTGGAAGGGCAGGTTGAGCACGATGGCATCGCGGAGCACCGGTTCCAGATCCACGTGGTCATCCTCAATGACCGGGTGTTCTTCGGCGTCTTCATCCCCTTCGGCGATGAGTTCGGCGCGCCGCTGCGGGTAGTAGGCCAGGTCGGATACGTCCTGGGTGCGTTCTTCGTGAATCTCACGCAGGCAGCGCGAGCACTGGCCCGCAACCGTGAAATGCACCTGCCCGCCGATGTACACGCCTTCGGAAACCGAGGTGAGGCTGAGGTCCACATCCAGCTCGGATCCGGTGGGGACGGTCATGAGCTCGATACCCATATCCGCGGGGGCAGCAAAGGTTTCCCGCACCGGCATGAGGGAGCCGTCGCTACGCGGTAAATCGTGCAGCGACACAACAAAAGGACTGCGAAGGTCCACTATTCCTCCTCGGAATGATCAAAAACAGCGTCGGTGGTTTCTTGGCGGCTGGCGAGGACTTCCCGGCCCGCGTAAATCTGCGCGAGGGCCGCATCCATTTTTTCGTGCGCGGCCCGCACGGCTTCTTCCAGTGCGGCGGCCACCCCGTTCACCTGGCCTTCCAAGGTGGCGAGGGTGGAATCGGAGTAGTGGTTGGCGCCTTCGCGCAGCCGTTCGGCCTTCTGCTTAGCCTCATCCTCAATCCGGGCGGCCGTGGAGCGCGCCGCGATGGTGATGGCGTCATTGGAGACGAGCCGGCTGGCCTGGGCGCGCGCTTCGGCCACAATATTTTCCGCATCCTGGCGGGCCGAGGCAATAATACTGGCGGCTTCCTGGCGGCCGGAGGCACGCACCGAATCAATATCGGCCAGCACATCATCGGCACGGAGCACCTGGTCGGGCACCGCATCGCGGGCGAGCTGGAGCAGGTCACGCACCTCGGATTGGTTGATCATCACCGAGGCGGACATGGGGATGGACCGGGCGTTATCCACCAGGGCGAGGAGCTCATCGAGGATCTCCACCACCGATTGCCCGCGCGTATCCTGAGTCATTGCATCTCCTCTTCCAAAGCCCGCGCCACCCGCGCGGGAACGAAACTCTGCACGTCACCTTTGTGCCGTGCCACATCTTTGACCAGCGAGGAGGCAATATGGCCTTTCGCCGGGTCCCCCACCAGGAACACCGTTTCGATCCCCGATATTTCCCGGTTCATGAGCGCCATGGGGTATTCCGCATCAAGATCCACCGCGGAACGCAGCCCCTTGACGATGGCGTCCGCCCGGATATCGCGGCAAAAATCCACTAGCAGCCCGCCGAAATCTTCCACCCGCACATTGGCCATGTGGCGCACTTCTTCGCGAATGAACTCCACGCGTTGCCGCGGCGAAAAAAGCGGATTTTTCGAAGAGTTATGCGCGACCAGAATAACAACCTCGTCAAAGAGGGAAGCGGCGCGGGCAAAAACGTCGAGATGTCCGAAAGTGACGGGATCGAAGGATCCGGGGCAGACTGCAAGCGTCATAGTTATAGCCTAATCTTTCCTGAGGCGCTCGGCCTAGTCGACGCGCGATTATTGCGCATCCGCGCTGCGCTGCGCCGTCCACAGGGTCGCGGTCCCGTAACGGCGCGAATCATCGAGTTCCCACCCCTCCGGCCAGCTCGGTTCCGGTGAAGAGCTATCGCGTTCCACTACGACGACGGCGTCCGCTGCTACATGCGGGGCCAAGCCTTCGAGCACCTTCGTGATCTGTGCTTCTGTATAGCGGTAGGGCGGGTCCACGAAAACGGCATCGAAACGATAATTCGGTTCCTGGGAGAGATACTTTTCCGCTTTCATCCGGACCACGGTCACATCGAGGTGGGCGCGGGCGGCGTTGTCACGAATAATGCTGACCGCCGGCCCTTCCGATTCCACCAGCACGACGGCGCGCGCCCCGCGGCTTTTCGCTTCCAAACCCAGCGCACCCGAGCCGGCAAAAAGATCCAGGACTTCCCCATCAGCAATAAAGCCGCGATGGTCGAGCCGGGAAAACACCGCTTCGCGAGCTTTTTCCGAGGTGGGGCGGGTCCCCGAACTCGGCACCCGCAGAATATGCCCCTTGGCGGTTCCGGCAACAATACGTGTCATTGCTTATCCCCTTTCCAGGTAGGTGGCTCGCTCGGTATCCAATGCGTCCGCGGCCCGTTCCAGCTCCGCCGGCGGCGCGCCGCGTTCCACGAGGTCCGTAGCGGCGGCGCGCGCGGTAGCGATAATATCAGCGTCGCGCACCGCGGAGAGGAAACGCAGGTGGGAGGTGGTTCCCGCCTGCCGGGTCCCCAGCACATCACCTTCGGAGCGCAGCTCCACATCTTTTTCGGCCAGCGCGAAACCGTCCGTGGTGGCGGCGAAAGCCGCGAGGCGTTCGGCGGCCAGGCTTCCTTCCGGGGCACCGCTCACCGCCAGGCACAGCCCGGCTTTGCTCCCGCGCCCGATGCGCCCGCGCAGCTGGTGCAGCTGGGACAGCCCGAAGCGTTCTGCATTCATAATGATCATCATGGTGGCCTGCGGAACATCCACCCCCACTTCGATAACGGTGGTGGAAACCAGCACCGGCACTCGCCCGGCCGCGAAATCCGCCATGGCGGCGTCTTTTTCCGCGGCGCTCAGCCGCCCGTGCATCTCCCCTACCGCGATTCCCTCGAATTGGGGCAGGGCGCGCAGGCGTTCGGCCAGTTCAGTGACGGTGGCCAGCGTACTTTCGCCGCCCGGGTCCTCCGCGGGGGCGGCTGCGTCGTCGTTCTCACTAATACGGGGAGCGAGCACGTACACGCGCCCGCCGCCCGCAGTTTCTTCCCGGGCGCGCCACCACATGCGCGCGATCCAGTTCGCGCGGTTTTCCGGAACGACGACGGTGCTCACCCCGGCGCGGCCGCCCGGCAGTTCGCGCAAGGTGGAGACGGCCATATCTCCGAAAACGGTCATGGCGACGGTGCGCGGGATGGGGGTGGCGGTCATGACGAGGGTGTGGACGCCGCGCGCGAGGCTATCGCGTTGGTCCACCCCGAAGCGGTGCTGTTCGTCCACGACCGCCAGGCCTAGGAAGGGAATCTGGACTGTATCGGAAAGCAGCGCGTGGGTGCCGATAATAATGCCGGCTTCTCCCGAGGCGATGCGGGCCAGGGTGGCGCGGCGCTCGCTGGCGGTGAGCGATCCGGTGAGGAGTTCCACCCGGGTGGAGTGCTCGGCTGCGCCCAGCATCCCGCCCGCGCCCAGATCCCCGAGCAGTTCGCGCACACTGCGGGCGTGCTGGGCGGCCAGTACTTCGGTGGGCGCCAGGAGGGCTGCCTGGCCTCCGCCATCGACCACCTGGAGCATGGCACGCAGGGCCACCACGGTTTTCCCGCTTCCCACATCGCCTTGGAGCAGGCGCTGCATCGGGGTGGTGGCGGCCAGGTCCGCGGAAATCTCCTCCCCCACCGCGCGCTGCCCGGCGGTGAGCTCAAATGGCAAGCGGGCATCAAAAGCATCCAGGAGTCCGCCGCTGCGCGGTGGGTAGGCGGTGGTGGGATGCGCGGCGCGGGCGGCGCGGCGCCGGGCGAGCACAGTGTGGAGCACCAGGGCTTCTTCGTGGCGGAACGGCAGCTGGGCAAGCGCGGCGGTGATGGGTTCCGCGGGGCGGTGAGCCCGGCGCAGCGCCTCGAGCCGGGTGGGCAGGCCGTGAGCGCGCCGGTAGCCGGCGGGAAGCAAATCGGGAACATCCGCGCTGGTCAGCCCGGTGAGAACGGTACTGACCGCCCGTTCGATTTTCCAGGAGGGCAGCGCGGCGCTGGCGTGATAGATGGGGATGGGGCGGCGCAGGCGCTCCACGTCCACGCTACCCTCGTCTTCTACTAGGTCGTAATCCGGGTGGGTAAGTTGCAGGGTGCCGCGGTAGGAACTCACCGTGCCCGAAAATGTAGCAACCGTGCCGGGTTGCAGGCGCCGTTCGTGGTAGGCCAAAACCCGCTGCGATTTCGCAAAAAAGGTGAGGCTGAGTTCGCGGGCACCGTCGGTCATGAGAACGGAGAGGATGAAGCCGCGCCGCGCGCGCATGGGCCGCAAGTCCGCGCCCACCACCCGGCCGATCACGGTGACGTCCTCACCCTCGCGCACCTGCTCGATGGGGAGGAGTTCACCGCGGCGCGCGTAACGGAAGGGCAGGTGGTAGAGCAGTTCACCCACGGTGTGCAGCCCGAGCCGCGCAAACGAGGTGGCGCTGCGTTTGCCCAGGGCGCGCTCAAGGGGCACGCTGAGCGCGGTCCACCCGTCCGATACCACGGCCGGGCTGCCGCCTCGCTTCTGTGCCGCCGCCTGCGCGCTGTCCATACTCTTCACATTAACACCCGCGTTATATTTTCCCTAACGGAACGTTGCCCGCGCGACCCGTCGCCATCACGGCCCGCGGTGGTGCGGACCGGCACCGTTACGGCTTAGCATTTTTTATCACGACGACGCCGCCACTCCCGCCGCACGTGCCCTACGCCACGGAGGGAACCTTTGGCAAGCGCTCTTCTGACCGCTATACTAGTGGAGTTGTAATTTTCCTATGCGCTCAGGTGTATCTACCGAACAGCGGCAGGTGCGCGAGCGGATCCATGATCAACCGAAGGAGAACACCGTGGCTTCTGTTTGTGACGTCTGCGGCAAGCACCCGGGCTTCGGGAAGAGCGTCTCGCACTCGCACGTGCGTACTAGCCGCCGCTGGAACCCGAATATTCAGCGTGTTCGCGCGCTTGTGAAGGGCGCCCCCAAGCGCCTCAACGTGTGCACCTCGTGCCTCAAGGCCGGCAAGGTGCAGCGCGCCGCCTAAGTACTGTGGCTTCGCTGGGCTGGCTTACTCCCGTGAGTTAGCTAGTGCCAGCACAGGAAGTGGTCGGAAACATGGATATTGTTTCCGACCACTTCCTTTTTATCTTGGTGGACCCGGTCCCCCGCATAGCTTGAGGGGAACCCGAAGCGCGGTGATAACCGGGGTGATTCCCGGAGTTTCTCCGGCACTTTATTGGATAGTGAAACCGCCATCCACGGTCAGCGTGGTGCCGTTCACGAAGCCGGCCTTACCGTCCGCCAGGAAGAAGACCGCTTCCGCAACTTCTTCAGGCTGACCAAAGCGGCGCAGCGGAACCGGATCGGTGGGAATAGAATCCACAATGCCCGCGACCAAGGGCGTCACGATAGTCCCCGGTGCCACGGCGTTGAAGCGGATCCCTTCCTTGCTGTATTCCGAGGCCAGGTGCTTGGTGTAGCCAATAACGGCGTGCTTGGCAGCGGTATACGCGGCCCCGCCCTTGGCAGCTACGATTCCGGCAACGGAGGCAATATTCACCACCGCGCCCTCGCCGCGCTTGAGCATACCGGGGAGGACTGCGTTCGTCATATCAAAGACGGAGGTCAGGTTAATAGCCAGGAGGAAATCCCAGCGTTCGCGCGGAGTATCCAGGGATGCCTGGTACTTGTCAAAGACACCGGCGTTATTGACGAGCACGTCGATATGCTCGAATTCTTTTTCCACCTCGGCCACGGTAGCGATAATGGAATCGTGATCGGTCAGGTCAATGGTGAAGGATGATGCTTCGCCACCCGCGGCCTTGATCTCTGCCACCGCAGATTTTAGACCGTCCTCATTGACGTCAAGAAGGGCAACCTTGTAGCCGCGCTCGGCGAAGAGCTTGGCCTCTGTGAGCCCCATACCTGATGCTGCTCCTGTGATAACAGCAGTTTTCTGACTCATTTTTTCTCCTCTTATATTGGGTTATACCGCCGCTGGCGGCAGCTTTTATTACTTGGAGCGCCGCTGTGACACGGAGCCTTTCTTCATAACAATTCCGAGAGCAGCGATGGCGGCAACCGTCAAAACCGCTGCCCACATGAATGCCGGGGCGTAGTTGCCGCTTTGCCGATAGAAGGCCGCCAGCTGGGGAGCGATGAGGGCAGCAACGGAATACGCCGTGAACATAATGGCGTAATTGAGGG
The DNA here is from genome assembly GCF_002860685.3 of Actinotignum timonense. GTDB lineage: Bacteria > Actinomycetota > Actinomycetes > Actinomycetales > Actinomycetaceae > Actinotignum > Actinotignum timonense. The sequence goes on along the minus strand of NZ_CP136960.1, from coordinate 1,497,386 downwards.
TGGAGTACTTGGCACCAAATTGGTCAGATACCAACGCGGGGAAAAGAGCGAGTAAGGCGCCGCCGGAAGCCCCGACCAAGGCCATCAAAGCAAGGAACAGGCCCGCGTTAGTCACCACGGACATGGAGAGCATGGCCGCCACATTGACGGCCATGGCGATCATCAAGGTGATTTCGCGCCCCAATTTATCCGAGAGTGCTCCGAAGATCATCCGGCCAATGAAATTGGATAGGGCCACCACGGTCACGGAGATGGTGGCCAGCTCAACTGACATGCCGGCTTGTTCTTTACCGATAGTGGCCGCTGCCCCGAGCATCATCATGTAGGAGGTTCCAGCGCCCACGAAAACGAAGAAGAGCAGCCAGAAGGTCGATGTTTTCATCATTTCTCGCCAGGTGAGCTGCACTCCGCCGGGCACGGAAGAATCCGTACTGGGCGGGGTCCACCCGGCAGGAATATACCCTTCAGCCGGAGGGCGCACGAATGCCGCGAAGATGAACATAAGGATGGCATAAACAATTCCCAGGACGATAAACCCTGCGAAAACACTCTTGGCTTCAATAACCGCGGTGGCCACCGGTGCCGCAAAAACCGGCCCGACCGCAGCGAATCCGATAACCAAACCGGAGGCGAGGCCCCGCCGATCTGGGAACCACTTGAGTACCGAGGTGATGGTGTAGTTATAGATCATGCCACCGCCGATGCCTGCCAGCACCCCGAAGGTCAGCCACATCATGGCAACGCTTGTCGCAAAGCCGGTGAGGATCCATCCAGCCCCGAAGAATAAAGAACCTGTGAATACAATGCGATGCGGAACAATCTTATGCGCCACGGTTCCGACGATAATCCCCATGACGGCGATGAAAATATTGTAGAGCGTGAAGGCCAGGGTAATCTGACCCATGTCCCAGCTGGTTTCTTCCATGAGGGGAGAAACGAAGACCGAGAAGGCGGATGTGCCCGATAAAGCAAACGTGAAAACACTGCCGGATATGAGGACGAGCCAGCGGTTTGGCGTTGAAACAATCGTTCCCATAGATAATCTCCCAAAGGTGGTAGCCACGAAGTTCCGTTGCCCATTCAACCGAACAAGTAGGCCGTTAGTACTAATGTGACCTAGAGTACCACCGGGTACACCCGGCATGCCACAAAAAAGAGATGAATATAAGCAGGTCGTGAGAGTATGCAAGCAGGGCGCGAGCAGGTGAGCAGGAGTCGGAAAGCCGTAAAGCGAAGGCCCGAAAGGCCGAAAACTAAGAGCCGAAAACTGCACAACAAAGAGCCGAAAGGCCGCAACAACGAAGAAGCGGAAAGCCTTATAAGCAAAAAGGGGCGGACCCGGGTAAACCGGATCCGCCCCTTTTCCGAGTAGGAATATGCAGAAGCCTCCCCGCGATGACGCCGTGTCACGCACGGAAGCTGTGCCGGGCGCTACTTGGAGAAATCAACAACCATGCGGCCTTCGATCTTGCCGGCCAGCATTTCGTCGATCATATCGTTGATGTCATCGAGGGGACGGGTGGCCACGATCGGCTTGACGAGGCCCTGGGCCCCGAAGTCGAAGGCTTCGGCCAGATCCTGGCGGGTACCCACGAGGGAGCCCACCACCTTGATGCCGTCCAGAACGGTGCGGTGGATATTCAGGTCAATGGTGCCCTTCGGGAGCCCGACGCACACCACGGTGCCGGCAGCCTTCATGGCATCCACGGCCTGGCCGAAGGCAACCTGGGATACCGCGGTCACCACCGCGACGTCCACGCCGCCCACTTCCTTCTGGATCCATTCCCCGGAGTTGATATCCGAGGAATTGACAACGAGGTCAGCGCCGACTTTCTTTGCCGATTCCAGCTTCTCATCATTGATATCCACGGCCACCACGCGGGCCCGGAAAACGTTCTTGGCGTACTGGATGGCCAGGTTCCCCAGCCCGCCCGCGCCGTAAATCGCCACCCACTGGCCGGGGCGGATATTGCCATTCTTGAGAGCCTTGTAGGTGGTCACGCCCGCGCAGGTAATGGACGAAGCTTCGGCCGGATCCAGCCCTTCGGGAACCTTGACGGCGTAATCTGCCACGACGATGCACTTTTCGGCCATGCCACCGTCAACGCTGTAACCGGCATTCTCCACGTTCCGGCACAGGGTTTCGTCGCCCGTCACGCAGTATTCACAGTGTCCACAGCCGCGGAAGAACCAGGCGACAGACACGCGGTCGCCTACCTTGAGCGAGGTGACATCCTCACCGATTTGTTCCACAACGCCCACGCCCTCGTGGCCGATAATGCGGCCAGGCACATCACCGAAATCACCGAGCGCCACGTGGATATCCGTGTGGCACAGGCCGCAGTATTCGATATCGACGAGTGCTTCGTTGGCCTTAATCGGGCGCAGTTCCACGTCCTTAATGTCAACGTAGCCGTCCGAGGTTTCTCGAACTGTCGCTGCTCGCATTTTCTCCTCCTATTTCAGCGGGAGCATCCTTACTCCCAGTTGATGCGGTGCGGTTCGCCGCACCACTTCTTATTTTTGCGAGCGGAAGCATAGTATTCCAGGGGAGAACGTCCTGATTTCGCGCAAAAAATTCACCTATCCGGATAACGGTGCAGCGGCCTTCGGCCTCGGCCCTCAGCCGCGCCGGAAATGATCCCAGCCGCTCCCCCGCGTCCAAGTGCGCCCGTCCACGGTGACCAACCCGCCCGGATGAGCGGCTTCCACCGCCCCAATAAGGCTGAAACCTTCCGGGAGGTGCGGGATGCGCGCCCCCCAAGCCCGTTCCGGGCTCACGTCCATCGTGGCGAGGAAACCGTGATCTTCTCCCCCGGTAAGCACGCAGCTGTACGCCCATTCCAGCGGATCGGAACGCCCGAGGTGCCGAGCCACCTCGAGGAGGTCATGGGCGTGGCGGGAAAGCGTCTCCGAATGAATATCGATATGCACTTCGGAGGCGGCGGCTATCCGCTGGGCATCGCGAAGCAAACCATCGGATACATCCATCATCGCCCCGCGCAAGCCGGCGCGAGCCGCGCTGAGTACCTCAGTCACCGGCGGGCGCGGGCGTAGAAAATCCTGAATGAGGCGGGTGGCGGCATCCGGGAAAGCACCCCGTTCCGGGGCAAAGCCGCGGCTGAGCAGTTCGAGGCCGGCCGCGGCCCGCCCCAGATTCCCGCAGTGAATAAGGGGCTGGCCGGGCGCTGCCGCCGAGCGTTGCAGCGGGGTGCGCCCTTCCAGATCGCCCAGAATGGTGGCGCTGATGGCCATATGGCTCCCGCCCACGAGGTCTCCGCCGTCGACCCCACATCCGAGCGGGCCGCAACATTCGGCCAGGCCGCGCGCAAGGTCCCGTACCCAGGCGACCGGGACGTCCCCGGGCAGTTCCATGGCGACGACGAGGGAACGCGGCCGCGCTCCCATCGCAACAGCGTCGGCAATATTTTGGGCGGCCACCCGCCAGCCGACATCGCTCCCGCTGGACCAGTCGCGCCGAAAATGTACGCCTTCCACGAGCATATCGGTGGAGACCGTGACCCGGCCGTCGCTCAGGCCGAGCACCGCGCTATCGTCCCCGCTGGGGACGATTGTTGTTTCGCCGCGCGGGAGCAGCGGCACGATCTGCGCGAGGAGTTCCGCTTCGCTCAGGTCGCGCACCAGGGGTCCGGGCGTATGACTGGCAGCTGGCCGGGGCATTTAGCGCAGCCCTACCCCGCGCGCGAGGGCGAGCTCGATCAGTTCGGAAATGAGATCGCGGTAGGCCAGCCCGGTTTTCTCCCACAGGATGGGGTACATGGACACGGCAGTGAACCCGGGAATTGTATTGTGCTCATTGACGTACATTTCCCCGGTGGCGGTGTAGAAGAAGTCCACGCGGGTCATGCCCTCGCATTCGAAAACCTCGAAAACACGCCGCGCCAGGCCCCGCATTTTCTCCGCGTCCGCATCCGGGAGCGCGGCGGGGATCTCCATGTGGAAGCCTTCGGTGGCCACGTATTTGGTGGCGTAGTCATACCATTGCACGTCCAAAACGATTTCCCCGAGCACGGAAGCGCGCGGCGCGGTACCGCCGCGCCCACCGAGGACGGCGCACTCGATTTCACGGCCCGGGATTCCCGTTTCCACAATGACTTTAGGGTCGACGGCGCGCGCTGTGGCAATGGCGGCGTCGAGCTGCGAAAGTTCAGCCACCCGCGTGATTCCCAGCGAAGATCCCGCGCGAGCTGGTTTGACGTATACAGGGAGCTGCAAACGTTCGGCTACTTCCGCGCGCACGCCCTCCGGGTCGGCGTTCCAGCGCTGGGGTTCCACGAGCACGTAAGGAGCAACCGGCAGGCCGGCTGATTCCAGCACCAATTTCATATAGTGCTTATCCATGGCCGCGGCGGAGGCGAAAACCCCGCATCCCACGTAGGGAATTCCCATCATTTCGAAGGTGCCCTGGATGGTGCCATCTTCGCCGAAGGGGCCGTGGAGCAGCGGGAAGGCCACGTCGATAGGCCCGAGGCTGCGCGAGCTGCCGTCTTCGCCGCGCACCACGAATCCTCCGCCGGGCCCGAAATCTGCCAGCACGCGTTCTCCGTGGTATTCCACGTCCGCGCCGGCAGCCACCTCCTCCGTGCTCATGGGAACCCAGATGCCTTCGGTGGTGATGCCAATGGGGATAACGCTGTAGCGCTCCGGGTCAATAGCTCCCAGAACGGAAGCCGCGGTGAGGCAAGAGACGGAGTGTTCTCCGGATACGCCCCCGTAGATGAGGGCGACGTGATGTGTGGCCACGAATGGACACCTTTCTACTCAGTGCTGTTCCCAGGGTAGTACGCCGGGCCGCGCGGCAAGGTGACAAACCCGGGCGCGGCCTACTACAGTAAACATATGACACAGAACACAATAAAGTCGTTTCTCCTGCTCGCAGGCGCTGCCGCCCTCACGCTGGCCGGCTGCTCCGGGACCGGGAAGGGCGCTCCCGCCAGTGATGGCGCGGCCACACCGTCCACCCCGGCTGCCGCTTCGTCTACCCCGGCGGTGAGCCAGTCCCCCAGCCTCACACTCAAGGCTGCGGAAAGCTCCCTCAAGGGCTTTATTGAAGGGGACTCGCAGTCCCCGAATTATCCCAAGCTCACCGAGAATTCCGCGGTGCCCACCGCGGTGCGGGTGGCCGGCCACGAGGGCTGGGACCGCGTGGTGGTGGAATACGATAGCGATGCCAATCTGGAATGGTTCAGTTTCTTCGGTGATGAGGCCATTCAGGATGGTTCGGGGCGGCCCCTGGATATTCCCGGCAAGCGTTTCCTCACCCTGAGCATTTCCGGGGTGACCTACCCGGAGGATCCGGCGCAGGCCGCGGATCTCTCCGTGCCGAACCTCGGGGGCGCGAAGGTAGTGCAGGGAGTCCACGTGGAACACGCTTTTGAGGGCATGCACCAGGTCCATATCGGGCTGGATAAGGATCGGCCCTACCGGGTTCAGGTGCTGGAGAGCCCCAAGCGGGTTGTTATTGACGTTGCCAATAACTAATCCTTAGGCATCCAGCGGCGTGACGTCCGCGCCGAGGGCCTGGAGTTTATCCAGGAACTTTTCGTAACCGCGGTCGATAATATCCACCCCGGAGACCCGGGATTCCCCTTCGGCCGCCAGCGCGGCAATGAGGTGGGAGAAGCCCCCACGCAGATCGGGAACCACAATATCGGTGGCCCGCAGCGGGGTGGGCCCTTGGATAACGGCCGAGTGGTAGAAGTTGCGCTGCCCGAAACGGCATTCGTGCCCGCCCAGGCATTCGCGGTAGGTCTGGATATTGGCGCCCATATCCCGCAGCGCTTCGGTGAAGCCGAAACGATTTTCGTAAACGGTTTCGTGGACGATGGACATGCCTTCGGCCTGGGTCAGGGCGACGACGAGCGGCTGCTGCCAGTCGGTCATAAAACCAGGGTGCACATCCGTTTCAAAAGATACGGATTGCAGAGCGCCACCCGGGTGCCAGAAGCGGATGCCGTCGTCACGCACATCGAATTTCCCGCCGACTTTCCGGAAGAGATTAAGGAAAGAAGTCATCGACTGCTGTTCGGCCCCGCGCACGAAAATATCACCACCGGTAGCCAGCGCGGCCGCCGCCCAGGAACCCGCTTCGATGCGGTCAGGTAGCGAGGTGTGAGAGTATCCCACCAGTTCATCCACGCCTTCCACCCGGATAACACGGTCGGTATCCACAGAAATAATCGCACCCATTTTTTGAAGCACCGCGATGAGATCCATGATTTCCGGTTCCACCGCGGCATTGGACAGCTCGGTCACGCCCTCCGCCATAACGGCGGTAAGGAGAGTCTGTTCGGTAGCCCCCACAGAAGGATAGGGCAGGCGCACCGGCTTGGCCCGCAGGCCCTTGGGCGCCACCAGATGCATACCCGTTTCTTCCTGGACGCGCTTGGCGCCGAATTCTTCCAGGACCCGCAGGTGGAAATCCACCGGACGCGAGCCAATATGGCACCCGCCCAAATCCGGAATATAGGCTTCGCCCAGGCGGTGCAGCAGCGGGCCCGCAAAAAGAATGGGAATACGGGACGAGCCGGCCAGCGCGTTCACTTCGTGCGGATCGTGGGGCAGGTGAATATCACCGGGGGTGATCTCCACGGTTCCGGCTTCCGGCTGGTAGTTGACTTCTACGCCGTGCAGGCCGAGCAGCTCCGAAACCACGGTGACGTCACGGATTTGCGGCACATTGCGCAGCACGGACGTTTCTTTGGTGAGCAGGGAGGCAACCATGGATTTCGACACAAAATTCTTTGCGCCGCGCACAGTAATCTCACCGCTCAGGGGGACTCCTCCGCGAACCACAAGTTGGGACACCATACTCTCCGCCTTTCTCGCGTGTCACAGGTACCCAGCCAGCATACCGGCCCGCGGCCGGTTTCCGGAGTTATGAGGATATCCGGGTGGCGTTACGCCTGCGAATCTGGCTCCAGGCGCGCCGAGCGGACCGGCACCTCGGGTAGATGCCGCTGCGGCAGGGTACGCGGAGTGAAACCTGGCTGGCGAGCTTCGTATTCCTCAATGAGGGAGATATCACGCAGGGTCAAAGCGATATCATCCAGGCCTTCCATGAGGCGCCAGCGGGTATACGGGTCGATCTCAAAGGGGTAGGTGATATCAGCGCAGCGCACCTCGCAGGCGGCAAGGTCCACGGTCAGCTCCCGGCCCGGCTTTTCTTCTAAAAGTTCCCACAGCCGGCTGGCGGCGTCGTCGCTAATCTGCCCTGCAACCAGGCCCTGTTTTCCCATATTGCCGCGGAAAATATCACCGAAACGCGGGCTGAGGACGGCACGGAAACCGTAGTCTCGTAGCGCCCACACGGCGTGTTCGCGCGAGGATCCGGTCCCGAAATCGCGCCCGGCCACCAGAATGGATCCGGCCGCGTACGGGGTCTGGTTAAGGATAAAAGCGGGGTCTTTGCGCCGTTCGTGGAAGAGGGCGTCCTCGTAGCCGCTTTTGGTGATGCGTTTGAGGTAGCGGGCGGGCAGGATTTGGTCGGTATCCACCTCGGTTTCGCGCAGAGGGACGCCGATGCCGGTGTGCTGGGTGAAAATCTCCACGGGCGTGTTCTTTCTACGCTGTAGGGGCGAGGTCTGCGGGATGGGAAATATGGCCGGTCACCGCGGTGGCGGCGGCCACCAGCGGAGAAACGAGGTGGGTGCGCCCGCCCGGGCCCTGCCGGCCGCGGAAATTACGATTCGAGGTCGAAGCGCAGCGCTCCCCCGGGGTGAGCTGGTCCGGGTTCATGCCCAGGCACATGGAACAGCCCGCATTGCGCCATTCGGCACCGAAAGCGCGAAAGACTTCATCCAGACCTTCAGCTTCGGCCTGGAGGCGCACTCGCGCCGAGGCCGGCACGATCATGACGCGCAGGTCTTTGGCTTTGTGGCGCCCGCGCCACACCGAAGCGACCGAGCGCAGATCTTCAATGCGACCATTCGTGCACGAACCGATAAAAACGGTGTCCACGTGGATATCGCGCATGGGCGTGCCCGGCCGCAGGTCCATATAGTCGAGGGCTTCCCGCGCGGCTTGGCGCTCTTTTTCTTCCGGCAGTGTGTCCGGATTAGGGACGACGCCGGACAGCGGCACCCCCTGCCCGGGATTCGTTCCCCACGTGACAATGGGCTCAATTTCGGATGCCTCAAGGACCACTTCGGTATCGAAATGCGCATCCGGATCGCTATACAGCGTGGACCAGTAGGCTACCGCGGCATCCCAGGCATCCTCGCGCGGGGCGTGGGGGCGCCCGCGCACGTAATCCACGGTGGTGGCGTCCGGGGCGACGAGCCCGGCGCGCGCGCCCGCCTCAATGGACATATTGCAGATCGTCATACGCGCTTCCATGGACAGCGCCCGGATTGCCTCCCCGCGATATTCAATAATGTGCCCGGATGCTCCGTTGGTTCCGATTTTGGCGATGACGGCGAGGATAATGTCTTTCGCGGTCGTGCCTTCGCGCAGGGTGCCATTGACGGTAATGGCCATATTTTTGAAACGCTGGAGGGGCAGGGTTTGGGTGGCGAGGACGTGCTCGACTTCCGAGGTACCGATGCCGATCCCGATGGAGCCGAAGGCACCGTGGGTGGAAGTGTGGGAATCCCCGCACACAATCGTCATGCCAGGTTGGGTCAGGCCCAGCTGCGGGCCGACCGCGTGAACGATTCCCTGGTCCGCGTGGCCGAGGGAATAGATCGGGATGCCAAATTCCGCGACGTTCGCGCGCAGGGCATCCACCTGCTTGCGCGAGGTGGTATTCGCGATGGGGCGATCAATATCGATGGTCGGGACGTTGTGATCTTCCGTGGCGACGGTGCGTTCCGGGCAGCGCACCGGCCGGCCTTCCAGACGCAGCCCGTCGAAAGCCTGCGGGCTGGTCACTTCATGGATGAGATGCAGGTCAATATAGAGGAGGTCCGGCGTGCCTTCCTCGCCACGCCGAACCAGATGGGCGTCCCAGATTTTATCCGCGAGCGTGCGTCCCATCCCTACCCTCCTCTTCATCATTCCGGGGAATTATCCCGGGTTCTTTTTGCGGTTACTCTGTCTACTCTTCCAACGGTGATCGGTTGTGGTGGTCCGCGGGCTAGTTTACCCAGTTCCGTCCACATGGCAAGATGAAATTCTCACATTTTGGACATTACGCGACTGTAGCGCGGGCGGCGCGTCGCTGCGCGCGGCACCACAGTGTGGACGTTTGCATCTCACTTATTGAGATGAGAAAATTTCGCTATGGTTGATTCTCCTCACGCTCAGCCTGCGCCCGCCCCAGAGGGAAGTGGTGTGGGCGTTCTCGATAAGGCTGCCGCCGTGCTCGATGCTCTCGAGGCCGGCCCGCAAACATTAGCGCAATTGGTGACCGCCACCCATTTAGCAAGGCCGACGGCGCATCGCCTGGCCGTCGCGCTGGAATACCACCGTTTCGTTTCCCGCGATAACGAAGGACGTTTTTCTTTAGGACCGCGCCTGGGTGAGCTCTCCTCCGCTACCGGTGAAGACCGCCTTATTGCCGCGGCGAATCCCGTGCTTATCGCGCTGCGTGACCATACCGGGGAATCTTCTCAGCTTTACCGGCGCCAGGGCGACCAGCGTATCTGCGTGGCGAATGCCGAACGCACCATGGGCTTGCGCGATTCCATCCCGGTGGGTGCTTCTCTATCGATGAAGGCCGGCTCTGCGGCCCAGGTGCTGCTCGCCTGGGAGGAACCCGATCAATTGCATCGCGGTTTGCAGGGTGCTTCCTTTACGGCCACAAATCTTTCCGCGGTGCGCCGGCGCGGCTGGGCCCAGAGCGTAGGCGAACGCGAAGCCGGGGTGGCTTCTATTTCCGCGCCGGTGCGCGGGCCGAGCGGGCGGGTTATTGCCGCGGTATCGATTTCGGGACCGCTGGAGCGGATGGGCCGCCAGCCCGGTCGGGTACATTCGGCGGCGGTGGTGGCCGCAGCCGGGCGCCTCACCGATGTTCTCCAAACAACCGAGGGCATTAACGAGTAAAGGTAGTAGCGAGTAGTCGAGTACTACCGCCCGCTGCGTAGATACACGGATGCGCGTCACGGCCTGGTGTTTTCCTACACCGAGCCACACACCCGACTATCCGGCTAGCGGGACCGACTATTCTGCATAGCCCGCTCATATTCAGCGAGGACTAGGGGCACCACCTCCTCCCAGCCGTATCCGGGCGCCACGCTCGCATTGTGGTGGGCTATGCGGGTGCGCAGCGCGGTATCCTCCGCCAGGCGGGCGAGCTGCGCGACCATATCCGCATCGGTTTCCGCCAGGAGCGCTGAGCGCCCATCCTCCAAGAAATCATCAGCTCCGGTGCCGGCCGGAGAAACAATGGGCAGGCCAGCTGCCCGCGCCTCCAGGGTGGCAATCCCGAAGGCTTCCCGGCGTGAACTGGTGAGATAGATATCCGCGTGGCGGTAGGCCTCCATGAGCCCGGCCCGGTCCGTGCGGCCGGGAAGATGAAGCCAGCCGCTCCCGGGGCCAGAGCCTGTGCCGGGGTTCCCGTGAGCCCGCCCGCGCCGTTCTAATTGGGAGCGCAGCGGGCCATCCCCGTAAATGGTGAGGTGAATATCCCGCCCGGTGAGCTGGCGCGCACCTGCCACGCAATCAATGAGGGCGGCATTGCGTTTGCGCGGGGCCAGGCGCCGCGCCGCCACAACCTCAAGCCACCTATCCGAGCTGCCGCCTGAAGCGCCAGTTGAGCCTCCGCCTGCACCGGCATCGCTGCCGCCGCCTGCACCGCCAGCTGCACCGCCGAACGCCTCCGCACGCGCGAGGCGATAAGCGGCAACCGCGCGCCATTCGCCCAGATCCACACCGTTAGGGATAACCGCGACGTCGCCACCCACGGCCCGGCGTACTTGCCCGGCCACCCACGTGGATACCGCGTTATGGACAACTCCGCGCGCCGTGACCCAGCGCAGCGGAGCAAACAGCTTCTCCACCGGATCCAATACACAGTGCCAGGTGACGGTAGTGGGGATTCCTTCCGCCGCCGCTATGCGCATCGCGGCCCACGCAAAAGGTGACACAACTCCGGCCTGAATATGCACCACATCTGCACCCCGCACCGAGGCACGCAGTTGGGCGCCGCACCCCGGGGAGACCGGGAGATTACCGAAGAGCGCTGAGGTAATGCGCTGGACGGGAAGGCCCGCCACGATATCGCGATCTGCCCGACTTCCGGGAGCCGGAGGCGTATCACGCGGAGTAGCGGTAATGACCAGCACCCGGTGGCCTGCTTCCTGCAAAGCCAGGCCAAGATCCCGAGTTTGAGCTTCAATCCCGCCCAGGCGGGGCAAGAAGCAATCCGAGACGAGCGCGATGCGCATAAGCCCTCACTTTCGCACAGAGATCCCCTCACGGAGGAGCCCCTTGACCGGCTACCCCACCGGTGGCGGGGTAGGTGCGGCGTCGTTCCTTTTCCTAGCGTCAGCTTAGCGCCCGCCTCCGACAGAAAAAGACCACCCGGAATTTTAACGGAATGCTCTTTGCCTGGGCGCGCCCGGGCCTTAAACTAAAGCATGGCTATTCTTCCTATTTACATCACCGGCGATCCCGTTCTGCATCGGCCGGCCCAGCCCATTACGGAATTTAACGAGGAACTGGCTCAGCTGGTCGAAGATATGTATGAGACCACCGTGGCCGCTCCCGGGGTGGGGCTGGCCGGGCCGCAGGTGGGCATTGGCAAACAGATTTTTGTGTGGGTTTACGCCGATCAGGATGAGGCTCCCGAGCGCGGCGTCGCCATTAATCCCACGTTGTTTATTGAACCTGTGAATCCGGATGAAGAGCCTTTCGAAGAAGGATGCCTGTCCTTCCCCGGCGAACAGTATCCCCTGGCGCGCTCCCCGCATGCTTTGCTACGGGCGCAAAACGAAAAGGGCGAGCATTACGAAATCGAGGCAACCGGGTGGTTCGCGCGTATTCTCCAGCATGAATACGACCATTTGACCGGGCATTTGTACGTGGATCGACTCACCGGGCGCGAGGAAGCTGCGGCCAAGCGCGCCAAGCGTGAGCACGGCTGGGGCAAGAAGGGGAATACCTGGCTGCCCGGGCGTGACAACCTCGAAGATTAGTCCTTCCGCTCCCGCGCACCCACTGCGCGGACTCCCATTCATTTTTTGTTCATATTTCGGTAACGTGAGATGGATATTTTTGGCGACATGATTGCATCCCACCCCAGCTCCTCGGCCCGCACCGTGGTGGTGTGCGCGGATGGGCTGGGGCGCAATCGTGCCCTGAATAACCTCATTATCGAGATGCTGGAACGCGGGCACGCCACCTGCGCCACCCTCCTGGTGGCGGCTCCCGCGGCGGAACATGCCCTGCGGGCTTTGGCAGCCGTCGGCATCGATCCGGGGCGGATTCTGCTGGGTTTCGCTATTAGCTCGCAGGGGCCCGGAGCTCCGTGGCGCGCCGTCGGCCCGCATGCCTCAAGTTTGACGGACCGCGGCGGGCGCTACCTTTCCGCGGAAGAAAGCGCCGCTCCCCCGCAGCTCGTGCGCGCAGATATCCTCACGGAATTGGCTGCGCAATTCTCCTGGATGGAGGACCGTGGGTATCGCCCGGCGGGCATTGCCGGGCCGCGCTACGGTCGCGATTTTCGCGGGCGTGGCCTGGTGATTGATTGCGCGCTGGAGTTTTGCGCGCGTGTTGGGGTGCCGCTGCGGTACGCGCGCCGGGGTGATCCGCTTCTGGCGGCCTCGCGTTACCTGGCGGATCGTGATGCAGAGCTCGGGGAAGGTGCGGCGCAACACGCGAATTCCGGTACCGATGCGGATGTGGTCGCTGCACACGCGCGGCGCGTGGAACGTGCGGATGCTCTTGGGGTGCTTCTTCCGAACGACGTCGTTTTCTTCCCACCCGAGTTCCCAGCCGATAGCTACGGGGAATTACGCCATGCCTACCTTTCGGCTTTGGAGGAATGTGCCGGTCCGGCGATCCAGGTGGTATTCACCCCGGCCCGCGAGGATAGCGGAGCCGGGCGCGGAGAATGGGAAACCCGGCTCATGCGCGATCCCTCATTCTTGCGGGCGGTAGCGCGGGCGCGGTGTGCCGCATAATGATCTTTACCGCCTACACACTCATCGGCAATAGGCGGCTATATCAACCCCAATTCCTTAAGCACCGATATAGCTTCTTCGGGATGTTCACGAACGACCGCGCGGGCTTGTATCCTTTCCCAGTCAGAGCGTCTTTCTAACAGGATTTTCTCAGTACCCGGTTTACAGTGTGCACCAAACTCATGCAGGATAAACAAAAGGATATCCTCCGCACACGGACGAAATCTTTTTGAGCCAAGCGGAATATGCAGATCCGAAATTGGAGGTGTTCGCCCCTTCAGATTAGCTCTTTTCCTCGCTCGAGCTGATAGCCCACCATCTACCATCGCATGAGTCCATATATCCCTGTGAGCATGAATCTGCACATGCGAGCTCGGTACATCGGCAGAACGCGGCTGACGGATATAGTCCCATCGAATCGTGGGTTCGCTTTTCTTTGAGTGCAGTCGCAATGTGAAACTAGACTGCCCCACCGTTAAAAACTGCTCGAGGTGAGAGAGAAAGAGACTGTAGTCAAGTTCCAGATACAGGCGCATATGATCCAACTGGATACCAGCAGTCCCTTGTATGCGCTGAGTCGATTGCCGATAAGCCGTAGCTTCGTCCGTTACGAAGGTGAAGTCATCATCAAATAGCCGTGCGACTCCGATAAGATCGCCGGCGAACTGCTGTACCTTTTCGCTAAGAACGTCCGGCCGCTGCAAGTTCTTTTTCCTTCAGCTCTTCTTCACGGTAGAACTCCACGAAGCCTTCGAGTGCTTCAAACTCTGGACGTAGTGCAGCCTCTTTGTCATTCATCCAGTAGTTTTCCGCTCGTTCGTTATAGTCCTCGCGGGTGGTGCGTAGCTCGTCCAAAATCTCATTTTGACGGGCGAGTACTTGGTCGAGACTTGTATATCTTCCTCGGATAATCATGTGGTACCACCTCCATCCTTATGACCCCAGCCTAATAGAAATAGTGCGCTGCGCAAACAGGAAGTTAATGGAAAAGCTGCCGTCTCCAACCCGAACTTTCACCTGGAATAATAACGAAATAGCGTACATTTCAGTTTCTGAAAGCACCATTCGTATCGTCGCGGCGGAACGACTCAAGGCGGGAAAACCGAAGCTTTCCCGCCTTGTGCTGTACCCCGTACCGGATTTGAACCGGTGTTACCGCCGTGAGAGGGCGACGTCCTAGGCCGCTAGACGAACGGGGCCTGTGAGAATGCCGAAGCATCATCGCTGGGGTACCAGGACTCGAACCTAGAATGGATGAACCAGAATCACCTGTGTTGCCAATTACACCATACCCCAAGGGTGTGGACCTCAGAATCGTTACGTTCCCGAGGACGACAGATAAAAAGCTTAGTGGAATCTCCTCAAGCTGGCAAATCCGCTGGACGTGTGACGCACCACGTTCTCGGCCCGCGCGAGTTCAAGCGGTGCACCTACTCGAGCTCCACCCGCGCTGGTGCAAACGGACAGACAGCTCAAGCTGCACCCGCGCCGGTGCAAACGGGCAGCCAGCTCGAACTGTACCCGCGCTAGTTCAGGCGGCATAGCCGTTCAAACTGCACCCGCGCAGGCAATGCCGAAACTCACCGCTACCATTCACGCACGCGGCCCTGCCGCTCGGCTTCCTCCCGTAAGGTCTCCGGTACCCGCAGCCAGATACGCGAGCCGGGCGTGCAACCGGTGAGCATCGTATAGCCGTCACAGGCGGGCAGCGGGGAAAACATGGTGCGCACGGCTCCGGCGATGGTGATGTCCACGGCGTCGTAATCGCGACGGGCCCGCGTCCAATTAACTGTGTAAGTATTCAGGTCACCAAGGGTCTCCGGACTCCACATCCGCTCCAGGGGGATCCGGAGCGGGTAGCGCTCCACCAGCGTAACCCAGTCCTCCGCGGTCACAATCCGGTAGATCCGCGACTGATCCGGCTGCGCCAGCTCCGGGAGTTCGGTAGCGAGCAGGTGGGAGCGCGGGTAGTCGCCGGCGTCGTCGCCGAAAAATGACCAGGTGCTGGAGAGCTCCCCGAGGGGGTGACCGGTGAAGAACTCGCCTACGTCGAAACTGAGGTAGCTGAAGGCGATATAGTCTTCCGGGCGTGCCGGATTATCCGCCGGGCCGAGGATCTCGATGATTTGCGAACTGATCTCCCAGCCGAGCGGCCTACGGCTGCGGCGGGAGCGGTGACTGCGGCGGTGGCTGGGTAGCGCGACCTCGTGGAAGCGCAACTGCTGGAGCGCGAAGCAGGCCTCCCATTCGGGTGGAATGCGCTGCTCAAGTACACAATCCCGCACTGCGGCTTCCTCCGCACTCAAGGCCCAATCCGCGGCAAGAACGCGCTCAATATCCGCGTTGAACGCAAAATGGATGGAGAACTCCCCCAACGCCAGGTTCGCGCGCTGGAAACGCCCCAGCTCAGCTACCGGCCAGGACGGTTGGGGATTTTCCGCACCGCACAACTCCACCCGCGGGACGCACTCCATGCTGCCATCATCCATGGCGAGGGGCTCGAAGAATACCCGGCCGCCAGCGCCCTCACCCGGGTGTGCGCCCTCGTTCGCGCCTACACCCTCACCCGCGTAGTCACTCGCGGCGCCCGCTGCCACCCGCTCCCAGGCCCTTCCCCAGGCACGCAGGTAGGTTCCCGGCGCGGGAAAAGACGCGGCGGGCCGCGGCGGCGGCGGCGTCGTACTTACCACCATCGCGGCCCTCCCCGTTCGTATTCTTTACTACCCGGAAATTTTTTCCAGGAGTTGGTCAATGCGCGCCACCGCTTCCTCACGCCCGAGGATAGCGATGGAATCAATCACCGGGATGGACACATTCGTGCCCGTCATCGCCACGAAAAGCGGGCCGAAGGCGAAGCGCGGCTTGATACCGAGGCCCTCCACCAGCGCCGCATCGAGGGCGGGCTTAATAGCTTCCGGCGTGAAATCATCCAGCGCGCTCAGGGCCTCGCGAGCCCCGCGTAGCGCTTCGGGTGCCGAATCACGAAGCTTGGAGAGGGCTTTCTCGTTGTAGTCCAGCTCCGCCGCACCAACGAAAAGGAAGCCGAGCAGATCCCGGGCCTCGCCCAGCAGCTGCATGCGGGTCTGCGCCAGCGGCGCTGCCGCGTCAAGAATTTCCCGTTCGCGATCCGTGAGCTCCTCATAGGCGCCGCCGCTGAGCACCTCGCTGAGATAAGGAACGAGGCGGCGGGTGTAATCGGCCACGTCAAGGAGGCGGATATGGTCCGCATTAATCGCCACGCATTTCTTGTCATCAAAACGGGCCGGGTTCGGATTGACATTGTGGATATCAAAATGCTCCACAAGTTCTTCCTTGCTGAACACATCACGTTCGGCGGAGAAGGACCACCCGAGCAGGGCCAGGTAATTGAGCAGGCCCTCCGGGATCATGCCCCGTTCGCGGTGAAGCAGCAGATTCGATTCCGGATCACGCTTGGACAGCTTCTTGTTACCCTCCCCCATCACGTAGGGCATATGGCCGAAGCGCGGCGTCCACTTCGCGATACCCAGTTCTTCCAGGGCACGGTAGAGCACGATCTGGCGCGGCGTGGAGGAGAGCAGATCCTCCCCGCGCAGCACGTCCGTTACTTCCGTGAGGGCATCGTCAATGGGATTGGTGAGGGTGTAGAGCGGATCGCCATTGGCGCGCACAATCACGTAATCCGGAGTGGAGCCGGCCCGGAAAGTAATATCCCCGCGGATCACATCCGTGAAGGTAATATCCTCATCGGGCATGCGCATGCGCAGCACCGGTTCGCGCCCTTCCGCCCGGTAGGCAGCCTTTTGTTCTTCGGTGAGGTTGCGGTCATAGCCGTCGTACCCGAGCTTGGGATCCTCCCCGCGTTCGCGGTGGCGCGCCTCGATTTCCTCCGGAGTGGAGAAAGATTCGTAGGCGTAGCCGCGCTCCAGCAGCTGGGCCGCGACCTTACGGTAGATATCCCCGCGCTGGGATTGCCGGTAGGGACCGTGCGGGCCGCCCACTTCAACCCCTTCATCCCAGTCCAGCCCGAGCCAGCGCAGGGAATCAAGAATCTGGTGATACGACTCTTCAGAATCACGGGCTGCGTCGGTATCTTCAATGCGGAAAATAAAAGTTCCACCCACGTGCCGGGCGTAGGCCCAGTTAAAGAGGCAGGTGCGTACCATACCGACATGCGGGGTGCCGGTGGGTGAGGGACAGAAACGAACTCGGATCTCGCGTCCGGTAGCAGTTGTGATAGCCATGATGGGTTAAGGATACGCTACGGATATGACATATGATTTCGACACTCGCACCGTCTCCGATCTCATCGCGCAGGGCTCGCATAAGTGGTCTGCTTTCGGGGATGCTATCGCCATGTGGGTGGCCGAAATGGACTTGGGAATCGCGCCGGAAATTCGCGATTACCTGGTGAGCGCAGCGCAGCGCGGCACCCTCGGCTACCTTCCTCCCCGCGAAATTCCGGGGATTATGAACGCAGTTTCCACGTGGCTCGGCCACTTCGGCCCGGCCCCCGACCCGGAGCGCATGTTCCTCATCCCCGAAGTTCTCAGCGCGTTGCGGATCGCGATCACGCAGTTCACAGCCCCGGACGCTCCGGTGATCGTCCCAACTCCAGCCTATATGCCGTTCCTCACACTTCCCGGTGAGTACGGCCGGGAGGTGCGCCAGGTGCCCTCGATTTTCCGCGAAGGTCGCTGGGAGCTGGACCTCGAGGCGCTGGAAGCGGCACTCACCCCCGGTTCCCTTCTGATTTTGTGTAACCCGTGGAACCCGGCGGGCCGATGTTTGACCGGTCCGGAACTCGATAAGGTTGCGGCCGTGGTGGAGCGGCGTGGGGCTCGCGTTTTTGAGGACTCCATTCACGCCCCGGTACTCATCGACGGCACCTACGTTCCTTACGGCCCGCGCAGCGCGGCCACCCGCGCGCATACGATCAGCGCGATCAGCGCGACGAAGGGCTGGAATATCCCCGGCCTCAAGGCCGCGCAGCTCATTTTTTATAACGACGACGACGCAGCCCGCTACGCGCCCCACGCCAATGCCTGGAGCTCTCCAACTTCCACGCTGGGAGCTCGGGCCACCGCAATCGCTTTCGAAGAGGCGCTGGATTGGAATCGCGCGGTGTGCTCCTATATTGGCGAGACCCTGCGGATTGTGGAAGAGCGGGTTCGGGCTTGGCCCGGGGTGCGCATGGCCCACGTGGAAGGCACCTATATTGCTTTCCTCGATTTTTCCGAGGCGGAATTTGTGCGCGCGGAGGAGGAACGTGCCCGCAAAGAGGCGCGCGAGCCGAAGGGCGCCGTCGCCGCAATTTTAGAGCGGGCCAATGTGGCACTCACGCCCGGGCGGGCATCGGGCGCCGGTTTTGAGCAATGGGCCCGCATGGTGCTGGCCACCCCGCGTGCGATTGCCCTGGAGGCCCTGGACCGGATCGAAGGTCTGCTGGAGGCGGGAGCGTAACGCGCTTTCGAGGCGACTTCGGGGCGCCGCGTCACGCACAGGCGCGAACGCGCGGCCGCACCGCACCTTCAACGCACCTTCGGGGCGCCTGTCGCTAAAGTCTAGGTGAAATACTAAGGTTAATGATATGAAAATAGCACGCTTGAGTTTGAGCCAGGGGCCGCGCTACGCGGTCTACGACGAAGGCGCCGATGACTTCGTTATCCTCGCCGATGATCCAATTTTCGGGGAAATTCAGCCCACCGGGGAACGGGTGGCCGCCGCCGATGCCGTGCTCCTCTCCCCCATGATTCCGCGCTCGAAGGCGATTGGCTTCGGTAATGCGACCGCGCCGGGCGCCACCGCCGCTGATCTTTTCTTCTTTATGAAGCCCAATACGGCGGTATGCGGGCCCGATGATCCGATTATTATTCCGGAGTGGGCCAGCGAAGGCCTCGCCCACGAAGTGGAGCTCGGCATTATTATCGGCCGGGTTGCCAAGGATGTTCCCGAGGAGCGCGCGCTGGAGGCCGTTTTCGGTTACACCATTATTAATGATGTGACGGCCCGCGGGGATGTGAACGGGGCGCAGAAGATGTTTGATACCGCACTGCCGGTGGGCCCCTATATTCTCACGGATATTGATGTGAGTGATCTGGCGATGACCTCGCGGGTGAACGGGGAAACCTACACCCGGGCGCGGACCTCCGATTATCCGCTTTCCGTGGCGCAGTCGGTGGCGGCGGCGTCGCGCCGCTGCACCCTGCTTCCCGGCGATATCATTCTGCCCGGTGCCTTTAACGGTGAGCCCCCGCTGAAAGCGGGCGACGTCGTGGAATGTGAAATCGAAGGTTTCGGGGTGCTGCGCAACCCGGTCCTCGCGGCGAACTAAATAGAGCGGGAATCAACTACACAACCGGGGCCGCACCCGCGTCGCGGGCAGGCCCATGCAGGAGGATAGATGAAGAAGCACCGCGATGGTTCCCTATCGCAAAAAGCTCCTTTCAAGAACGAGTCGTATCACACGGTTCCGTGGCTGCTCGCGCAGCGGCAACGCAAGCATCCGCGCGATATCGCGGTGCATATCCAGAGCTCGATTGGCGGGAACTGGAAACCGTTGACGATTACGGAATTCCTCGAGCAGGTGCGGCTCACCGCCCGCGGGCTCATCGGCCTGGGGCTCGGGCATGGCGAACGCATCGGGATCCTCGCGGCAACCTCCTACGAATGGGCGCTGCTGGACGCGGCCGCTTTGCATATCGGGGTGGTGCCGGTTCCTATTTATGAAACAAGTTCCGCGAAGCAGATCGCGTGGATGGTTGCCGATGCGCAGATCACCCATATTTTCACCGATACTCGCGCCCACGCGGAACTGGTGGATTCGGTGACCCCGCCCGCGATTCCGCCCGCGACCGTCATGACGGAAGATTGGCGCGCCGCGCTCAATGCCGCGGCCCTCGAAGTTCCCGAAGAAGACCTGGACGCCCGTATCGCGGCGGTTACGGCCGATTCGCTCGCGACCATTATTTATACCTCGGGCACCACCGGAGATCCCAAGGGCGTGGAACTCACCCACGGGAATTTCGCGCGTACCGTGCTGGGAACGTGGCATTACGAACCGGAGATTCTCAATAATCCGCAGGCTTCGCTGCTACTCTTCCTCCCCATGGCGCATGTGATGGGGCGGATTTGCGCCTACTTCGGGCTAGCCACCCGTATTTCGGTGGGCTTCGTGGGCAATCTCAAAAACCTCATGAGCGACCTGGAGACTTTCAAACCCACCCTGCTGCTGGTGGTGCCGCGCGTTTTGGAAAAGGTCTATAACGCGGCCGAGGCGAAAGCCGGGGCGGGCCTGCGGCGCCGGATTTTCCGGTGGGCGGCCGATATTGCGGTGCAGAACGGCACCCGGCGCCGGCGCAGCCCGATTTTCGCGGTGAAACGCGCGCTGGCACGCAAACTGGTCTTCAATAAATTGCGCGAGGCGATGGGCGGGCGGATTCGTTTTGCCATTTCCGCCGGGGCGCCGCTGGGCACCCGCCTGGGGCGCTTCTACCGCGGCATCGGGCTCACCGTGGTGGAAGGTTACGGCCTCACCGAAACCACCGGTCCGGCAAATGCCACGCGCGCGGCAAATCCCGTGCTGGGTACCGTTGGATGGCCGCTTCCGGGCATGCGTATTAAACTTGCCGACGACGGCGAAGTCTTGGTCAAGGGCCACTCTGTCTTCCGCGGTTACCATAACAATCCCGAAGCTACCGCGGCTGCCTTTGCGGACGGCTGGTTCCACACCGGGGATCTCGGGACGCTCGATAAACGTGGCAACCTCACTATTACTGGCCGGAAGAAGCATCTTATTGTGACGGCCGGGGGCAAGAATGTGGCACCGGCCGTGCTGGAGGATAAGCTGAGTTCCCATCCCCTCATTTCCAATGTGGTGGTGTTGGGTGATGGGGAGCCTTTCATTTCTGCGTTGATTACCCTTGATGCGCAGATGCTTCCCTCCTGGCTTTCCTCACACGGTTTGCCGAAGATGAGTCCGGCCGAGGCAATGAATTCCGAGGCCGTGAACGCTTCGCTCCAGCGCGCGATTGACCGCACGAACGCGCAGGTTTCACGGGCGGAGTCCATCCGGAAATTCGTGATTGTGCCCGGTGATTTCAGCGAGGCAAATGGCCTGCTCACGCCGTCACTGAAGGTGCGCCGCGAAGTGGTGCTCGAACGGTACCGTGATGTTGTGGATGGTATTTACGGGGCGAACCATTCCGAGTCCACGAAGAAATCAGAGGCGAAGGAACGCCGGCGGGCGGCCCGGAAAGAACGGCGCGCGCAGCGCCGGCTCGAGCGGCTGCGGCGGCGCGGCGAGCGTGGCGCGGCCGGGCAGCTCGGAGATCGCTCCGGGCAGCAGCCTGGCGAGCCGGCCGGCGGTGAGAAGTAGCGCGATGGGGATTGATGGGCGTACGGTCAGCTACGCCGTTATCGGGCACCCGGTGGGTCATTCCCGCTCCCCCGCCATGCATAATGCGTCCTTCGCCCACCTGGGTGTAAACGCCGTTTACCTGGCTTTCGATATTGCTCCGGATGCGGGTGCGCGGGCGGTCGCGGCTTTGCGAGACCTGGGTTTTGGCGGTTTTAACGTGACCATGCCGCATAAAACTGCCGTGTATGAGAGCGTTGATGAGCTCTCCGACGATGCCCGGCTCATGGAGTCGGTAAACACTGTTCACATCCGCGAGGATGGGAGCACGGTCGGGCACAATACCGATGGCCGCGGCGCTTTTGCGGCGGTGCGGGCAGCTGGATACGATCCTGGCGATTCGGTGGTGATTTTAGGGGCGGGTGGAGCTTCGCGCGCGATCTATACCCGGGCCGCCCTCGAAGGGGTATCCCGCATCCGGGTCTTTTCCCGACGCGGGCAGAATTACGAACGGGCTATTGAGATTTTGGCTCGCTTGCGTGCCGAAACCGGTGTGGATGCCCAGCTTTGTGACCTTGCTGATGAGCAGGCGCTGCGCCGCGAGGTTGAGGCCGCTTCCCTTCTGGTCAATGCCACGAGCGTGGGCATGAGCGCCCACCCGGGCGCTCTGATCCCTGAAAGCTGGCTGCGCCCGGGCCATATTGTTTTTGATGCGGTGTACGAACCGCTGGAAACGGAGCTGCTCCAGCGCGCTCGCCGCGCCGGCGCGGGATGCGTATCCGGCTTGGATATGCTGCTGTGGCAGGGCGTTTTTGCCGAAGAAATCTGGCTGGGCCGCACCGACATTCCCGTGGAGGTCATGCGGGCGGCCCTGTGCCAGTAGCAGCGTCGGCCTACATATCCGCGCAGATAGCTAAGGTCGCAATGAGTGCGCACGGAGGGACTCGAACCTGTCAACGGCGACAGCGTGAACTCCTTGTTTTGGCTTGTTTCCTAGTGTTTCCAGCGTTTTGAGTGTCGCTCTATTCGCTCAAATCGCTTGCTTCGCTCGCTATTTCGTGTCCATGGACACGGGCTAGTCGCCCCCGGTTAGTGCGGGGTTGCCGTCCATCCGGACGGTGCCAAATGAAAGCGCCCGGCGGGTCAACACCGGGCGACTTTCCTCAAGAGAGGAGTTTCCTATGAGAAACGCAGAAACTAACTCACTGCTCCAAATGATACGGCTAATTGTCGTAGAGAGCAATGCTAAGCGCCGTGAAAGGCTCTTTGAGATCGTGAAAATGATGCTCAATGAGTTTGACGCTAGTTAGTAACTGCTGACCGTAGGCGGGCGAATGGTGACAGCGTTCGCCCGCTCTCCCCTCCCCCCTTGACCGTTTAGGGACTGACCGGGTGCAAGACCTGGCAAGGGGACGGTGCCGCGCTATAGGGGCGCGGCCTCAGCCGTGGAAAACGTCTCAGACACCGGGTTCCCGTCCGGCGTCAAACGAAACCGGACACGCCACGTAGGCGTACCGTCCTTGCGCACCCGTTTCTCAATAGAAGCCATACCCCGTACCTAACTGTGCCCTTCGTGTCCACGCCGTGTCCACAGGCACCCAACCGAAACACTTTTTGGCTTGATATCAAGGGAAAAAATGTGCGCACGGAGGGACTCGAACCCTCACGCCCAAAGGCACTGGAACCTAAATCCAGCGCGTCTACCAGTTCCGCCACGCGCGCGTACCGGTCTATCCTAGCGGATTTCCCGGTGTAGGAAAATTCGGAAAGGGCCAGGAAAGCCAGAAAAGGCCGGGAACGCCGAAAGGACCGAAAGATCAGAAACTATCGCACGATCACAACGCCAAGACCCGCGTTCCAGCCATTCACCTTTCCCACTTATTCGTCAATACCGAGATCGCGGCGCAGCCGCGCCACATGCCCGGTAGCTTTCACATTGTAAAAAGCCGCTGCCACGGTGCCATCCGGATTGACCACCACGGTGGAGCGGCGCATTCCGGTAACCGTTTTACCCCAGTTTTGCTTTTCTCCCCAAGCGCCCCATTCACTTGCCACCGCGTGATCCGGATCGGAGGCGAGCACAAAGTTGAGCCCCTGCTTCTCCCGGAATTTCTCCAGCGAGGTGAGCGAATCCGGGGAAACTCCCACCACGGCATAGCCAGCCGAGCGCAGAGAATTGAGATTATCGCGAAAATCGCAAGCTTCGGTAGTACACCCTGGGGTATTGGCTTTCGGGTAGAAGTACACGATGACTCCACGGGTGCCGTCGTTCAGATGTTCAGAAAGACGGAAGGTTCCCGCGGTGCTGTCCAAGGTGAAATCCGGGGCACGATCACCAGAATTTAACATTATTTTCCTTCACAATAAGCACGGCCCACGCGATAAGCATGGCGATACCAATCCCGAGAGGCCACAGGCCCAGGGGCGTGGGCGCGAACCACAGCATAAAAACCGCGCCAGCCCCGAATATCCAGGGGCGTTCACTCCAGTACCCGAGCCCGCACGCCACCGCTCCAACCGTTCCGAGCGCGAGAATCACTCCGTATTGCGGGAGGGCATGCCCGCTGATGGCGATATACCAACCCACAGCGAGGGTGACCACGCCCAGCGCAAGAATGGCGAGGGCGAGGTAGTTGAGGTATCGAGCTTGGCGCATGCCACTCAGTCTAGCTTCCGCATGGCGCGCCGAACCCCACCCGCGCCGGTGCTCTACGCGAAAATGCAGATGTTTCGCGGGTAGCGTGGAGTGGACCACGCGGCCGTAAAGCCCGGCAAAATTAAGAACATGAGTGAAGTCGACGCAGCTGATATGGGTCCGTGGCTCAGCCCCGAGGAACTCGAATTTGTCCGGCACAAGGTCCCGATGGTGTACGTGGATATTGTGCCGGTTCGCCTGGATGAAACCGGGCGGGTGATCGCTATCGGGATGCTGCTGCGTGCCGATTCTGAGGGGATTTTGCGGGAGTTCCCCTCGGGGCGGGTGCTGTTCCACGAACCGGTGCGCGCCGCGCTTATCCGCCATATCGATAAAGACCTCGGTTCGGTGGCACTTCCTCAACTGCCGCCGTATCTGGCCCCGTTCACGGTCACCGAATACTTCCCCACTCCCGAACCGGAGGCCGGGTATTACGATGCGCGCCAGCACCGGGTAGACCTGGCCTATATCATCCCCATTCACGGGGATTGCGATCCGGGAAATGACTCCCTGGAGTTCACCTGGTTTACGCCCGGGGAGGCACGCACCGCGGAGCTGCAGGCGGAAATGTCCGATGGGCACGCCGCTCTCTTGCGCGCAGCGCTCGGCTATATTGGCCGCTGCTAAGCCCGCTCGGCTAGCACCTGCACGATCACCGGTGCCAGCTGAGCAAATGCCTTGCCGCGGTGGGAGATAGCATCCTTTTCCTCCGGGCTCAATTCCGCGTTGGAACGGCTGGAGCCGGCCGGCGCGAAGATCGGGTCATAGCCGAAGCCCCCGCTGCCGCGCTCGGCGGTGAGGAGGATGCCCGGCATTTCGCCTTCGCGTACTTCCTCATGGCCTTCCGGGGTCACCAGCGCGGCCGCGCAATGAAAATGAGCGCCACGATTGGCCAGCGGCACATCCGCGAGCTGGGCGAGGAGGAGCTGGCGGTTCGCGGCGTCGTCCCCGTGGTGACCGCTCCAGCGCGCCGAAAAAATCCCGGGCGCCCCACCTAGAATATCTACGCACAGGCCCGAATCATCGGCAATAGCCGGCAGGCCGGTAGCCCGCGCGTAGGCCCGCGCTTTGATGAGCGCGTTCTGCGCGAACGTGGTGCCATCCTCCACCGGTTCAGGCACCGCAAACTCCGCGCCGGAGACAAGCTCAATTTCCTGCAACCACGGCGCCAGAATATTGCGAAGTTCCGTGACTTTATGGGCATTTCCGGTAGCGACGACGACGCGCCGCGGCTGCGCTACTTCCACTGGTCACCGCCGGTAAACACATCGCTACGTACCGGATTCTCCCCCTCGAAGAGCACCCGATGCTGGAGTTCACGAAGCTCGCGGGTGCCCTTATCCGCCAGGTCAAGGAGAACCCCAAGATCAGCGCGGTTGAAGGGGTGGTGTTCCGCGGTTCCCTGAACCTCCACGTAATCCCCGCTGCCCAGCGCCACGATATTCATATCGGTATCAGCGCGCACGTCCTCTTCATAAGGAAGATCGAGCCGCGGCTGGCCGTCAATGATGCCCACCGAAACCGCGGAAACCGAGGTGGTAAGGACCGGGCGGCGCACCAACTTACGTGCCCGAGCCCAGGAGATGGCATCCGCCAGAGCCACAAAAGCGCCGGTAATAGCCGCGGTGCGAGTTCCGCCGTCGGCCTGCAACACATCGCAATCCAGGGTGATGGTGTTCTCCCCCAGGGCTTTCATATCAACGGCGGCGCGCAGGCTGCGGCCAATCAACCGCGAAATCTCATGGGTGCGGCCCCCGATTTTCCCGCGCACGGATTCGCGCGGGGAACGCTCCGAGGTAGCGCGCGGAAGCATGGAGTATTCGGCGGTTACCCAGCCTTCCCCGCTGCCTTTGCGCCAGCGCGGCACCCCTTCTTCAAAGGAAGCAACGCAGAGCACGGTGGTACGCCCAAAGCGCACCAGCACACTGCCTTCCCCGGTCTCAAAATAGTGGCGGTCAATGGTGACGGGGCGCATCTCATCTACGGCACGCCCGTCCGCTCGCGTGGCGCTGGAGTTCTTTTCAGTCATGGCTTAAGGCTACCGCGCCGCTACAACATGAAAAATCCGCGTAGCCAGCTGATGCCAAACCACGCCCGCGGAGCCCTGCCCAAGCCTGCTGAGATCCGCGCACCCCGCTTAGATCCGGAAGGCTTCCCCGGCTCGCACGCAGGCCACCCGGCCCTCGTATTCTTCCCGCGCCGCGGCCCGCACGGATTCCCGATCTGTCCACGGCTGGAGGTGGGTGAGGAGCATCTCATGGGCCCCGGCCTGCGCGGCCAGCGCCCCGGCCCGCGAACCCGTGAGGTGAATGCCGCGCACGGTATCCCGCCCATCTTCATAAGCGCATTCGGAAAGGAGTAAATCGGCGCCGCGCGCCGCGGCGACGACGCCGTCGCACATATCCGTATCCCCCGTGAACGTGAGCACCACGTTCTCCCCGGGGCGCAGATCCGAGGGGCCGGTGATCCGGTAGGCGAAAGTTTCCACGGTGTGGAGGGCGGGGAACGCCTGGATGGTCATGGGGCCAACGCGGAAGGTATCCCCGGCGCGGACCTGGCGGAAGTCGAAAACGTCGTCGTAAGTTTCTTCCGGGCCGTCGTCGCCCAGTTGGCGGGCGCGCCGCCGCGCATCCCCGGGGCTGTACACCGCCACCCGGGGCAGCGGGCCGGAAGGATGCCAGCGCCGGTAGACCTGCATCCCGATGAGGTCGGCGCAGTGGTCGGCGTGGAGGTGGGAAATCACCATGGCGTCCAGGAGTGCCGGGTCGGTATAGCGCAGCAGATGGCCCATGGCGCCGGGGCCGAAATCCAGCGTGAAGGTGTAGGTGCGCGGGGCGCCGTTCGCGTCGATTCCTTCCGCCTGCACTAGGTAGGCCGAGGCGGGTGATTCCGGCCCGGACATTGAGCCGGAGCATCCAATGATCGTCAGTCTCATGCCGAGAGTTCCTCCGTAGATAGCACGGTTCCTACTTCCGGACCGAGGAATCTGCGGGCGAGGTGCCCGAAACTCACCGGGTCGCCGGTGGCGTAGAAGCGGCGCCGGGGGGTTCCCGGGCCGGCAAACATATCGCGGGTGGCTAGTTCGCGGTAAACATCGCGGGCGGTTTCATCCGCGGAGGACACGATGGTCACGTCCTCCCCCATGGTGTAGGAGATCACACCGGCGAGCAGCGGGTAGTGGGTGCAGCCCAGCACCAGGGTATCCACCCCGGCCGCCCGCACCGGAGCGAGGTAGTGTTCGGCAACCGCCTGCACCTGGGCACCGGCCGTCTGCCCCTGTTCCACCAGCTCCACGAACTGCGGGCAGGCCCGGGTGGTCAGTTCCAGATTCGGGGCGGCCGTAAAAGCATCCTGGTAGGCCCCCGATTCGATGGTGGCCGGGGTGGCAATCACCCCGATTTTCCCGTTCCGGGTGGCCCGCACCGCGCGGCGCACCGCCGGGCGGATCACCTCCAGCACCGGGATCCCCATCTCTGTGGCGAAGCGCTGCCGGGCATCCGCGAGCGCGGCGGAGGTGGCGGAATTGCAGGCGATGACCAGCATTTTCACGCCGGAGCCCACCAGTTTCTCCATGATGTCCATGGCGTAAGCGCGTACCTCGGGAATGGTTTTGGTGCCGTAGGGGCAGTGGGCGGTATCCCCGATATAGGTGATGGATTCGCCGGGAAGCTGGTCAATAATCGCGCGCGCGACCGTGAGGCCACCTACGCCGGAATCAAAAATACCAATGGGACGGGAATCCATACTGTCAAGTTACCGCCGCAGGTCCTTGTTCTGAATGGCAGTGATGAGTGAATCTTGCCACCACGCAATAATTACGTAGAGCACGCCGATCATGTCGTCGGTGGTATCGATTTGGGGGCGCTCGGATTCCATAATGTCGAGCGCGCGGGAGGTCACGGCCTCGGATTCCGCCGCGGTGGTGATATCGCGGCGGGTGCCGAGCACGATCCGAATATCATTCGCGCCGGCCAGCCAGCTACCGGCATCTTCATTACTCACCCATACAGCCTCGCTCGCCAGGGAGGTATAGAAAACCAGCAGGTTGCGGATTTTTGTGTGGCAGACGGCGGATTCGGTAAGGGCGCGCAATTCGTCAGCGAGCTCGGGTTCCTCGGACATATCCGGCAGGAGCCGGGCGAGGGCGGTATCCATATCGCAGGCAGGGGTGTAGCAGCGGGTGGTTTCCAGGTCGGCTAATTCGCGTTCGTAGGAGGCGAGCACATCGCTGGATTCTTCCACGCCGCGTGCGCTGTTACCGCGGGAGCCAGGCGTACCATTGCCGCGGGCGCCAGGTGCGTGCGCGGCGCCGGGCCCGGTTACATCCGCGCTGCTTTCTTGCATTTCTTCGTCCAGGTTGTAGCCGAGCAGAGTTGCGACGTCGCGCGCAAGTCCGGCAAAAAGTTGCCGTTCGGTCGCGTCAACGCTGGCACGGTAGCCGCCGCGGGCGGGGCGGAAGGGCAGCATATTATCTCCCACCTTCCGGTTCTTCTTCGATGGTGGCGAGCAGTCCGTAGGTGTGCATGGCCCGGGCGTCTGTTTCCATCTGCTCGCGCGGTCCGGTTGATACGACGGCGCGCCCGCGGGTATGGACCTCTAACATGAGGGTGAGGGCGCGGTCGGCCGAATGGCCAAAGTAGGATTGGAACACCCACTGCACATAGCTCATGAGGTTGATCGGATCATCGTGCACAACGGTGCGCCAGGCGCGGGCCGGGCCGGTGACCGCTTCGAAAAGCGTGAGGCTTTCGGTGCGGCTCGCCGGGCTGCTGGCCCCTAAATCTTCAGGAGATGTGTGCGCGCTCATATCTCCATCCTAGTGCCAAGCTCTTATCGGCGCGGCGAATCATCCCCGGGCAGCGCTTATCGGCGCGGCCCATCATCCTCCGCCAGCTTCTGCCGGCGCGGCCTATCATCCCCGGCCAGCTCAGGTGGGCGCGGGTAGACTCAGGCATATGAGTGTTTCAACTGCTTTGCTCACTGATATGTACGAGCTGACCATGGTGGATGCGGCCATGCAGTCGGGAAAGGCCCAACGGCGGGCCGTTTTTGAGATTTTTGCGCGCCGGCTCCCGGGCGGGCGCCGCTACGGGGTGGTGGCCGGCACGGGCCGCCTGCTCGACGCCCTGAAGAATTTCCGCTTCGGGGAAGAAGAAATTGAGTACCTGCGCGCCAATAAGATCGTTTCTGATTCCACCCTGGAGTGGCTGCGCACCTTCCGCTTCTCCGGCGATATTTGGGGTTACGCGGAAGGTGAAATGTACTTCCCCGGTTCCCCTATTCTCACCGCGGTGGGCACCTTCGCGGAGTGCTGCGTGCTGGAAACCCTCGCGCTTTCTATTTTCAACTATGACTCGGCGGTGGCCACGGCTGCCTCGCGTATGACGATTGCCGCGCACGGGCGGCCCTGCGTGGACTTCGGGGCGCGCCGCACCCACGAACGCAGCGCGGTTTCCGCGGCCCGCGCGGCCTATATCGCCGGTTTTGTGGGCACCTCGGATCTGGAGGCCGGGCGCCAGTACGGGATTCCGGTTTCGGGCACCTCGGCGCATTCTTTCACTCTGGTCCACGATTCGGAGCGCGAAGCTTTCGATACTCAGATCGCAGCCATGGGCACCGGCACCACGCTGCTGGTGGATACCTACAATATCGCGCAGGGCGTGGAGAATGCGGTGGCGGCCGGGCGCGCGGCCGGCGGTGAGATCGGTGCGGTGCGTATTGATTCGGGTGATTTGATCGCCACCGCCTTCAAGGTACGTGAACAGCTGGATCGCCTGGGTGCCACCTCCACGAAGATCACCGTCACTTCGGATCTTGATGAGTACGCGATCGCCTCCCTCAATTCCGCCCCGGTGGACGGCTACGGGGTGGGCACCCGCCTGGTCACCGGCTCGGGGGTTCCCACCGCGCAAATGGTCTACAAGCTAGTCCAGCGCGAAGGTGCGGACGGCCGGCCCGAGGAGGTCGCCAAGGCTTCGGAGAATAAGGCTTCGGTGGGCGGGCTCAAGGTTGCCGGGCGCTTGGAGAGCGGCGGGCACGCCACCGAGGAACTGGTGGTGAGCGCCTCGAGTTTCGCCGAGGGCCTGGCCTACCTGGAGAAACAGGGCGCCCGCCCGCTCCAGGTCCATCTGGTAGAGGCCGGCACCATCGACGAACGTTACTGCGGCACGGAAGTCCTCTCCGCCGCCCGCCTGCGCCACGACACCTCGCGCGACGCCCTCCCCTACGACGGCTGGCGCCTCTCCGCCGGGGAACCCGCGATCCCCACCCGCATGGTGGATATTTTCCCTGGCGACGACGCCGCGGCTTAATTCCCGCTCGCCTTCCTGCTCGCTGCGGCGCTGGTTCGAAGCGGCCAGAGCGCTTAGCGCTGGCCTACGAACCAGCGCCGCAGTGTTTTCACGCGCGCTTCGATCTGGTCGGCGCTCGCCCGGGCGACTTCCGGGCCGCCGCAGGCGCGGCGCAACTCCGTGTGGATAAGGGCGTGCGGGTCCCCGGTTTTCTTCGCCCAGGCCGCCACCAGCTGGGTGAGTTCCTTGCGGGCGGTACGCCGGCGGGTGAGCTCATCGGCGCCCGGGGCCGGGCGCTGGGAGCGGGCCTTTTTTGCCTGTTCGGCCTGGTGGGCGCGCAGCAGCGTGGTCACTTCTTCGGGTTCGAGCAGCCCGGGAATCCCTAGGAAATCTGCTTCTTCTTCCGAACCGACGGCCGCCCCGAGCCCGAATTCACCGCCGTCGAAAAGAGCCCTATCGAAAAGCGCCCCCGATTCCAGGGCTTCGTAACCCGGGCCCTCCAGTTCCTCACTGGCCTTTTCTTCCCGGTTGGCGGCCTCCAGCAGGTCATCATCCCAGCCGGCCACCTCCGCCTGTTTCGAAATGGCGTGGTCGCGTTCTTTTTCCATCTGTGCGGCCAGCTCCAGGAGCACCGGCACCGAAGGCAGGAACACCGTGGCGGTTTCCCCGCGCCGCCGGGCCCGCACGAAACGCCCGATCGCCTGCGCGAAATAGAGCGGGGTCGAAGCCGAGGTGGCATACACGCCCACGGCCAGGCGCGGCACGTCCACCCCTTCGGATACCATCCGCACCGCCACCATCCACCGCGAATCAGAATCCGCGAAGGTGGCGATTTTTTCGTTCGCGCCGGCATCGTCGGAGAGCACCACGGTAGGTGCTTCCCCGGTGATCTCGGTGAGGATCTGCGCGTACGCGCGGGCATCCTTCTGGTTGGAGGCGATCACCAGCCCACCCGAATCGGGTAGCGAGCGGCGCACCACCGTGAGGCGTTCGTTCGCGGCGGACAGCACCTCCGGGATCCACTCCCCACCCGGATTGAGGGCGGTACGCCAAGCCTGCGCCGTCATATCTTTGGTGAGTGGCTCGCCTAAGGTCGCGGCCACCACGTCACCCTGCTTGGTTTGCCAGCGCACCTGCCCCGAATAGGACAGGAAAATAACCGGCCGAACCACCCCGTCGCGCAGCGCCTGGGCGTAACCGTAGGTGTAATCGGCTTTGGAGCGCAAGTTCCCATAGCCATCCGGTTCGTAGGTCACAAAAGGAATGGGCGAGGTATCCGAACGGAAAGGCGTGCCGGTGAGGGCCAGGCGGCGGGTGGCCGGAGTGAAGGCTTCGCGAATGCCATCCCCCCAGGAGAGAGCATCCCCGCCGTGGTGAATCTCGTCCAGGATCACGAAGGTGGGCCGGGCGCTGGTGCGTTCGCGATGCAGGGCCGGGTTAGCGGCCACCTGGGCATAGGTCACGCACACCCCGTTGAAGAAGGAGCCTTCGGTGCGCTGGGCGTTGGTGAAATCGGCGTCCAGCTGAATACCCACGCGCGCCGCGGCCTGCGCCCACTGTGTTTTCAGGTGTTCGGTGGGGCAGACCACCGTGATGGTGCGGGCCTCGTGGCGCGCGAGCATTTCGACGGCGACGCGCAGCGCGAAGGTGGTTTTACCCGCCCCGGGGGTAGCTACCGCGAGGAAATCCCGGGGCATGCGCTCCAGGTAGAGGCGCAGCGCTTCGGCCTGCCAGGAGCGCAGGCTCGAGGTGGTTCCCCAGGCCGCGCGGGCCGGGAAAGCCGGAGGGAGATTCGAAGCGGCGGAAACGGAAGGGGTATGCGGGGTAGAAGCGGGAATCGAGCGGTGCAGACTCACTTGCCACTTCCCGGCACGTCCGGCCCGAAGGGCCATCCGGAGCCTTGGTTGCCCATCTGTTTACGGATTTCCTTGCAGGTGGGGCACACCGGATAGCGATCCGGGTTGCGCGAAGGAATCCAAATCTTCCCGCACAGCGCCACCACCGGCTGGCCGTACACGGCGGAAGCCATAAGGCGGTCCTTGCGCACGTAGTGGGAGAAACGCTCCTCATCACCGTGAGAAAGGCGTTCTTCGGTGCGTTCCAGCACCCCGACGGATTGCTGAGATTCCGTGGCCGGGCCGGCCGGGGCCGATGGCGCGCCCGGAGTTCCTAAAGGATCGGGAAGGGAAGTACTCATGGGCTCTATTGTACGGCCCGCGCCGGCCCGGGGAAGCCGCACCGGGGCGCCTCACGTGGAAAGCGAAAGTACCCGGAGCCCGGCAGCGCCGTCGTACCTCAACACGCCCCTACACAAGAATCGCCTCCCCGGCAAAACCGAGGAGGCG
The DNA here is from genome assembly GCF_002860685.3 of Actinotignum timonense. Classification (GTDB taxonomy): domain Bacteria; phylum Actinomycetota; class Actinomycetes; order Actinomycetales; family Actinomycetaceae; genus Actinotignum; species Actinotignum timonense. Next base: position 1,464,636 of record NZ_CP136960.1, on the reverse strand, counting down.
ATACTCACAAGCAACTCAGGCTACTTGTTGGACACAGCCTTCTTGAGGTTGGATCCAGCCGAGATCTTCACGCCGAAACCGGCGGGAATCTCGATTTCTTCACCGGTGCGGGGGTTGCGGCCCTTGCGGGCGGCGCGCTCGGTGCGCTCCACGGAGAGCAGGCCGGTGATCTTCACGGCTTCGCCCTTGGAAAGCGAATCGACGAGCACTTCCTGGAGCGCGGCGATCACCTTATCGGCATCGGACTTGGACAGGCCGGAACGGTCGGCGATAGCTGCGATGAGCTCTGTGCGGTTAACGGACATGAAAATACCTCTCGATATCTGTTCAGGTACATGGCTCATAAGAACCACTAAGCAAAAATGTAGCGGAAACTGGCGCCAAAGTGAGAATTTTCTGCGAAATCGCCGCGTGTCGGTTAAGACATACATCACAACTCCCTCCAATTTGCACAGTTGTCACAGGATTTGCGCACCCGAACCGCACCCGTTGGCCGGCACGAATGCCTGGCTTAAGGGCATAATGAGAAAGGTTCAGGAAGCCCCCGGGCCGGTCAGCGCCGCGAAAGTGAGCACGCGGGCCGGGGTGTCGTCGTCGAAGAAAGGTTCCCCGGTGTCGCGACTTGTCGCCTTCATCCGCTCCCACCCCCGCCCCTTCAAAATCGCTTTCTACGTGCTGGTGATCGCCGGCGTGGCGGCCGTGGCTCACAGCCAGCTCAAGGAGCTGAGCGGTGAACAGATGGCGAAAGTGCTCAGCTCGACACCTCCGATTATCCTCGTGGAGCTGGTGGCCCTCGGTTTTCTGGCTTTTACCGCCACCGGTATTTATGACATCTTCGCCTCCCGGCATTTCGGGGTGGAGATCCCGGTGGGAACCGCCGCGAAAATCGGGTGGATCGCCCAGGCTTTTAATAATTTTGCGGGGCTGGGCGGGCTGACCGGCGGGGCGATTCGCTCGCGCTACTACAAGCGGGCCGGGGCCTCCACCAAAGCCGCCGTGGATGCGAGCGTTGCGGTATGGGCCGCGAACCTGCTCGGGCTGTTCGCCATGCTGCTAGCCACCCTGCCTTTCGCCTTCCGCTACGACGGGCGTTTCCTGGTGGTACCCGTGGTGGCCTGCCTGTATATCCCGGTGTATTTCCTGGCTGGCAAAGTGCATTTCTGGAAGATTGACTTGCGCACCACCGCGATCGGCACCCAGAATTTCCGGCAGAAACTCCAGATGCTTTTTGCTTCCGTTGCGGATTGGCTGGCCGCGGCGGTGTTCTTCTGGATTTGCGTGCGCACGTTCCTGGGTGAGGTTTCTTTCGTGCAGGCCGTGTTTGTGTACGCCACCGCCACCCTGGTGGGCCTGCTCAGCTTCATTCCGGCCGGCCTGGGAACCTTCGATCTCACCGTTATTGTGTTCTTCCAGCACCTCGGTTTTGATTCTTCGACCCTGGTGCTCGCGATTATCGTCTACCGCGTCACCTACTACGCGCTGCCGTGGCTGGCGGCCACCGTGTACTGGCTGGCCGAATACGCCTACCCGCGCCTGGGCCTGGAGGATCGCGAGAAACGCGAACGCTGGCTCATTAACGCGCTTTCCACCGGCGTGGTGATTCTGGGGATTTTCTCCATCGTCAATGCTTTCGCGCCCTCGTTTTACGCGCGGGTGGCGCTGCTGCATGTCTTCCTCCCCCACGAAATGATTCGCTCCTCGCGTATTGTTTCGCTGCTGGTGGGGATTATGCTGCTTATTTTGGCGCGCGGGGTGCGCCAGCGGGTGAGCCGCATTTTCCCGATTATTTTGATTCTGTTGGGCGTGGCGGCGGTGGCCTCGGTGGCGCGCGGCCTGGATACCGGCGCAATTATCGTCATTATTCTTTTCGCGATTTTGCTCTACCTGGCGCGCGGGGCTTTCAACCGCGACCCGCTCCCCTTCGAATGGCGTTCTTTCGCGTTTTCCGCGGTCATCGCGGTGGGGATCCCCCTCGGAATTTTCGCCTGGCGCTGGATCCACGGCGCCCCGCAGGCGCACGTATACCCCACCGCCCACGCGCTGCTCACCGGTGTGAGCATGATCTGCTTCGTTTCCCTCATTTCCCTCGCGCTGCTTTTCTCGCGTTCACGCGCCCCGCATTTTGAGCTGCCCCCCCCGGATGACGTGCATCGTTTCGAAACGTTCATGAGCGAGCACAATGCCGGTAATGCCTTCACGCATCTTTTCTATCTGGGCGATAAGCAGGTCTTTTATTCTTCGAACGGGCGCGCGGCGCTGCTCTACCGCCCCTACCGTTCCTCCATGCTGGTGCTCGGCGATCCCTTTGGGGACGAGGCCTCCTTCGAGGAGCTCTTCGAGGAGTTCGTGACCTACGCCGATGAACACGGCTGTTCGGTGGCGATTTACGAGATCGCGGATATTTACCTGGGGGCCTGCGCGAATATCGGTTTCTCCTTCGTGAAAATCGGGGAGGACGCCACCGTGGACCTGGCCACCTACTCCAATGTGGGCAATAAGGGCAAGGTGTTCCGGCGCATGCGCAACCGCATGGGCGAAAAAGGCACGCATTTCGAAGTGCATTTCCCGCCTTACACTCCCGAATTCATCGGGGAGCTGCGCGAAGTTTCGGATGCCTGGCTGGGCAAACGTTCCGAAATGGGCTTCTCCCTCGGTTTCTTCGACGCCTCCTATATTGGTCGCACCCCGGTGCTGCTGGTGCGTGGGGAGGAACGTATCGAAGGATTCGCGAGCCTCATGCCGATGGCGCCGGGGGTTGCGTCCGTGGACCTCATGCGCATTCGCCCCGACGCGCCGGGCGGCACCATGGACGGCATTTTCGTTTCGCTGATCGAATGGGCGAAAGAAAACGGCTACACCCATGTGAACCTGGGGATGGCGCCCATGTCCAATACGGGCACCACGCGTTTTTCGCGGGCGCGCGAAAAGGTGGTGCGCGTGATCTACGACTTCGGCGACCGCCTCTACAATTTCAAGGGCCTGCGTTCCTACAAGGAAAAGTTCAAGCCGCGCTGGCAGTCCCGCTATCTTGCGTATACAGGAACGACGGCGCTCACCCCCACCATCCTGGGACTCCTCGACGTGATTCAGCATCCGGACCGCAGCCGCGGGGCGATTCCGCTGCAATGGAGCCTGCCCGCGCCCTGCTCTAGTGAGGGCGACGACGCCGCAGCTGCCGTTCCGGCAGCTGATACTCAGGCCGCGCGTAATATGGCTACCGTGGGCAATGGCGCTGGCGGGCGCGATGCGGCTTCTACGAATGCTGGTGCTGCCACGAAGCACGGAAAGAAAGGTGCGTGATGGCGAAGCGACCCTCGATGCGTAATCCCGAAACGCCGATGGACGAATTTGGCATGGTGGTGCTGCGCCGAGCTACGCAGAACGTCCGCAGTAGGCTGGTGGCTGATCCGGAGCGGCACAAGTCCGAGCTCGCGGCGGCTGAGCGGCGCGATGCGGATGATCAGGTGCGTGAGCTTTTCCCAGATGCCCGGATTTGGTACCTGGAGGCTCGGCCGAGCCACTACCGGTTGAAGGCAGCTGGCTTCTTTGTGCTGAGTGTCCTGGATTTGGATGTGTATCGCGGCTGGTTGGATGGCCCGCATCCTCGTGCTTTCTACCTGGTGGAGCAGGGCCGGCTCCAGCTGCTGGTGCGGGTCAATGATTTTTACCTTGACGCGATTGCGCTTCCCTCCCCGCCCGCGCCGGTAAGCAAGCGGCGTTTCACTATTGGCCGGGATGAGTTTCTGCGCGTTGAAGAGGAACTGGCTTAGCTGAACGGGAGGGGTACTGAGTAGTATCCCTCCCGTTTGCTGTGCCACAAGCGTTATGCTTCCGAACTCGCGGCGTTGTTCTTGGCGCGGCGGCGTTCTTTCCACGTCATGCGCCCGAGCACCCCGATGGTGCCCAGCACAGCCACGCCGTAAGCAATGGCAAACCATGGGAAGCGCGGCAGATCCGAGGGCTTATTCGCGGCTTTCACGTCTGCCACCGGGGTGGGAATAATGCGCTCTCCCGTGACCAGGATGCGATGGGAGTTGATGCCGAGCGGGGTGCAGGTCACCAGGGTGACGAGGTCTTTTCCTTCTTCTACCCGCAGGGTATCGGTATCTTCCGGGGCCACCACTTTGGTATCACGGACGCGATAGGTGAGTACGTCACCGAACACTTCGATGGTGAAGGTGTCCCCTACGTTGACCTTATTGAGGTCGGTGAACATGCGCGCGTTGGCCAGGCCGCGGTGCGCGGTGATAACGGCGCGGGTACTCGGCCCGCCTACCGGCAGCGAGGTGCCTTCCAGGTGGCCGGCCGCGCGGTTGAGGACCTCATCTGAGGTGCCGTGGTAGACGGGTAAATCAACGTCGATATTGGGAATGCGGAGCCGGGCCATGAGGCCTTCGGAGTCCGCAGCAAGAATCTTTTCGTAGGGCCAGATGCCGTCCGCGGCGGTGGTGTCGCCGGTGCCGGTGGCTTTGCGTTCGTTTGCTTCCAGAATCGCGCCGGCGTTGAATGCTTCGTTATAGGCGTGCGCGGCGGCAAGCTGGGTTTCTTTATCAGGCTGGGCGGTGGCGATTTGATCGGAGTACGCGCCGGTGATTTTGGATTGCTCGTATTGAGAGAGCCAGGCGGCGGCGTGCGGATACACCAGCAAGGTGAGGCCGAGGATAACAAGGAGCCCGATGAGGTAGGGCAGCAGCAGGTTTTTCTTCATGAGATACAGACCCGGGTGGGGAGGTACCAGATGGCACCTCCCCACCCGTTCGGTAGGCCGCGTATGTTACGCGGTCAGTTCTGTGCTTAGGCGTTCACCGCGCGGTTGCGGCGAACCTGAGCGACGGTCAAGCCACCCGCAGCACCCAGCAGCGCGAGGCCACCCAGGGTGAGCATGAGCTGGCCAGCAGCACCGGTCAGCGGCAGGTTCGGGCCGTCATGCTTGGTGTTGTCGATGGTCAGGGCAACCTCAGTTGCCTTGCCCTTGTTCACCGTAACTTCCTTGACTTCCGTGTTGATTACGTAGCCGGCGGGAGCCTTGGTTTCCTTAAGGTAGAACTTCTTGCTGTCCTCGGTGCCGAGCACCAAGCCAACGAAGCGAACCTGACCGTCCTCACCAGAAACGGCCTTGGCAATCGGATCAGTGCCCGCGGTCGCGGCTTCCTTCGTCGCGAACACTGCGAATTCGGCGTCCTTCAGAGGCTTCTGATCATCCTTATCGCGCTTGAGAACGAGGAGCTCACCAAGCTTGACCTTGCGGTCAGAGGTCGTGGTGGTGACACCAGGCTGGTAATCGTTGACAATCGGACCGAAGGAGTTGGGGATTTCACCGTTCTGCGGAACACCGGTGATCTGAGTGGAAAGGACAACCTTGAATTCCTGACCAGCAGCCACCTTAGCGAGGCGAGCCGGGGTCAGCTTGATGGTCACCTTCTGGCTCACAGCGGTATCGGTTTCACCCTTATCGGCAGGCTCCACGGTCACGGTGTAGTCGGCGTCCTGGGTAAGTGCTTCACCACCAAGAGTCACCACGGCGTTCTTGTACTTGAGGTGAGCGTCGAGCTGATCTTCCATGCCGACGTTGGTGTAAGTTTCGTTCACGCCGAGGGCGGGAACAGCGTACTTAATCTCCCAGTCAACGTTGTCGCCAACCTTCTGGGCCGATTCATCCTTCAGGGTCTTGGTGCCATCATCGGACACGGTATTCTTCGGGTAAGCATGAACGTCGTAGAGCCACTTAGCGGTCTGACCTTCCTTGGAGGGGAAGGGGATGGAGACGAAGAAGGGCTGGGCCTTCTTGATCACCTTGTGGGTACCGGTATCGCCTTCACGAACCAGGTACACGCCAGCAGCGAGGTCACCGAAAGTGGCAGTGCCACCAGCAGCGGTGACCTGCTTTGTTTCGTTAGCGTCGAGAGTAACGTCCTGGCCATTGTAGGTAACCTTCTTCGCAGCTTCGTCGTACTGAAGCTGGGAGATCTTTCCCCATTCGTCGGGGTTGGTCAGGTCAATACCGCTAACCTTCTGGAGAATGAACTCAACGCCGTCCATAGCCTTCGCGGTATCGGGAGCGGTCAGCGGACGACCGTTATTCGCCTGGTTCCAGGCCGGATTCTCGTACTTGTGAACCACAATCGAGCCCTTGCGGGTGAGATCGGGGTTACCGAGATTGTCGTTCTGCGGGGCAGCGTGGGCCCCGGGTGCGAGCACCAGACCGGCCGCGCCGAGGAGGGCGGTGATCAGGGCGGCGAGCACCGCGCGGATAGATTTCTTCAGCTGCATGGTAGTCCTCTCCGTGATTGCAGCACATATTGCTTCAATTAGTTGTGTGGTTATATTTGCCCCAAGGGCGGCGGTAGATACGCGGTGTTACCCGCGCAGATAGTTCTCAGTGGTTGAGCCTTTATTCCACGCTCACCCCCGGTTTCGCCGTCTGATCATCACGATGCTCACCAGGAGCACAGCTCCCCCGAGCACCGCGAAACCTGCCGTGCGGAACGCGCTATCACTCCACCCACCGGTGAGTGGAAGCGGCGGTGCCTCACGAAGCTTGTTGTAAATCGCGCCGAGATTCAGTTCCACGGGCTCGTTGCGGTCATTCGTGACCGTTGTGGCGCTCACCTCCACGGTTTTCACCTCGGTGGACTTCACGTAGCCCAGTGGCGCGGTCTTTTCTTCTAGGGTGTAGGTACCCCAGGGCACGTTCTCCAGGCGGAATTTGCCCGGGCGCGGATCCTGATCCTGCCACAGCTTGGTTACCGGGCACGCCTGCGCGGTCTCCCCCACGCAATCGGTCACCTCGAAGGGACGCCTATGCTGATCGCGTATCGTCCAGACGGATCCCTTGAGGTACTTCTCTGACCCGGTTTCCTTCTTCTCCCAGACGATGGTGCCACGCACACGATCATTCTTAATAATGACCGGGGGATTCTGCTGCTTGGTCGTCACAACCTGCGGTGCGCCAGCAGGCCGGTAACCGCGCGGGGCAGAAACTTCATCCACCACGTAGCGCCGGCCAATGAGCACATTATCCCACCTGGCTCGGCCGTATTGATCCGTGGTGCGCTCGCCCTGGCGCGGCTCGCCAGCATCGCAGCGTCCGTTCCCGTTGGTATCCTCGCACAGGTCGAAAACGGCACCGGGCAGCGGATCACTATAATCCGCATCTTGCTTCTGGATGGTCAGCGAAGTTACCTTCGGGCTATTCAATACCGAGCACGTGAGATTTCCACTCACGGCAGGCGAGGTCACTTCCCCGAGGAAAGCACCGCCTTCCTCGCGTTGCCCGCGCACCTGAACATTCCGCCCCAGCTTGTCCGTGCAGCTCCACACTTTGTTGTAGTCACTGAGCGACGACGCCGAACCGCCGGCCATCTGCTCCTTGAGCACATACACGCGATCCCGGCCACGCAGCATCTTGCGCGTCGGCGTTTGGGGACCATCGGCTTGGCCCGTCGTCGTAACGGATTCGGAATACGGGGCGCCTCCCAGCGGATTCGTACCCGGGTTCTTCTCCGCCACGGTCACTGTGAACTGGTCGCGCTCATTCAGGCGCTTGGTGATGTTCTTCTCCGCGCTAATGGTAGGAAGATCCGCGCAGCCTTCCAAATCGACGATGAACTGATCAGCCCACTGGCCGTTGTACATATCGTTAGCGGCCGGGTCAGGCGTCTTGAAGACGGGCTTGCCGCCGTTCTTCACTTCGCCGGAAATGATATCGACTTCGTAGATCGCACTGCGCGCAAAGCCGCCGCGCCCATTATTAGCACCCGGGTTCTGCCCGGTATAGCGCCCAGAGATATAGAACGAACCGTTGGAGCCCGCAGCGAGCCCGCCGGGCTCAAACATCATGATATTCATGTGGAAAGAGCGAATGAGCTGGGCCGGCAGCTCCGGGAAATTCTTATTGCGGATTGTATTGAGATTGATTTGCGGATTGCGGGCATTATTCGCGGTCGCGAACTGACCCTGCGCAATGGCCCGGTTGTAGGCAGCCTGGAAATCTGCGGCATCGATACGATCAATGCGCATCTGGGTCAAGCCGGAAAAATCGCGACCCTGGTTATTGAGGCGCCCCTCCGCGGAACCCGCCAGTAGATAAAGATTACCGTCCTTATCGAAAATCATGTCGGAGAAAACCGCGGAGGACAGACTGCTGGAGCTCAGGTAACCAAGAGTCACCAGGCGCTTGGTAGCCGGGTCGAACACCATGAGCTTGCGCTTCGACTTGTAATTGGGGCCAGCATTTGCGGTGTCACCGATGAGGACGTACTTACCGTCCGGCGACATCGTTCCACCCTTGATCGGCATTTGCGGATTGATGATCTGGTAACGCTCGAGGCTTTGGTAGCCCTTGTCCCCGGTATTGCTGATGCGCCCGTGGCTAATCCACGTATTCGGGTTTGTTCCCGGCTGGGTAGAACCCTGGAACTCGGCATGCCACATGGAACCGTCCGCAGCGATGGCCAGGGCATCGTAGCCGAGATTGCGGCCCGCGCCGGTATCCTTCTTCCATTCCACGCGGCCCACCGGTTCGGAACCCAGCTGGCCGTTGGGCTGGAAAGTAATCCGGTTGATTTCGCCTTTACCGGAGCCCATCGAGTAGAAACCACGGCCGGTGCACTGCTCCATGCGGCTCGGGGCCACATTGCGCGGCGCGAAGCGGCTCGGCGGCGCGGCGAGCGGGCTGGCCGAGCCATCCCGCGGGGTGCCTTCCGGCTGTTCCAGGATTCCAAGCTGTTCGCGCCAGCTCTTCTGCGCCCGGTCCAGCGGAGTGGTGGTATCGGTTGCGCCCGCGGCATTCGGATCGGTATCCGGTGCCGGGGTGGTTTCTTGGTTGCCTTCTGTTGCGCCTGCGCTGCCTTCTTCGGTCGCGTTTTCTTCGGTGGCGCCTGTTTCAGTGGAGGCCGACGGCGCAGCCGGGCTGGCGAGATTAGGCTGTGCAGGATCCGCGGCGGCGGTGCCGGGTTCCGTAGCTTCCGAGGTGGGCTGATCGCTGGCATCTTGAGCGGTGGCGATACCAGGGGTGGGATGAGGCGCCGGGGTACCCGAAAATGGGAGACCCGTGGCATGGCTGGTCATGAGTGCGGCCACGATCGTTGCAACCGTTGCCGGTATCGCCCGAAAATTCACGCTCATCCTGTCCATTACACGAAGAATTGATCACCGGAAGTGGTTGATCAGCCCGCCATATAACTAATAGTTATCAATCGCCTTAACAAGCTACGGGAGGAACTACCTACTGTCCAGTAAGGTGAAACGTGATTCATCTCCGCCAAAGTTCCCAGACGGCTCCCAGCCTGAAAATTTTTTGCAAATCTTTACACTTGGAAAATTGGCGTACTATGGCGCTAAAAATCCCCGAAAATGGCACCCCCCCCCGCATTTTTTCGCATCAACGTAGCATGGCGACTTCTAGGACCCTTGACCTACATCGTTGATTTGAAATGAATTTTCACCGATTAGTAAAGAACTTTATGTTATGAGCACCACACGAAAATTGACAAAAAGTACGCGACGTGTCCATGGTTGTCTAGCGACAAATTCGCGGCGGTATGTGGTGCCCATCCGTGAGAACCGGTCGCGAAATAATTGAATACAGCCTCATACCAGGTCTACGATCAAGTTATGTCACGCAAAGATCCCCAGCTTCTTACCGGCCTCCTCACCGGCATGGGAGCCCTGCACTTCATCGCTCCCGAGCCCTTCGATTCCATCATCCCGCCCCAACTTCCCGGGGAGGCGCGTGCCTATACGCTGGCCTCCGGTGTGGCGGAATTGGTGACGGCCGGGCTTATTGCGCACCACCGCACCCGCAAGCTCGGCGGCGCGGCGGCCATCGCGCTGTTCCTCGCCGTTTTCCCGGCGAATATCAACATGGCCTACCAGTGGCGGAAGAAGCCCTGGCCGCTCAAGGCGGTTGCTTATGGCCGGCTCCCCCTCCAGGCTGTGCTTATTAAGCAAGGCTGGAATGTTATGAAGGTGGCGGATGCGGAAAAGCCAGATGCGGAAGCTGGCGCTCAGGCGGATGCCGCGGCGGCAAATCATTAAAGAAACGGTGATGGCGCGAGCGGCTGTAGGCCGGTGAGCTGCGGCGTCGTACCTACCTGCGCGGACGCGAGCTGTGCGAAAATTGTTGCACTACTGTAAACAACGTGGCGGCCGTTCCTGGTAGGGGAAACGGCCGCCACATTTGTTGAGATGGTGCGGATGCACGGGATGCCGGGGGGCGCTGAGGCGGGCCCGGCTCGATAGCGGGCCGGGCTTAGCGCCATCTAGCCGGGCTTAGCGCTCCACTTCCCCGCGGATGAAGGCTTCCACCGCGGCGCGGGCCTCTTCATCGGGGCGCTGCTGCGCCGGCGACTTCATGAAATAGGCGCTGGCGGACAGCAGCGGGCCACCGATGCCGCGGTCGAGGGCGATCTTGGCGGCGCGGATTGCGTCGATGACCACCCCGGCTGAATTCGGGGAATCCCAGACCTCAAGCTTGTATTCCAGCTTGACCGGAATATCGCCGAAATTGCGGCCTTCCAGGCGCACGAAGGCGAATTTGCGGTCCTCGAGCCAGGGCACCCAATCGGAGGGGCCCACGTGGATATCGTGCGGGTCGAGCTGCTGGGTGATATTGCTGGTGACCGCCTGGGTTTTGGAGATTTTCTTCGACTCCAGGCGCGAGCGCTGCAACATGTTCTTGAAGTCCATATTGCCGCCCACGTTGAGCTGGTAGGTGTGGTCGAGGGAAATCCCGCGCTCCTCGAAGAGGCGGGCGAGCACCCGGTGGGTAATGGTGGCGCCGATTTGGCTCTTAATATCATCGCCCACAATCGGCACACCCGCGTCCGTGAACTTCTGGGCCCACTCCGGGTTGGAGGCAATGAAGACCGGCATGCAATTAATCATGGCGACGCCGGCATCGAGGGCGGCCTGCGCGTAGAACTTCGCGGCTTCTTCGGAGCCGACCGGGAGGTACGAGACCAGCACATCGGCCCGCGCTTCCTTGAGCGCAGCCACCACATCAACGGGCTCGGCATCGGATTCGGTAATGGTGGCGCGGTAGTACTCCCCCAGGCCATCGAGCGTGGGGCCGCGCAGCACCTCCACCCCGGTAGGTGCCACATCGCAGATTTTAATTGTGTTATTTTCACTGGCGTTAATCGCGGTGGCCAGGTCGGTGCCGACTTTCTTGGCATCGACGTCGAAGGCCGCCACGAACTCGATATCGCGGATATGGTAATCGCCAAATACCACGTGCATAAGGCCCGGGACCGTTTCGCTTTCAGATGCGCCGTGGTAGTAAGTGACGCCCTGCACCAGCGAGGACGCACAATTACCTACTCCCACAATGGCAACGCGAATCGACATACGGTTACTCCTTTGTAGTTATTGATGAAACGTGATTGTTTTTTCAGTCATCGGTGCGGCGGGCGCCGCGGTGAGCGAGACTGAACGGGGCACCTGTGCCCCCATCACCAAGCCACTATGGCACTTAAATGTACATTTGTGAAGAGACCTTGCGGGTGTATGGGAGTGGGGCGCGCGCGGGAGGTTGCGTAGGTGCGCGTGGGGGCGCGCGGGAGTGCGCGGGGATTCGCGGGTGTATGGGAGTGGGGCGGCGACTTATTGGCGTCGCCGCCCCACGATGAGTCACATTAATGCGTTGAGTACGCGGTGCTTAGCTGCGCCGTCGTACCACCATCACTCCTCCCGCTGCCAGGCACGCGAGGCCCGCCAGCGTTACGGCCGGGCCGGCCATGGACGTTCCCGTTTTCACGAGCCGCTCGCGCGGCGTGGGCGTGGTTGTGGGAGTAGGAGTTTGCGAGGGAACCGGCGGCGTGGTTGCCGGCGGCGTTGTGGCCGGCGGCGTCGGCGGCGTTGTGGCCGGCGGCGTCGGCGGCTGGGTTGCCGGCACGGTCGGCGTGGGTGTTGGTGGTGCTGGAGGCGTCGTCACCGGGGGCGTAGGCGTCGGCGTTTCCGTGGGAGTTGGGGTTGGCGTATCCGAGGGAGTCGGGGTAGGCTCCGGAGTTTCCGAACACGAGGGCGTCGGTTCCGGAGTCTCGGATTCCGTGGGCGTCGGAGTGGGCTCCGGGGTCTCCGACTCCGTAGGCGTGGGAGTCGGGGTCGGAGGCGGCGGCACGATTGAGTTCGTCACCACGAAGCCATCCGTCATATTGCCCGTCACGGCCGACTTATACCCTTCAACGGCAACTTCCGCGATCTCGTAATTGATGAGATAGCCATCCGCGCATTTATCCACTTCAGCGAAGGTGGCCGTCCAACCTTCCGCTTCACCAACAGTCTTACGGGCGACTTCCTTGCCATCACCGAGCAGAACGAAAGTGATGTTCTCCGGGCGGGTCTGCTTGGCATTATCGTTATCCTGCCAGGCCTTCGTTGCCGAAACATCGGTGGCCAGGGTATTCGTGAACTTGAGGGTGCCATCCGGATTCATGCCCACATCACTGCGGTACCCGGGCGTGGGAATTTCGGTGATATTGTAATCAACTTCGTTGTCCGTCCAGGTGCCCGCAAGCTCGTACTTGGGGACGCTGAAGGTGAAATTCCAGTCATCAACGGTTGAGGGGTAATTGATAACCTCGAATTCACCCTTATACGCCTCGTAACGCGGATTGATCCAAGTCTGTTCACTACGATCCTGGTAGACCTTGAAGACCGCGTACTTGATCGTTTCCTTCGGCGCGTCCGTTAGTAGATTACCCTCGGCATCGCGCGTGAACTGCGTGCCCCACAGCTCCAGGGTGATGAAATCCGGGTGTTCCTTGGCCGGGCACTCTACCCGCGCGGCCGGACTATCGGCCGGTTGAGCCTGCGAGTAAGCACCCCCCCCCCGCAAGCAAAGCCAGCACAAGTGCGCCGGCCATCGCGCCAATTTTGCGTATACGCATCATGTCCTCCCTCCATCGGCTCAGCCATACCGGGGCGCGAGACATCATCATCGCCGCATTCCGGCCGCGAAAAGGCGTGTTTTCTTGTTTTCGCGCGGCTGCTTGTTTCATTTTTACGTAGTTCCAACATAGTTATTCAAGGAACTAAGTCCCAGGCTTGTGGAACGACGGCGCAGCCACCTCCCCTACCAGCGCATATACAGCGAAAACACGGGAAAATTGGTTATGTGAGACTTACACTTTCCGAAGATCGACCCACTTACCCTTCATTGTTAACTGCTATGCCGAATACGGCAAAGGTGAATAAATAGTTATTTGTCCCTGCTTCGGTTTCCTGGTTTTCACTTACATAGGATATCGAGGGGCTTGAATTGTTAAGCCACACAAGGAAATACTGCGCCTTAAAGGTTTGGCGGTTTCGGGAAATCTAGAGTTTACCTACGGTGACTATCGTGAAACTTTCTGTGCCCTGGCAGAAACCAACGGTAGCTGCCGAGAAATCGGACGCCGCTAGGTGCAGCATGTCACCAATGCCACGCTCCCGTATTATCCCGCCGGTGCCCGTGGTTCCACCATTGGCTTTGTCTCACCTCATAGACAGTCTTCGTCGATAGAAATTACCACCCCACCTGCGCGGGGATGAGTATTTCACGAACTCTAGGGACTGCCGCTCAATGGAATTACCTCCACTCGCGCGGAGAACAATTGCCGGCGAACGTTGAGTGGAGGGCTACGCCCGCCCTGCGGGTATCAGAAACAGGGTTTCGGGGTGGTTTGGGAGGACTTGGGGGGTGCCGGCTGGTACCGACGCCCGCCGAAGGCGGCGTTGAGTGATGGTACCGGTAGGGGCATTCGGGCGCCGGACGAGATTTCCTGTTCGGTGAGGACGTGCAGTTTTAGTTGCGCTGGGGGTGCATTTCCTTGCGCTAGGCGTGCAATTCGTATTGCGCTAGGCGTGCAGTTTTAACTTGCGCTTGACAATTACCCCCATGCGCGCGGGGAACAGCATCGCAGTGAACGCAGGGGAGCTTGCTTGGCGGAAATACCCCCATGCGCGCGGGGAACAGGGCCGGAATATTCTATTCGCAAGACATTCCGGGGAAATACCCCCATGCGCGCGGGGAACAGGAGATCGCGAATGCGCCGGGCGGTTTGCGTATGGAAATACCCCCATGCGCGCGGGGAACAGACTCCCAGCCTCACCCACCGGCGGCGCTGGGGGGAAATACCCCCATGCGCGCGGGGAACAGCGATTCACTTTCACGCGGCCACCCGCCGATGCGGAAATACCCCCATGCGCGCGGGGAACAGCGATGCTGGAGCGAAACACACGACTTACTGAGCGGAAATACCCCCATGCGCGCGGGGAACAGCGGTTGCCGTTGATGGTCACGAAGCCTTCCGAGGAAATACCCCCATGCGCGCGGGGAACAGACCGGTCGCATAGGATGTAATTCGGGATAGGGGGAAATACCCCCATGCGCGCGGGGAACAGTTCCACCAGGCCGGCCGCGGATTCTTTCACGCGGAAATACCCCCACGCGCGCGGGGAACAGGGTCCACGAAAACCCGATACGCAGTCGCATGCGGAAATACCCCCATGCGCGCGGGGAACAGCGTGACTTACTGGCCCCGTCACTGCGCTACGTTAGAAATACCCCCATGCGCGCGGGGAACAGCAGCAAGCCTCGTTACATTGATCCTCGTATTTGGAAATACCCCCATGCGCGCGGGGAACAGGCCTCGCGGTCAGCGACGAGCCGCGTCCGGTTGGAAATACCCCCATGCGCGCGGGGAACAGTTACGTGTAGACATTATTTCTCCTTTCTCAGGGGAAATACCCCCATGCGCGCGGGGAACAGGCGACGCCAACGGCCAGCTCACCACCTCGAGCGGAAATACCCCCATGCGCGCGGGGAACAGCCGCGTAATTAATGCGCGTGCGTTGCATGCAGGGAAATACCCCCATGCGCGCGGGGAACAGGTGAGCGTGCCCGCCACGTGGAGCGGCTGCACGGAAATACCCCCATGCGCGCGGGGAACAGTGCAGTCAATTATTCCAAAGCTGAGAGTTGCTATGAAATACCCCCATGCGCGCGGGGAACAGTTCCCTACTGCCTAACAAGAGCGCGCGCACCAGGAAATACCCCCATGCGCGCGGGGAACAGCGATTCACTTTCACGCGGCGACCCGCCGATGCGGAAATACCCCCATGCGCGCGGGGAACAGAGTACGCGAAGACGCAGGGGACCTGGATTCAGGGAAATACCCCCATGCGCGCGGGGAACAGTTGCCGTGCGCGCAAAGTAGCGGCCCGTAGGCAGAAATACCCCCATGCGCGCGGGGAACAGGTGTGAAACATTATGTATACCTTTCGTTAGTCGGAAATACCCCCATGCGCGCGGGGAACAGACTGCCTGACCTGGTCGTTTATCGGCGGCGGACCCGGAAATAACAGTGGAACAGAGTTCCAGATTCGTGGCTCTGTCCGGGATATGAGAATGCACCGGATATTGCAACCATGTCAGCTCCCACCTCTCAAATTTATCTCAATCCCTCCTTCATGTCTTCACAAGATACTGGCATGTCACCTCCATCCTACCCAGACGCATCCTCCGCACCCGTCCCGATAAGCAGCATGCCGTCCAGATCAAGGACTGGGCGACTGCCGGTTCCCGTGCTGCGCAGAGCGAAGCCTTGCTCACGGGCGGCGTCGTTATAAATAAGAGTGAGGCTGCCGGTACCCGCGGCGGATACGGCGCGTTCCCACAAATTGTCCCGCACTCGCGCGGAAACAACTCCCACGTACAATCCGGTGGTCACCTCGGAAAGAAATCTGCTCAAGTATCCACGCAGGTGATCCGGGATAGCGACCGCATTAACAACAACGAACATCCCGCTCTCCTATCCGTACTGGATATGGCCGGAAACTTCGACGTTATTTCCGGAGATAAGCCGGTCGTCGTCGCGTGCGGGCAGGAAAGGCTGGAGGATGTCCATGATGGTGGCGAGCATATCGGGAAGGACCTGGTGGTCCACGATAGCTCTCCGCACGGCTTTGCGGACCGCCGTCATGGGGTCTTCTTCACGCGCCGCCGCGAAAACTAGGGGAATCGTTACGCTTGGTTTGTACAGATCCGCGAGGTCAAATAGTAAGGAACGCGCATCACCGCGGTGAATAATCCCCAGCGCCGGGTTGATTCCCAGCGCCGCACACACGGAAGCTGCGCACCCGTAGAGGATTGAGTTCGCTAAGTTGAGGCCGGCATTGACCGGATCGTCCGAGGAAGTATCTCGCGTGAAGCGACCGGTCCCGTATTTCATGGCCATGGTGCGGTAGGTATTGCGCATGAACTGCCCCTCCAGCCCTCGCATCGTCGCGATAGAACTACCAGGCGCATTCTCCACACCGAGCTGCTTTTTGTAGAGCACGAGCGCAGCTTCGCGCTGCCGGGCTTCGTTACTCACCAACCGAGCTTGCGCAATGGCCCACCGCGCACTCGAGGTCAGCGGCGTGGCGTGGGTATAGAGCGGTACTCCGCCCCCACCGGTGATAAGAACGGTGGTTCCGGCACGGGCACAGGAAGTGAGCGCCGCGCTCGAAATCGAGGTGCCGGGCCCCAAAGTAAGCACTGCTAACCCGGCGACGGGGAGTTGGATTGCCCGGGCGCGGGTTCCTTCCAAGGACCCGCTCTTTCCTTCCCGGCCGGCATCGTAGGCCACCACGCCCGTGCGTGATTGGCGAATTTGCGCGTATTCGAGATAGAGGAAAGAAACCCGGTCCTCGAGGCGCACCTGCTCGCTCGCCTTGATAGTGCGGAAGGCCAGAGCCTCATCTGAGTAAGCCATGTTCACTCCTTCCCGGTGGCGGGTGGTACCGGCGTGCCAGAGCAATTGGGATCCGGAGTGCTACCCTGCAAAACGAGCCCGATGAGCGGGTCGTAATGAGCTGCGCCGTCGTTTAAAACGTGGTAGCGGCAGAGTAGCGACGGCGCATTTTCAAGCGATGCCGCATCCGTAAACAGTGTTTTCGCACGATCGGTGACGGTGACCGGAACAGATGCGCGCAAGGCGCGGCGTATACCTTCGTGATCACTGCCGCGTAGCTTCATCAAATCTTCAGGGTCCCCGGTCCACGCGCCGGGGATAATATCCGGATCGCCGCATACAATCAGGCGGGTAGTTTCTACTTCGATGAGTCTGGTTGATTGCTCGTCCTCAGAACTTTGCGGGCTCTGGGTCATGGCGGCGAAAGATTTCACCCGAGAGTCTTCGTTCAGGCAACGTTTCATATCGTAACCAGCGTTTCGGGCACGGATTGCCGCCAGCGCTTTCTTTGCGAATTCATTGAGTTCGCCCGTATTATCCTCCGCGATATCCGCCAGCAGCAGGGTCCCGGTATCCACAAATTCCTGGCAATCCTCCGGGATTCGGATAGTATTGTGCTCCTTGAGCCATTTCTCCACCCGGGCCAGTTCGCTTGCCAGGTACGGTAGCTGTTGCCCCTCGCTGCCATTAATAGCGACGACGGACACTCGCGGCCCGCTCAGTCCCGGCACTCGGGTGGCGCGGTTCGGATCGGCGGAACGCCACAGGCGCCCGGCACGCTGAATGAGGGATGCGGCCGGGCATAGCTCGGTGCGGAGCAGGTCGAGGTCGATGTCCAGCGATGCCTCGATTGCTTGAGTTCCGATAACCGTGAGCGCGGCGCCCGCGCTGCCCGATCCGATTTCGCGTTCGAGGAGTTCAGCGTTACGACGACGATGCTCAGCTGTCATGCGGGAATGGAGGATAACAACGTTGCCCTCGGCGGAGAGAGCTCGGGTGAGCTCCTGAGCGCGCGCAACCGTATTGCAAATGACTCCGATGCGGGCCTGGGGGTAACGCCGGCGCTGTTCGCGCACCCAATCGCGGTGGGCGGTGGTGAGCTGACAGTACTTTTCGGTACTGCGGTCAATCACGAGGGTGCGGGGCGGGCCGTCGGGGCGAATACTCCGCAACTGGGTTCCGTTGGTATCCAGGTTTTCCAGGAGGGGGAAGTGCGCTTCGCTTTCCGGGGGCTGGCCGGTGTAGGACTTGACGTAAGTGGCGCGTTGATCGCTGGCGAGGGTGGCGGAAAGGAAAGTGACCCGGGTGTTCGTGGCGCGCAGCCAGAGCAGAAGGTTGCTGAGGAGACCGCTCTGATACTGATCGAGCGTATGAACCTCATCCACAACAACGTGGGCATTGGCCAGGGCGAGGAGCCGCAGGTGTGTCCATTTTGCAGGTAGGGCGCCCAGGAGTGCCTGGTCTACAGTGCCGACGCATACGGGTGCCAGGAGGCGGGAGCTTCCGGAGCTAACGAATTCGGTGGGGAAAAGTCCTGCCGTGCTAGCTCCGTGCTCCACGTAGGTAATGCTGGCTTTGCTCGGGACTTCACTGCAATCATTCCCCATGGTGACCGGTTGATTATAAAAATCTTCGGTGGAGGCGAGGGAATGCGCGAGCGAAGCCACATTGGGAGTACCTGCGTAGTAGCGCTGGATACGCCGCATGAGCGCATTCGAGGTTGCCTGGGTGGGAAGCAGGAAAATAAGGCGTTCGTTCGCGGTGGCGTGCCGGAGTAGGGCCGCTTCGGTTTTGCCCACGCCGGTGGGCGCCATAACATTCCACAGTCCGCCACCTACCCGGGTGGCTTCCTCTTGGAGTGGGCGGGGCGTGCGGTTGCCGAGGATTGCCCGTTGGCTTTGCTCTGCGGATTCCCAGCCGTGGTACACCCCGACGGTTTCTTCGATGCGTGCGCGAGCACGGGAGCGGCACGCGGTGATCCACCCGGCTGGATTATCAAGGGCGAGTTTGCCGGCCGCGAGGAGTTCCTGTTGGGCGGTCACCCATTCGGTTCCCGAGGCAATGCGGTCGGCTAGCACGGTGAGGCCGGAGAGTAAGATTGTTGCGGTTGGTGAAAGCTCGGCCGGAAAATCAGCCCGGGTTATGCCGATGCCTTCTTCTAAGCAGGTGAGGAGATCATCGGCCAGGGCAAGCCAGCCGGTTTCTTCCATGTCTTCGAAAAAGTCTTTAGTTTCTCGATCATTCCAAGATGGAGTCTCGAAGCGGCCATGGTGACCGAGTGCCGGGAGATATTCCCACGACAGCGCTGCGTCTGCATCTGGCTTGATCCTGTTTCGGTGAAGCAGGAGTGCTGATATTTTCTGGTGGTGGTAGATGTCAGGCCTGTAGTCCTCACAAAAGTCTCGACACCACTTGGCGATATCACCAAGCTGGGGCTCGTCGGCACACAGGGCAGCCCGAATCTCATTCCATTGAGGCTCTCGCTGTGTTGGCTGATACTGGAATACTGGGCAGGCTTTTCCGATGTCGTGCGATCCGGCTACCCATTCCACTATTTCCCGTTTCCCGGCAGCTCCGAGCACTTCACGCAGGCCTGGCCGTAACCAAACCTCGTAGAGCACACCGGCAGTGGTTGCGGTATCCAGCAAGTGGGCGAGAAGCGGGTAGGGCTTTTCCATGCCGCGCTGCTTGGCCCATACGCTGGGATGTGTGCCCGTCATGAGAGTACCTGGACGGAGAGGAGGCCACAGCCATAACTTTTTGCACGCCCTACCCCGTTGGTTTGGGCTGTGAGTAGTGCTGCGCCGTCGCCCACGGTTGCAGCTCCGTCGATTGTATCGACCTGGACAGCTCGTTTATTTTTCCCAGAACCAGTGGTGAGAACTTCGCGCCGCGAGTCAATTATCTCTATATTCGTTAGCGCCGGGCTTAGTTTTGCGCTCAGCCATTCAGAGAGGCTTGGAACTCCGGGAATGGGTTCTTCCCCCTCAAGCGGAATCGACCGTGTGCCGCCGGAACCGATACGTTGAATTGCGTTCACTGCTATGCGGAAGGTCACCGAGATTCCAGAAGGTAGCTCCTGCAACGCTACCTTTTTCATCGTGGCTTCATGAGGGAGGTTGAGTTGTGGAACAGGTTCGCGGGATTGGATGAGGAAGAATGGGGCATCTCCCGGAACGTGGTCTAAGCGGAAGAGGATACCCATCTCCGCTCGGGGGCGCTCCGCATTAATTTGTGGGAAGAGTGCCATAATGGCGCGGTGGCGGACCTGTGGGTCTTTAATTGACCACCCGTTTTGTGGTTTGTGCAAAGCGACGCGTGAGAGGAGTGAATGAACCGGCACTTTCGTTAGGAAAATCGGCTGAGGTTCCGATGTGTGTTGGTCTGCCATATTCGTCTCCATCGACTAGGATTTTAGTAAGCGGTTTCCACGCCAAGGCGTGGGTAGATCAAGGTCTGATGGATTGCCTAGATAGGCCGCTTTCCCCGCGTGAGCGGGGGTAACGCCACATTCCAGGTCAAGCATTCCCCCTCATCTTTTGTTTCATGCTAGCAGGGAGAAATGCAGTTGTAAAGACAGGTCTGATGGTTTGCTTACCCCAAAGAATACTCCTTTGACTTTCCATCGGACCACCCGGGTCCAACATTCCGTGGTTCGGGTAGAATCAAAATATAAGGAGCGTGATTCACCGTGAATACTAGCGAAGCCCTCATTGGCGAGCGTATCGTCGCTGCACGCACGCGCGTGGGGATGTCACAACGTGATCTAGCTGCAAGTTCAGGCTTATCCCAGCCCACTATCCACCGGATTGAAACAGGGGTACGACCGGTGGCACTCATCGAACTAACCCTTATTGCGGATGCTTGCGGGGTTCTTGTTGATGACCTGCAAGGAACTCCTACCATTCGCAACACAGTAACCTACGCCGACTGTACTGACGCGGCGAGCTCCGAAGCTCTGGCTGACTACCTTGTTTACGCGCTTGGTTTAGCTCAGCGCCTTGATGACATCGGGATTCCGGAGATGGCATGACTAACGAAGAAATTGCCCGGAAAACAGCAACTCAATTCCGCCGGGAATACGATTTAGGGTGCGCTCCGATTCTCAGTGTGACCCGTCTCGTTGAACACGATATGAACATAGGTGTCGCCTTTGTCAATACCCCTGCACCGGGCCACGGAATGATAATGAGCTTGAAGCAGAGGCAACTAATTGCAGTAGGCTGCGCCGATGACCCCTTGCAGTTACGTTTTATGCTCGCTCATGAACTAGGGCATCTTAAGTTGGGGCATCTTGATCGTAAACTCACCACAACGCAAGAGTGGGGAAAACGTGCTCCGCAAGAGATTCAAGCGGATGCCTTTGCGCGGCACCTGCTACTCCCCTTGGATGCAGCTACTGCTGTAGCACGCGACAAAAAACCTAGCGCGGCCTTACTATCCGATGTAGTCCAAAACTATCTTGTGACACCTGCTGTGGCGGCAATCCAACTTCGCGACGTAGACGCTATTGACCAGGCCACCTGCCAGGAATGGAGGGCCATCCCCGCAGTTGCACTTGCCACGAAATTCGGGTGGCTTTCTGAATACCGGCTTCTAAGCGCACTTTCGCAACAGCCACGCGCACCCCAACATCTCCTTGCCCGGACCCTTGAGGGGTACCGCTGGGGTGCTATCGGCCCAGCGGCTATAGCACTCCTGACGGGAAGAACTGACTACCAAACATTGGTAGAAGAAATTCATGCAGTAGGAATTATTCCCGTGGAAACACCGGACGTTACTGCAGCTACCCCACGCGATACCGGTACAGAACTAACTGCTCAAGAATTGGCGCTTCTGAAGGGGCATTCAGATCTAACCACTCAAGCCACGAGCTAGGCGCTCACCCGATCCCGCCCCGGTGCCACGGGGGCGAGGAGCGCGGCTACCGCCGTCGTCAAAGGAATCGCCAAGACCAAGCCAACGGAAGCGGCCAGGGTGCGGGTGATCTCCTCCGCTATCTGCTCCACCTGCATGAGGTCAAGGAACGACCGCTGGTAAATCGAGGCAAGAATAAGAAGGGGCAGCGAGGCCCCCACGTAGGCAAAAGCCAGCGTGTAAACGGTCGAGGCAATATGGTCACGCCCGATGGCCATCCCGCGGCTGATGAGGCGGCGGCGCGGCGTACTCGGAGATTCGGCATGCAACTCCCAAATGGTGGAAACCTGGGTAATAGTGACATCATTGAGGGCCCCCAGCCCGGCCAGAATAATCCCCGCCAGCAGCAGCGTGCGCATATTGATACCGCCCAGGCTCCAAGACAGCATCGCGGTTTGTTCCCCGCCCGTACCGCTCAAGTTTTGGGCGCCCACCGCCCACACCGCCACCGCCGTGGTGATAAGAAGCCCGAGGAAAGTGCCGATAATCGCGGTGGTGGTGCGGATAGAAATACCGTGAGCCAAATAAATCGAGGCGAACATCATCGCCGAAGCCCCGGTGAGCACCACCGCGAAAGCATTCCCGCCGCCGGCCAGCGCCGGAATAATAAAGAAGCCGACCACCAGGAGGGACACCCCTAGGCCCGCGAGCGCCGCCAGCCCCTTCCAACGTGCCACCGCCACAATGACCAGCACGTACAGTCCGGCGAGCAACGCCAGAGGCATCCCGCGCTCAAAATCAACGAAAATATGGGCGGTGCCCGAGGTGACCATAGCCGGGTTGAAACGGGCTTCGATTACGTCGCCCACTTCCAGCCCGGAGGCCACCACCTCGGCGGGGACGTGCACGGGAACCGGCACGCCCTCAACCTCCATCTCCACCGGGGTCTGGCCCTGGGCATCCGTCTGCCCCACCGAGGTAATCGGCCCGCTCACCATCTGCACGCCCGGGGAATTCAGCGGAATAGAGCCCACCGGGGACTCCCCGCGCGGCCACAGCACCACCAGCGCAATCGCGGTGAGAAGCGCGAGGGGAACAACAATAGCGGCAAGTACGCGCCCGACCTTGCGGCGCACTCGCGCCGGGACCTCAATATCTGAATGATGATGCACGCCTTCAGGCTACCGGCCCGCCGCCGCCCGTGGGAGAAGCGCGCGCCCTGGTGCCACGAGGCGTGGCGGCGCGGGTACGGTGCGTACGGCGGGAGACGGCGCGGCGGGACGGGGCGCCCGCGCCGTACCACCACACCTGGGAACCGGTGTTTCCTCCCGCCGCCGCGATACTCAATCGCTAGACTGTATACATGCATTTCACCACCTTGACCACCGAGGAATACGCTTCCGCAACCCGCCACAGCCCGCGGCTTTTCCTCGCCCAGCTTCCCGAATACGGCCAGTGGCGCACCGAGCAAGGCGATGCCGTTGATTATGTGGGGGTGCGTGAGGGCGCGCAGGTGCGCGGCGTCGGCCTTATTACCTACCAGCCGTGGAAAAAGCTGTTCACCCGCGCCATTATTACCAATGGCCCCACCCTGGATTGGGAGGATACCGAGCTGGTGGAGTTCTTTTTCGCGCAGCTCGCCGCGTATCTTGCCACCAAGAAGCGGGTGATTGCGCTGCGCATCACCCCTAATGTGCCCGCCGCTTTCTATGAGGACACCACGAAAATTGCGGATTCGCCCCTGGGGGCGCGGGTGACCGAGCAGCTGCGCGCGGCCGGGTTCCAGCATATTCCCGTGGACCCCAATGACCCGGCCGATATTCATTTTATTTATACGAAAGATATTGCCGGGAAGACTTTCGAGGAGATCGCTGATTCCCTCACGAAAACGATGCGCCGCCAGGTCAAGCACGTGGGGCGCTACGGCGTGGAGGTGCATACCGGCGGGGTCGAGCTGTGGGATACCTTCCACCAGCTTTATGAATCCTCGCGCGAACGCACCGAGATGGCTGAAATCTCGGATTATTCCGCGCAGCTGTATACCGGGATGATGGAGAAGCTGGGCCCCGAGCGCGCTTTCCTCGCGATTGCCTACGCGCATCCGGCCACCTACCTGGAGGAGATCACCGCGAATATTGCCCGCCTCGATGAGCAGATCGCGCAGAATTCCACCGAGCCGCGCACCCGCAAAAAGGAAGGCGCCCTCAAGGAGCTCGGCAGCCAGCGCGCTTCCCTCCTCAAGCAGGAAACCGAGGCCCGCGATTTGGCGCAGCGTTACGGCAATAATGTGCCTTTTGCCGGGGTTCTGGCTTTCCGCTGGGGTGATGAGCTGGTGCAGCTGCTCCGCGGCTTCAACAAGGATTTCACCACCTATAACCGTGATTATCCAGTGGAATCGACCCTGCTGCGCTGGGCGGCCGCCCACGATATTTCTACCTACAACACCCTCGGAATTTCAGGTATTTTCGACGCCACCGGCCCCGATTACCCGGTGCTCGAGTACAAGCGCAAGCTCAACGGGAACGTGGAGGAATTCATCGGCACTTTCGCACTGGCCTTGCGCCCGGAAGCTAAGCTCACGGGCGCTTTGATCTAGCGGTTCCGGCACGCTACCGGGCCGCACCGGGTACGACGACGGGGCTGCGCCGCCGGCGCAGCCCGGCTAGCTGCCACTAAGCTGATTAGCGGCGGCGTAGGCGGGCCAGGATCCTACCCACGGGGCGGAAGAGCACGTCGATTTCTTCCATTTTTGCCAGCTTCATGCCACCCACGTAGACCAGCACCATGACGCTTCCCCCCACGATGAGGGCCAGGAGTGCTTGCGCGGGGCTCATGGGGCTGAAGACGGGGCCCACCAGGCGGGCCGCCCCGTAGCCGGCCGCGGCTGCCAAGCCGGAAATCCCCAAGAGTTTGAGATGGAAGGAAGCCAGGACTGCGCCGTCGACCCCACCCATCCGCGGCGAGAGGTGCCACAGCATCACGATGACCGCAAAAATATTGGCGAGTGAGCCCACGATACCCACCGCCCACACCACGTGCTGGGGCGGGAGTAGCGCGCAGAAAACCGTGAGCACGCAGGAGGCTCCCTGGAACGGCAAGCTAATGAGGAAGGCGCCGCGGGTGTCCTCGAAGGCGTAGTAGACGCGGTCGAGCACGCTCACCGCGCCGATGCCGAAAAGCCCGAGGGCCATGGAGGCCACCACTTTCCCGAGGGTGACGGCCTGCTCCGCGCTCGAAGTAATAGCGAAGAGGCGGGAGACGGGCACCGCGAAAACCATGAGGCCGATGGCGGCCAGGAACATGATGGTGGAGACGATGCGTAGGGTGCGGGAGACGTCGCGGCGCATCCGGTCCTGGTCTCCGTCTGCCGCGGCCCGCGAGATGCGGGTGAAGACCGCGGTGGCGATGGAAACCACGAAGAGTGAGGTGGGCAGGGAGTAGATCGTGTAGGCGGTGTCGTAGGCGAAATTGCCCGCCACGTACTCGGAGTTCATCCCCATGCGAATGGCCCGGTCAGAGGCCCCGGCGGCGGCATTGGAGATGAGCGCCGTCGGAATAATGGAGGTGACCATCATGAGGAGCATCCACCACGAAGCCCGGCCGGCCGCTCCCAGCCCGGAATTGCGCCACCGGAAATCAAAACGGAAATGGATACCCAGGCGGCGCAGCGGCCAGATGAGGATGAGGGCTTGGGCGACGATCCCCAGGGTGGAAATACCGCCGAGCCAGCCCACCCGCGAGGCGGTCCAGCGCCCCGCTTCCAGGGCGTCTTCCGGGGTTGCCGAACCGAACAGCGCGAGGATGGCGAGCATCCCGAGCACCGCCACAACGTTATTGAGAGCCGGCGCCCACATATAGGGCCCGAAGTTTTCGCGGGCGTTGAGGATCTGCCCGATCACGGTGTACATGCCGTAGAAGAAAATTTGGGGCAGGCACCAGTAGGCCCAGGCCACCGTGAGGCGATACCAGTCCTCGGACATGGTGGCGGCCATGACCTTGACCACGGCGGGAGCCGCCAGGGTGATGAGCACGGTCACCGCACCCAGCCCCACAATCGCCACGGTGAGGAGCTTGTTAATAAAGGCAGCGCCTTCTTTTTCCCCCCGTTTGGTGGCCCGCACAATGGCCGGCACCAGCACCGCATTGACCAGGCCCCCCACAATAATCATGTAAATAAGATTGGGGAGTTTATTGGCAATCCCGAAAGCGTTGCCGGCCGGCGAGGTCAGGCCCACCACCGCGCCAAGCAGAATCGGGGAGCGCACCAGGCCGAGGATACGCGAGACGAGCGTGCCGAAGAACATAATGATGGAGGCCCGCGCGGCGCTCGCGCTTTTTTCGCTCGCGGTATTCTCGCTCGAGCTGGCGGAAGTTTCGGACTCGGGGCCGGCGGCCGCCGATTCCGCTAGATCCGGGCGGGCGTCCGCACGGTCAGCGGCCACAAAATGCCGTCCGCTAGGGCGGCGCGGGGGGAAGAAACGCATGCTTCGAGCTTAGCCTTAGAATCCAGATTCGGTGGGATGCGGATAGAAGCGCCGCATTTTCTGTACCGCGCGAATATCGGAGAGCATCCGGAACAGGGTGCGCTTGGGGTGGCGGTCCTTGCTGTAGGCGATCGGGTTGATCACCGGGCCGTGCCTCCGCACCCGCCGCACCTGCTCGGCCAGCTGCGGATCGCGCAGGTAGTGGCGCCCCGCCAGCCAGGCGGGAATAATCGCGAAAATCCCGGCGCGGTTGACCCGCTGGAGCGGCGCGGTTTCCCCGGCCATATCCGCCACCAGGGCGCGCGCCAGATTCACCCCGCCCACTTTAAGGTAGTAGTGCCCGCGCCCGGCCCGCGGATTGAGGTCCAGCCAATAGGCCCTGCCGGTACGCGGATCAATTTTCACGTCCATGGAGAAGAAGCCGCGCAGGCCCACCTCGCGCACAATCCGCTCGGCGCGGTCGGTGAGGAACCCCTCCGGATCGGTGAGAATAATCCCGGCGTTGCCGATGAGCGAAGGCTCATGCAGCCCGAGCAGCACCCTCCCCGAGCCAATAGCGCTCAGGTGCCCGCGCGAATCGATATACCCATTGACAACCCACTGGGTGGTGTCATCTCCCGGAATAAGTTCTTGAGCGATGAGGTCAATATCGACCTGGCGGCCGGCAAGCGTGGCAAATTTCGCGCGGGCCGGCGCGGCGTCGTCGAATACCTCCACCTTTTTCAGGCCCGTGGCGTACAGCGAGGTAGGGTTATCCGCGCGCGCGGGTTTGACGACGATGGGGAAGGGCAGCGTAGCGAGCGCCGCGTCCCAGGTCTCGGGTTGGGAAAGATGTACGACGGCGCGCCGCGGGGCCGCCTCCCCCACCTTTTCGTACACCTGCGCCATCGCCTCTTTCGAATTGGCGAGGTCCACGACGTCCGGCGCGGCGAAGGGGAAGAACCAGTTGGAGGCGAGGCGATCCCGGTTGCGCACAATAACATCCACGCCCTCATCAACATTGACGAGGCAGATGAGGCGGCGATCCGCGAACTCCGCGGCCAGGGAATTGAGCAGCGCCACGAATTTTTCTTCGTCCTCCATAATATGGCGTTCGCAGTAGCGCACCGAGAGGATGGAAGAATTATTAATATGCCCGCGCGGGTATTCGGCGACGACGAGCGAGGTCACCCCGTAGGTCTCGTGGAACAGCCGCGCGAAACTATAGGCTTCCACCTCATTACCGAAGATCACCGGCAGTGCATCCATACGTGTTCTCCCTCCGCGCCCGGCCGCGGGCATGGTCATTATGCTAGCAGCGCCGCGCTAAAGTAGAAGGCAGCACTCCGCCCGCGTGAAAGGACCATCGTGACCGAAGCCGATATCCCCAGCATTGAGGTTCGTTTGCCGATTAAGCTCGGCCAGTTCGTGAAATTAGCATCGCTGGCCGCCTCCGGTGCCGAAGCCCGCGAGCTTATTGAAGCGGGCGATATTAGCGTGAACGGCCAGGTGGAAACCCGGCGCGGCAGCGCGCTGAGCGACGGCGATGTGGTTGCCCTCGCCCAGCCGCGCGGTGCCTTGCGCGTGCGGGTAGCGAGCCTCTAGCAGCCCACCAGTTTCTGGGCCAGGAAGCCCTCCACCTTCTCCAGCGGGATCCGGACCTGCTCCATGGTGTCACGGTCGCGGACCGTCACCGCCTGGTCTTCGAGGGTGTCGAAGTCCACGGTCACGCAGTACGGGGTGCCAATTTCATCCTGGCGGCGGTAGCGGCGCCCGACCGCTCCTGCGTCGTCGAAATCAACATTCCACGAGGCCCGCAAGCGCGCGGCAAGATCCGCCGCCAGGGGCGTGAGCTTCTCGTTACGCGAGAGCGGGAGCACCGCGGCCTTGACGGGTGCCAGGCGCGGATCCAAGCGCAGCACGGTACGCTTATCCACCCCGCCCTTGGTATTGGGGGCTTCATCCTCCACGTAAGCATCCACGAGGAATGCCATGAGCGAGCGGGTCAGCCCGGCCGAGGGCTCAATCACGTAGGGAACGTAGCGCTCCCCGCTGGCCTGGTCGAAGTAGGACAGATCCTTGCCCGAATGCTTGATATGGGTGGTGAGGTCGAAATCGGTACGGTTGGCGATGCCTTCCAGTTCGCCCCAATCCGAACCCTGGAAACCGAATTTGTACTCGATATCCACGGTGCGCTTGGAGTAGTGGGAGAGCTTTTCCTTGGGATGTTCGTACAGGCGCAGGTGCTCCGGGTTAATCCCCAGGTCCTTGTACCAATCCAGACGCTGGTCAATCCAGTACTGGTGCCATTCTTCATCCTCCCCCGGCTTGACGAAGAACTCCAGTTCCATCTGCTCGAATTCGCGGGTGCGGAAAATGAAGTTTCCGGGGGTGATTTCGTTGCGGAACGACTTGCCGATCTGGCCGATGCCGAAGGGCGGCTTCTTGCGCGAGGTGGTTTGCACATTCGCGAAATTCACGAAAATACCCTGGGCGGTTTCCGGGCGCAGGTAGTGCAGGCCGGATTCGTCTTCCACCGGGCCGAGGGTGGTTTTCAGCATCATATTAAAATCGCGCGGCTCGGTCCATTGGCCCTTCACGCCGCAATGCGGGCAACCCAGCTCCGCGGTGGGAATGGAATCCGGGTCGTCAATATGCTTCTTGGCGGCCAGCGCTTCCTGGAGCTGGTCCATGCGCAGGCGCTTGTGGCAGTTGAGGCATTCGATAAGCGGATCGTTGAACACGCCGACGTGCCCGGAAGCAACCCACACTTCCCGCGGCAAAATAATGGAGGAGTCGATACCCACAACGTTATCGCGACTTTGCACCATGTAGCGCCACCACTGGCGCTTAATATTTTCTTTCAGCTCGGTTCCCAGCGGGCCGTAATCCCAGGCCGAGCGGGTGCCGCCGTAGATTTCCCCGGCGGGAAATACGAAACCGCGGCGCTTGGCCAAAGAAATAACGTTATCGAGACGGGAGGGAGCAGGCTTAGCCAACGTTGTTCCTTTCTATTGCGCGCATCCGGATGATGCGTGGCCCGTCTAGTCTACCGCCGCGCCCGTTTCCGCGCGGTCCCGGCCGGTGCGGAAAACGAAAAGGAAATATGCGACGACGACGCCCAGTACGACCACTGCGGCAATTCCCCACGGGTTACCGAAAATAGCGGCCCAGACCGCTCGCAGGGCGAGCATGCCCACCGTGGAGTAGATCGCCGCCCAGCCCAGCCAGCCGGGCAGCGCGGCCAGGGTGAAACGCCAGCCGCTCATGCGGGTGAGCCCAGCACCGATAAGGATGACGGTTTGCACCCCGATGGTGAAGAAGCACAGGGTGACGAGGGGCCAGCCGCGCCGCGCCACCCGCTGCGAGGCCGCGATCACGCGCTCGTCATGCGCCCAGGCCCAGGCCCGGTGGGCGAGGCGGTTGCGCGGCTCGCGCTGCCGGGCCACCAGGTAGGCGGCATAGCGGCCCAACCAGAAAGTAGCGCTGGAACGCAAGGACACCACGAGGAAGAGGAAAAGATAGACGAAGGCGAAGGAACGCCCGGCCAGGAATGAGAAGGAATCCATGCTTAGCGGCCCATTCCTTCCCGGTTCCGGCCGTTATGCTGCCCGGCGCAATCGGCGCAGACCCCGATGAGTTCAAGGGTGTGATCCACATCCGAGAAGCCGTTCGCGGTGGCGATGGAACGCACCCAATCTTCGGCCCCTTCCAGCGCGATTTCCACGGTTTTCCCGCAGCGCCGGCACATGAGGTGATGGTGGTGCTCTTCGGTTTCGCAATAGCGGTAGAGGGTTTCGGTGCCCTCCTGCATAGTGTCAAGAATCCCCTCGTCCGCCATCGCCTGCAAGGTGCGGTACACGGTGGCCAGGCCGATGCGCCGGCCTTCCCGGGAAAGTTTTTCGTGGAGCTCCTGGGCGGAAACGAATTCCGGGATCGTCTCCACCATCTTCGAAATGGCGATCCGCTGGGCAGTTACCCGCGGTTTAGACGCGTTCATGAACCCTCCTGTGGTTGCGCCGTACCAGTGTGGACATGATTGCCACAACTGCGTACCCGGCAATGAGAATCACCGCGATCATAGCCCCGGGAGAGGCAGAAACATAGCGGGTAATGACCAATCCGACAAGTGCAGCCCCGCATCCGAGCCCCATGGCCAGGCACTGGGTGTGCGCCAGGGAGGAGCACACCAGTTGGGCGGTGGCCACCGGCACGATCATCATGGCCGAGACCAGCAGAATTCCCACCACCCGCATGGAGACCGCCACCGTGAGGGCCGCCGTGACCGCGATGAGGATGTTAAAAGCCCGTACCGGCAGGCCCGAGGCCCGCGCGAAGTCTTCATCATTGGTCACGGAGAAGAGCGGGCCGCGCAGCCCGATACCCACCGCGAGGATAACCACGGTGAGGGCCACGGTGTACCACACGTCCTGCCCCGTGACCGTGGTAACCGAGCCAAAGAGGTAGTAGTTGAGGTTCGCCGTCGTACCACCCGCGAGGGAAATAAGCAGTACCCCGCACGCAATACCGCCGTAAAACAGAATCGCGAGCGCGGTATCTCCCGAGGTGATTCCCGAGGAGCGCACCCATTCGATAATGAGCGCGCCGAGCACCGCGATAATAAGGGCGCCGGGTACCGCGAAACGTTCGGGTTGCCCGTGCAACCAGGTGCCGGTCAGCCAGCCGAGGGCCACCCCGGTGAGGGCCACGTGGCCGATGCCGTCGCCCATGAGGGCCATGCCGCGTTGGACGAGGTAGCTGCCCACTATCGGCGCGGCCAGCCCCACGAGCACCGCCACCAGCAGCGAGCGCATCATGAGGGGCGAGGAAAGAATATCTGCGATCATTGCGCCACTCCCCCGTGCACGTAGCCATCGGATACTTGAATATCGCGACCCACCAGGTGGGCGAGTTCCCCGCGTTCGTGGAGCACCATGACGAGAGTAAGACCCGAGCCGTGCAGGCGGGTGAGGATTTCGGCCAGGTCGGCGCGGGCGCGGGCATCGATCCCGGCCAGCGGTTCGTCAAGAACCAGCAGATCGGGGCGGCGCACCAGCGCGCGGGCAATCATGACACGGTGCTGCTGCCCGCCGGAAAAGACCCGCACCGGGTCCTGGGCGCGGTTTTCCAAACCCACCGCCGCGAGGGCCTCGTAGGCGGCGGCGCGGGCCGCTTTCCCTTTATCCGCGAAGAGGTGGCGCCCGGAAAGTAATCCGGAGCGCACCACTTCCAGGGCGGTGGCGGGCAGGTTGCCGGCGTGCACCATCGACTGGGGCACATAGCCCACTCGGTGCCAGGGCACCTGGCGGGGGCGCGCGGTATCCGCCCCGAATATCTGCGCGGTTCCGGTATGGGGTACGACGCCGAGAAGCCCTTTGACAAGGGTGGATTTACCCGAGCCGTTGGGCCCGAAAATCCCCACCGACTCCCCGGCCGCGATCTCCAGGTGAGCCGAATGCACGATTTCGCGCCCGCCCAGGGTAATGCACAAATCGCGGGCGAGGAGAGCCGGGGAAACCGCGGGCTGCGCCGGTATCGCGCCCCTAGCCGGTGCCGGAGACGTTCCGGGTGCTGCGCCCGTACCCGGTGCCGGGGACGTTCCGGGTGCTGCGCCCGTACCCGGTGCCGGGGCCGGGCTTACTGGCACTGCAATCCCTCACGCAGGTGGGCGAGGTTGCTATCCATAATGGCCAGGTAGCCCGCGCCCTCCGGATCGGCTTCCGCGGTGCTCAGCGAGGAAAGCTGCGCGCCGGTTTCCGCCGCGATGGCCTCCGCGGTTTTCGCCGGGCTATTGGCTTCCGCGAAGATGGTGCGGGTCCCGGTTTCCGCCATAATGCGTTTCACTTCGGAGATATCGAGCGGGGAGGGATCTTGATCCGGGTCGATCCCGGCGATCCCCACCTGGACCAGGTTGTAACGGTCGGTCAGGTAACCGAAAGCCGCGTGGGAGGACACCACCGTGGTGGTGGCGCACTGGGCCAGGCCGGTAGTGTAGCGCGAATTCAGATCGGTGAGCTCTTGCTTGAGGCGCGCGAAATTCGCCTCGAAATCACCGCGATGTTCCGGATCCATAGAGGAGAGCGAAGCGGTGATCGCTTCGGCTACATCTTGCATACGCACCGGATCAAGCCAGAAATGCGGGTCGAGGACGCGCCCGGCTTCGGTAGCTTCATCCCCGTGATTATCGGCCAGGCCGCGGTGGTGGACCAGCTTCGCGGCATCGGCCAGGTTCACGGCGTTACCGGCCCCGATGGTGGAAATAGCCGCGTCGAGAGAGGGCTGGAATCCGGAGACGTAGAAGATAACATCCGTGCTTTCCAGCTCCGCGACCTGCTTCGGAGAAAACTCGTAATCATGGGGTTCCACATTGGTGGGGGTGGCGGAGGTGACCGTCACGTAATCCCCGCCGATCTGTTCGGCAAGCCACCGGATCGGGGTGAAGGATGCCGTCACGCCGATGCGCGCGGTATCCGCGCTCGATGCGGCTGCGGAGCTTGAAGTGCCATCCGCGGGCGAGGTCGAGGAGGGCTGGCACCCGGCCAGCAGGGCGGTGGATCCCAGCAGCGCCGTGCAGCTAAGCAGCGCCGCCATACGAGTCAAAGTTTTCTTCACCCGCCCAGTCTACCCAACGCGCCCGGTGGCGCGTCGCGGCGGCCCGCGCCAGTGGCGCGTAGCCGCACCGTCCCCGACTCGCGGCACCCGGGCCCGCCGACCGCGCGTAGCCGCTGCACCCCGCCTCGCAACGCCGCCGCGCCGCTAGGACACCACGCAGTTGCGCCCGAGGAGCACCTTGAGATCGGAGAAGAAACGCGCCTCGGGTTTGACGTAAAATTCCTGACCCACCTGCACCACCGAGGTGCGCCCGGGGCGCTGGATATGGAGGCGCACCGGGGCACTACCCGGGTAGGTGCGCAGCAAATCGCTCAGCTGCCCGAGCAGATCGCGAGTGCAGATACGTTCAGCAAGCTGCACATCCACGGGCGAATCCGGGAGCAGGTCACCGCTGGGGATTTTCATATCCTGGGCGGAGAGCTGAATATTGCCATCGCGATCCGAGACGCGCGCCGTAATAATCGCTACCTGGTCCGGGGCGAGCAGCCCGGCCACGGTCTGGTAGGTGGCCGGGAAGAAGTTAATTTCCGTGCTGCCCGTCATATCTTCCAGGACGATCGTCGCCCACATCTTCCCGTTTTTCTTGGAGATGCGCGGTTGGACAGCTGTGACGAGTCCGGCTAATGTCACAGTCCGCCCGTCCGTTGCGGCGTCGTCGTCCAAAAGACGCACCACCGTGGTATCTGCCGCACGGTCCAGAATATGCTCCATGCCCGAAAGCGGGTGGTCGGATACATACAGGCCGAGCATATCGCGCTCGAGGTTGAGCTTTTCGCGTTTATCCCATTCGGGCAGCTCGGGGATATCGACTTCCACCCCGCCGGCGATTTCAGAACCGCCGAACAAATCGAATTGCCCTACCGCTTCATTTTTCTTTAGGGCGACGACGGCGTCTACCGCCTCGGCGACTTTGGAGAGCAAAGCGCGGCGGGTATAGCCCATCGAGTCGAAAGCCCCGGCACGCACGAGGCATTCCACGCTGCGCTTATTGAGGACCTCGAGGGGGACCTTATCGAGGAAGTCCTGGAAGGAGGTGAAAGCGCCCTTCTCTTCACGGGCGCTAATAATGCCGTCCACAACTTTCGCGCCCACGTTACGCACCGCGGACAGGCCAAAGCGGATCTCCTCCCCCACGGCGGAGAAATTCGCCAGGGATTCGTTCACGTCGGGCACGAGTACTTTGATGCCCATGCGGCGGGCTTCCCCGAGGTAGACCGCCATTTTGTCTTTATTGTCTTTGCGGGAGGTGAGGAGGGCCGCCATGTATTCCACCGGGTAGTGGGCTTTCAGGTAGGCCGTCCAGTAGGAAATCACGCCGTAGCAGGCCGAATGGGACTTATTGAACGCGTAGGACGCGAAGGGCTCCATGGTGCCCCACAGGGTTTTCACCGCGTCCTTGCTAAAGCCCTGGGCCACCATTCCGGCTTCGAAATCGACGTACATCTTATCCATGACGTCTTTTTTCTTCTTGCCCATGGCTTTGCGCAGCGAATCTGCCTGGCCCATGGTGAAGCCGGCCACCGTCCGGGCGATCTGCATGATCTGTTCCTGATAGACGATCAGGCCGTAGGTGGGGGCCAGAATCGGTTCGAGGATCTCCTCCAGCTCGGGGTGGATCGCCTCGATTTTCTGCAGCCCGTTCTTCCGCAGCGCGTAATTAGTGTGGGAATTCATCCCCATGGGGCCGGGGCGATAGAGCGCGGACACGGCGGAAATGTCCTCGAAGTTGGTGGGTTTCATCTGCTTGAGCAGGGTGCGCATTCCCGAACCGTCCAGCTGGAAAATACCGAGGGTATCGGCGTGCTGGAGCAACTCGAAGGTGCGCTCATCATCGAGGGGAACATTATCAATATCGAGGGGATCTTTATTATTCGCCACGATATTTTCCAGGGCGTCCTCAATGGTGGTGAGGTTGGAGAGCCCCAGGAAGTCCATTTTGAGGATGCCGAGGTCCTCGCATTCGGGGTATTCGAATTGGGTGATGACCGCGCCGTCGGCCGGGCGTTTCATCACCGGGATCACGTCCGTGAGGGGCACGGAGGACATGAGGATCGCGCAGGCGTGCACGCCCCACTGGCGGGTGAGGCCTTCGATGCCCTGGGCCAGGTCGAAAACACGTTTGGCATCCACATCGGTGGAAACCATATCGCGGAATTCCCCAGCTTCCATATAGCGGGAATTCTTCTCATCGAAAACGCCGGAAAGCGGGATGTCCTTGCCCATGACCGAGGGCGGGAGGGCCTTGGTGAGGCGTTCGCCCATTTCGAAGGGGTAGCCGAGCACCCGGGACGCATCCTTGAGGGCCTGCTTCGTTTTAATAGTGCCGAATGTGACCACCTGGGAGACTTTGTCATGCCCGTATTTATCTTCCACGTAGGCGATGACTTCCCCGCGGCGGCGTTCATCGAAGTCCACGTCAATATCGGGCATGGATACGCGTTCCGGGTTGAGGAAACGTTCGAAGAGGAGGCCGTGTTCGATGGGGTCAAGTTCGGTGATATGCAGCGCGTAGGCCACCATGGAGCCGGCCCCGGAGCCACGCCCCGGCCCCACCCGGATGCCGTTGCGTTTGGCCCACAGGATGTAATCGGAGACCACGAGGAAGTATCCGGGGAAGCCCATCTGAACAATGACTTCCACCTCGTAATTGGCACGCTGGCGCACGTGATCGGGAATATGCTCCCCGTAGCGCGAATGCAGGCCGCGTTCGACTTCCTTAATGAACCAGGAGGTGATGTCCTCTCCGTCGGGCACCGGGAAGACCGGCATGTAATTGGCGCCTTCGGCGGCGGTGGTGAAGGAGATATTGCAGCGTTCGGCCACCAGCAGGGTGTTTTCCATCGCCCCGGGCAGGTCCCCGAAGAGCTTGTACATTTCTTCGGTGGAGCGCAGGTGGTAGCCGTGCCCATCGAATTTGAAACGGTTGGGATCCTGGAGGGTGGAGCCGGAGTTAATGCAGAGCATGGCGTCCTGGACGGAATGATCCTCCGCGCGCACGTAATGCGAATCATTGGTGGCCAGCAGCGGCGCATTGATTTTCTTGGCGAGTTCGAGCAGGTCGTTGCGGGTGCGCCGCTCGATCTCATTATCGTGGTCCATGATTTCCACGAAGTAGTTCTCTTTGCCGAAGATTTCCTGCATGCGCCCGGCGGCCTCAAGGGCTTCGGCGTGCTGGCCCAGCCGCAACCGGGTTTGCACCTCCCCGGAGGGGCAGCCGGCGGTGCCGATAAGGCCTTCGTGGAGCTCCTCAAGGAGCTCCATATCCATACGGGGCCATTTGCCCATCTGGCCTTCCAGCGAGGCGCGCGAATCGAGCCGGAAGAGGTTATGCATCCCGGTGTTATTGGTGGCGAGCAAGGTCATATGGGTATAGGCCCCGCGCGCCGAGACGTCATCGCTGCGCTGTGATTCATCCCCCCACAGCACCCGGTTGCTCGAGTACCGCGAGGTCCCCGGGGTCATATAAGCTTCCACCCCGATAATCGGTTTGATGCCGGCGTCCTTGCAGGCCCGATAAAACTCATAGGCGCCGAAGCAGTAGCCGTGGTCGGTGATGGCCAGGGCGCTTTGCTTTTGAGCGACGGCCTGCGCCACCAGCGGCTTAATTTTCGCCGCCCCGTCCAGCAGGGAGTATTCGGTATGGGTGTGCAGGTGAACGAAATCTGAGGGAGCGGCCATGGGGCCTAGTCTATCCAGCACTCACTACCCGCGCCATTTCCCGGTGCCAGATGCGCGCGTCCAGGAAGGGTGCGCGGGCCGTGAGTTCGTAGCCGAGGGCCCGGTAGAAGCCGATTTTGTCCTCCTGGGCGTCGAGGACGATCCGCACCTGCCCGGCGTGTCCAAATTCGCGCAGCGCTACCTCGGCTGCGGCCTCGCACAGGAAGCGCCCCACGCCTAGCCCGCGGGCGGAACGGCGCACGCAGACGCGCCCCAGGTGTACGACGCCTTCGGTGGTTGCGTAGACCCGCGCAGCGCCTAATGCTTGACCAGCATTATTTTCGACGACGACGTGGTGGGCGCGTTCGTCGATATCGTCGAGTTCTTCTTCCAGCAGTACGCCCTGTTCCCCGCAGAAAACCTCAATACGGAGGGCGCGAGCCCGCTCCAGGTCTCCCTCGAGCCAACGCAGCTGGGTGGCGCCGCGTTGCGGCGCGGTGGTATCTGGCGCGGCAGGCGGCGGGACTGTGGGGCGCGGCGCGCCGTGCAGCGGTGCGCCGTATGACGGGGTGGTGGGGCGCGGCGCACCGTGCAGCGGTGCGCCGTCGTGCGCCGTCGTCATGAAAAAACTCCCGCGCGCATGCGCTCAAGAGCGGTGGCGAGGTCCTCCGGGTAGGGAGCCTCGAATTCGCGCCAGCTGCCGTCCGGGTGTTCGAAGCCGAGGCGGGTGGCGTGCAGCCACTGGCGGGTGAGCCCCAGGGTTTCGCTCAGGCCCGGGTCGGCCCCGTAGGTGGCGTCCCCCACGCAGGGGTGGCCGAGGGCGGACATATGCACCCGGATCTGGTGGGTACGCCCGGTCTCCAGGTGGACCTGGAGGAGGCTGCCGCCGGCCATGGCTTCGAGGGTGTCATAGTGGGTGATGGAGTGGCGCCCGTCCGCCCGCACCCCCATTTTCCACTGATGGCGCGGATCGCGCCCGATGGGGGCGTCCACGGTGCCGGAGAGCGGGTCGGGATGCCCCTGCACGAGGGCGTGATAGATCTTTTCGGGAACGCGGTTGCGGAACTCATCCTTGAGCAGCACATAGGCGCGTTCTGATTTCGCCACCACCATGCACCCTGAGGTGCCCACGTCTAGGCGGTGCACAATACCCTTGCGTTCGGCCGGTCCGTAGGCAGAGAGCTGCACCCCGGCGTTCATGAGGGCGCCCAACACGTCCGGGCCGGTGAAATTGAGGGACGGATGGGCCGCCAGGCCGGCCGGTTTATCCACCACCACCAGATCGGCATCTTCGTAGAGGATGGGGATGGTGACATCTCCCCCGCGCGGGGCAACGGTGCGCGGGGTAGGAATATTGATTTCCAGGATGCTCGGCGCGCGCAGCCGAAGGGATTTCGCTACCGGGTTGCCGTCCAGAAGAACATCCCCGGCATCGATAAGGCGTTGCACTTCCGCGCGCGAGAGGCCGGTCAGGCGTGCGATCGCCGCGTCGATACGAGCTTCGTTAAATTCTTCCGTGACCGGGTAGGTCCGCCACATGCTACTCGCCTCGCTCCGGCTTTCTGGGTGCGGGCAT
Source organism: Actinotignum timonense (assembly GCF_002860685.3). Lineage (GTDB taxonomy): Bacteria > Actinomycetota > Actinomycetes > Actinomycetales > Actinomycetaceae > Actinotignum > Actinotignum timonense. The sequence goes on along the minus strand of NZ_CP136960.1, from coordinate 1,426,753 downwards.
GGAGGCTGATGCGGATACAGAGCCAGAGTCCGCGCTGGCTCGAGCTGCGCCGTCGTTCATAAAGAACGCGACAGCGATCATGATCACGGCCCCGGCCACCAGCGCAATATCGGCCACGTTTCCCACGAACCAGTCGAAGTATGCGATGAAATCGACCACGTGCCCGGCGAAACCACCCGGCTCGAAGAAGATCCGGTCGATGAGGTTGCCGGCCGCGCCGCCCCACATGAGGGCCAGGCCCACGCCGATCCAGCGGTGGCGTACCCGTGCCGCGAGGACGGGGAAAACCGCGAGCACCACGACAAGCGCGATGGCGGTAATGACGCGGGTGGAATTTGCCCCCAGTGAGAATGCTGCACCCGGGTTGAAGACCAGGTGCAGCCCGAGGGCATCCCCCACAATGGCGATGCGCTCCGTTTGGCTGAGGTTAGCGATGGCCCACTGCTTCGTGAGTTGGTCGATGGCCACCACGGCCAGCGCCCCCACGAGGATGAGGAACCACGAGGTGCTTCGCCTCACCATACGCACTAGTTACGAGCTTCGGGTTCCTGCGCGCCAGAATCGACGTTGGCGAGCAGCGTCTCCAGGTAGCTGTGCAGGCGCGTGCGGTAATCACGCTCGAAGTCACGCAGCTCGGAGATCTTGCGCTCCACCAGGCCGCGTTCCTGCTCCAGCTGGGCCAGGGTGCGGTTGGACTGAGCTTCGGCATCCTCGATGATCTTGGCACTGCGGGTTTCCGCATCCTGGATCTTCTGAGCCTTCTCGGTTTCACCGCGGGCCACGAGTTCTTCGTAGGTCTGCTGCGCCATCTGAAGCACGGCGGCGGCCTGTTCCCCAACGGTGCCGGTGGGCTGAGCGAAGGACGCGGTGGTTGTGGCCTGGTCCGGCGCTGCGGGTTCTTCACCCGAACCGTTCTGGAGTTCGGTCACGCGCGCTTCGGCGACGGTGGCGCGATTCTCCGCTTCCTGGAGCTGCTTCGACAAATCGACGATGGTTTCGTAGATCGCGTCAAGGAATTCATCGACCTGTACCTCGTCGTAACCGGTCTCCGCGGTTTCCGGGCGCTTAAAGCGGACATCCATGACATCCTGTGCCGTGAGCATTGCCATTTCTCACCTCAAGTAGTGTAACGAAACTGTGTTAAGAGCACGTGGCTGTGTTATGAGCACACGGCTCTCGGATAAAGCCTACCTCATCTGGGCGAACTACGAGACAAAGATACGTAAAATTATCCCATTGAGGATTTGAAGCACGATAAAAACAACGATGAAACCGATGTCAATCGCGATGCCTCCCAGCCGCAGGGGCGGGATGATTTTGCGCACCAGATTGAGAATCGGGTCCGTAAGTGCGTAGACGATATTAACGATAACGAGAAGGGCGCCACTGGGGCGCCAATCACGCGCCGCAATGGTCACCAGATCAATAATCACCCGCGCGAGCAGCACCAGAAGATAGATGCTGATGAGGGTGGAAAGAATGATTCCAAATACTGCCATTAGAACGAATCACGCGACTCCGGGCGCTGGTTTTCCATGCGGACGGTGCGCGGGGTCATGAGCAGCACGTCCGCGGAAATCTTATTGAGATCCCCGTGTAGCCCGAAGCAGATCCCGGTGGCGAAATCGACAATGCGATTGCGTGCAACGTCGTCGGCTTCCGCCAGGTTGATAATGACGGGCAGGCCGTCGCGGAATTGTTCGGCGAAGCCCCGCACCTCGGTGAAGGAACGCGGCTTAGCGGTGATGATGCGGGCGATATCTACCGGCTGCTCCACAGCGTGAATTTCGCTGACGGGGCTTTCCGCTTCGGCCTCGTAATCATCTTCGTAGTAATCGGCATCGTCCTGGTAATCCAGGTACTCGTCGTCGTTAAGCGTTGCCTTGGAGACAAAACGCTGGAGCATTCCCATAGCAGCCAACCCTTCTCGCTGTTCTCGTTTTACGTTAGGCGACGCGCCCGGCCTTGTCAGCACGGCGCGCCGCGGGGGTATCGCAGTCCACCGCGAGCACGCCGGCGAAGCGGCCGGTGCGCGATGCACGTCGGTAAGAATAAAAATCTGGATCTTCGCGGGTGCACCGAGGACTGACGTGGATCTCAGACACACCGACGGCGCGCAGCTGGGCGGTGAGCCCGGCCGCAATATCGAGGGAGGGCGTGCCCCAGGCGGTGCGCCCGGCAGCCTCGGGGATGCGCGCCGCGACGCTGGCACGGAGCTCCTCGGGCACTTCGTAGCAACGCCCGCAGATGGACGGACCAAGGTAGGCGATGAGGTGCTCCGGCCCGAGAGCGCGCGCCGCGGCCGGCCCGATACCGGCCTCCAAACCGCGCCGGCCCACGTGGACGGCGGCCCCGGCGGGGCGATCCTGCGCCACCAGGAGCAGCGGGAGACAATCGGCCACCATGACCACCGCGGCAGCACCCCTCGGTACCGGTGCGGTGCCCGAGCTAAGCGGGATGTCAATGAGGAGGCCGTCGGTGCCGGGGGCCACGAAGGTGCCGGCGGAAGTCAGAACGCCGGCATCTTCAAGGTGGTCCCCGTGCACCTGGTCCATATAGACGGGGCGCTGCCCGATCTGCTCTGCGAGCAGAGCTCGGTTGTGCTCCACGGTGGCGGGGTCATCCCCGACGTGGTGGGCCACATTGAGGCCCGCAAAAGGAGCGCGGGATACCCCACCGGCGCGGGATGTGAATCCCGCCCGGATGCGGCCACCGGGCACGGAGATATCCGCCACCCACTCCACCAGCGCGCTACGAGTCATTGATGCCTGAGTTTCCTATGCCCTATGTTTCCCTGAGTTTTCGAGCTTTTCTGGGGTTTCCCGCGGTTTCCCGCGGTTTCCCGCGGTTTCCCGCAGTTTTCCGCAGTTTCCCTTAGTTTTCCTCGAAGAGGAAGGAGGGGATATCCAGATCGGAGCGCTGGGGTTCTTCCACCCGCGGCGGGATGGCGCGGTGAGTTCCCGGGCGCTGCGCAGCCGGCTGCGCTTCGGGCTGGGCCGGCGTATAGGCGGGGCTGGCCACCGGGTGGGCCGGGCTCGCCACGGCTTCGACTTCCGGTTCGGGTTCCACCGGGGCGAGGTCCTCAATAGGCTCCACGGCATCGTGCCCGGCGGGCACGCCATCCATCTGCAAAAGGTGGTCACGTGCCTCATCGAAGCCCGCGGCAATCACCGTTACGCGCACCTCGTCGCCAAGGGATTCATCGATAATCTGGCCAACGATAATATTCGCGTTCGGATCCACCGCTTCCTTGACCATCTTGGAGGCGGAGGCAAGCTCCTTCATACCAAAGTCCGCACCGGCCAGGAAGGAAATAAGTACGCCGTGTGCACCGTCGATGGAGGCTTCCAGCAACGGGGAGGAAATGGCGCTCTCGGTAGCGCGCACCGCCCGATCTTCCCCGGAGGCCGAACCAATACCCATGAGGGCGGTGCCCGCGTCCTTCATAATGGCCTTGACGTCCGCGAAGTCGAGGTTAACCAGACCTGGAATGGTAATAAGATCCGAAATTCCCTTGACGCCCGAGCGCAGCACCTCATCGGCGAGGTGGTAGGCCTCAATAATGGTGAGATCTTCCTCGGCGATCTCCAGCAGGCGATCATTGGGGATAACAATGAGGGTATCCACCGCTTGGCGCAGTTCCGCGATACCCATGGAGGCGTTATTGGCACGCTGGGCACCTTCAAATTCAAAGGGACGGGTCACGACGCCGACAGTCAGCGCTCCCAAATCCCGAGCCACCTTGGCAACCACGGGGGCGGCACCGGTGCCGGTCCCTCCGCCTTCACCAGCAGTGACGAACACCATATCCGCGCCTTCGAGGGCGCTTTGGATAACTTCCACGTTTTCTTCCGCGGCGCGCTTACCCACCGAAGGATCCGCACCCGCTCCCAGGCCCTTAGAAACCTCGCGACCAATATCGAGTTTGGTTTCCGCTTCGGATTTCACCAGGGACTGCCCGTCGGTGTTAACGGCAATAAATTCCACACCGGCAAGTCCGTCTTGAATCATGCGGTCAACAGCGTTGACACCGCCCCCGCCGACCCCGATGACTTTGATATTGGCGGCGTTATTGACTACGGCCATGAGTTTTCCTCCCGAACCTCAAGTAAAACTTGAGGTTTTTCGTTCCTGACTTCGCGGAAAAGATAGTAGGTGAATGACAACGGTGCAATTCTCCGCGCTGGTGTGTTGCGAAGTGGTTTGCTCTGCTGGGTCGAAATCGGGTGGAACGATACTGCAGTGGGGCACTACGGTGCGGGAATAGCCTGGAACGGTGCGCGATTCGTATGGAACGGTGCGATGGCGCCGTGGAACGGTGCGGTAGCCGAGTGGTTCAGGATTAATGAACGACGACGGCGGTGGGCTCTGACACGTCGTACACCTGGCCAGGAACGCTAATCACGGTGGCCAGTGCTGCCGCTTTCAGATCGGAGCGCTGAGCATCCCCCCAGATCACTTTCTGCCCGGAGTTGAGATCGAGTCCGACCCGCCCGCTATCGCTCACCGATACCCCGGCTACCTGAGCCCGCACATCATCCTTGAGGCTGGCCAGCACATCAAGGGCGATGCGGATACCAGGGCCGTCACTACCATCCTCGGAGCGAGTGGCCGGCCCGGGACTCAGGCTCACACGCGGGAGGCTGGCTTCCACCTCGGGGAGAACCGGGAAGCTCACGCCGTCCCGATCCATGGCGGAACATGCTCCTTTGCCCACCAGGCAGGCCACCGGTTCACGCACGGTGAGGGTGACCTCGAGTCCGTGGAGGTAGCTGCGGCGCAGCTGCGCTTCTTTAATGGGTGGGAATTGGGCGCTCAGGTCAGTGGCGAGCGCTTCGGTATCCAGGCGTGGGAGCGGGATTCCCGAGCGTTCGGCGAGGGCGGCGGTGACGTCTTCCGCCGTCACCGCCGCGTTCGCGGGGATACCCGAGACGGTAATATCGCTGGCCCGCAAGGCCAGCAGCGGGCTAAAGAAAATCACCCAGGCCAGGGCGGCAAGCGCGGCGAGTACCGCACCAACCACCCCGAGGCGCCGCCAGCGTACCCGGCGTTTCTCGGAAGCTTTTTCCTCGAGGCGCTCGTCCAGGGATACCGTGGTGGTACTCCCTAGGTCGGCTAGCGGGGCGTCGCCGTCGTCGTACACCACCGGGGCGGTGGCGGCGGTGGGAACGTAAGTGATCTCCGTGTGCGGATTAATATCGCGCGCGGAGCGGCGTCGGGATGGTTCTTTCACCGCGCCGTCCCCTCCCCCAGTGCCGCCAGGATTTCGGAGCCTAGTGCGGTCACGTCGCCAGCCCCCATGGTGAGGAGCAGATCCCCCGGCTTCGCGCTCGCTGCGAGCGCCCGCGCGGCCTCGTGTTTATCGGCAATAAAATGCCCGGCGCCTCCCATGCGGGAAGTGATCATATCGCCCTCGATGCCGTCGAAAGGCGTTTCGCGGGCCCCGTACACGGCGGTAACAATGGCGGTATCGGCCAGTTCGAGAGCGGTGGCGAAACGATCCGCGAAATTGCGGGTGCGTGAATACAGGTGCGGTTGGAAGAGAACTCGTACGCTGCCCTGCCCGGCCTCAGCGCGGGCAGCGCGTAAGGTGGCTTCCACTTCGGTGGGATGGTGGGCGTAGTCATCAAAGAGGCGCACTCCCCCAGCCTCGCCGCGCAGCTCAAAACGCCGCCCCGTTCCGGTAAAAGCCGCCAGCCCGCGGGCCATATCCGCCAGGCTCACGCCCAGCTCTATACCGGCGGCGGCCGCTCCGGCCGCGTTGAGTTCGTTATGGGATCCGGGAACCTGGAGGGAGAGCGGCGCGCAGCTTTCCCCGCACCGTAACGCCCCGTCCTCGAGGGCCACGTGAGCTTCCACGCCGGGGAGCGCGGCGCCACGCCCGTAGCTGACCACCCGGATACCTTCGCTTACCGCTTGAGCACCCAGGCGGGCCGCACCGGCGTCGTCGCCGCAAACAATGAGGAGCCCACCGGGGACGATGCAACGCGCGAATTCCGCGAAGGCCTCTTCGAAAGCTTCCCGGCTGCCGTAATGGTCGAGGTGATCGGGTTCGACGTTGGTGACCAAGGCGATACGGGGCCGGTAGTTGAGGAAGGAAGCATCGGATTCGTCGGCTTCGGCAACGAGGACCTTCCCGGTGCCCAGGTGCCCTCCAGAACCGTGCCCGCGCACGCTCCCGCCAATCGCCCAGGACGGTGCCTGACCGGCTTCCTCCAGTGCCACCGCCAGCATCGCCGACGTAGTGGTTTTCCCGTGCGCGCCGGCCACCGCCACAAAATCGCGATCCCCGCTCGCGAGGGCGAGGGCTTGGGAGCGGTGGATGACGCAGGCACCGAGCTGGCGGGCCCGCGCGAGCTCGGGGTTATCTTCCCGGATGGCGGAAGAGACCGCCACGAGAGTGTCGGCGCTAAGGCGCTCCGGTTCCGTTCCGATCCACAGGGTGATGCCGGAATCCGCCAGGCGCTCCGTGGTGGCCGAGGCGCGGGCATCGGAGCCGGTCACGGTCCAGCCTTCAGCGTGGAGCAGATCGGCGATCACACTCATGCCTGCCCCGCCGATGCCGATGAGATGGATATGGGTCACCTGAGAACCTCCTCGATAAGATCGGCGAGCCGGGCTGCGCCGTCGGCCGGGCAGATGGCGCGCGAGGCCTGGGCCATGCGGGTGCGGGTGGATGCATCAGTGACGATGTCCAGCACGGTGCTCACCGAATCGGCAGTGAACTGGGCATTGGGAATGAGCAGCGCCCCGCCGGCAGCTACGACATCCGCGGCGTTGCGCGCCTGTTCCCCGTTACCGATGGGGAGCGGAACGAAGACGGCGGGGATACCCAAGGCGGAAACTTCCGCGACGGTGCCGGCCCCGGCGCGGCACACCACGGTATCGGCCACCGCGTAGGCGAGTTCCATTTCTTCCAGGTATTCGAGCACGTGGTAGCTGGGGATGGTGGCGGCGGTGCGCTGAGCCACGGCCGCTTTACCCCGCCCGGTGAGGTGGAGTATCTGCACGCCGGCGGCGGCGCAGCGGGATGCAGCGGCGGTCATCACGTCATTGAGGTGGGCGGCGCCCAGGGAACCCCCGGTGACCACGAGGGTGGGTAACCCCGGATCCAGGCCGAGGCGCGCCGCGGCGGCGGTGCGTGCTTGCGCCCTATCGGCACTGGCCAGGGCTGCGATGGCGGGGCGTAGCGGCAGGCCGACGGTGCGGGTGATACCGCGCGTGGCACGCAGCGGTGTGGAGGGGAAGGTGAGGGCGACGGCGGCCGCGCCCCGTGCCCCGAGTTTGTTGGCCAGGCCCGGTAGCGCGTTTTGTTCGTGCACCACTACCGGGATGCCGACCCGGCGCGCCGCGGCGTAGACGGGAGTGGAGGCGAAACCTCCGAAACCAACAGCCAGCTCAGCTCCGGCCGCGGCGAGGATACGGCGGGCTTGGCGCACCGCTCGCGGGAAAGCCACGGGGAAACGTAGTGCGTCCTTATCGGGACGGCGCGGGAACGGTGCGCGTTCCACGGTGGCGAAATCGAAGCCGCTGGCGGGAACGAGGTCCTTTTCCATACCGGTAGCGGTGCCGACCACGAGGATACGGTGCCCACGCCCGGCGAGTTCGTGGGCGGTGGCCAGTAGCGGATTGACGTGCCCGGCGGTTCCCCCGCCGGCGAGCACTAGTGTCACGAAGTCCTCCTGATAACTGCGCGCACCCGGCCCGCGAGTGAGCTGGAGCGCCGGAATGATTCTTTCACGCCCGGAACCGCCAGAGCTGCCGCCACGCAAACTCCCACCGCCATGAGGCAGGAGATCACGGAGGAGCCGCCCTGGCTCATAAAGGGCAGCGGCACTCCGAAAACGGGCAGCAGGCCGGTAACAACGAACATATTTGCCACAGCCTGTCCGCATAGCCACAGGGTGGCTCCCCCGGCCACGAAACGGCCGAAACGGTGCGGGTGGTACATGCAAATAGTGAGAAGGGCGTAGCCGATGGTGCCGAGCAGCACGATGACGACGGCACATCCGAAGAAACCGAGTTCTTCTCCCACCACCGCGAAGATGAAGTCGGTATGTGCTTCGGCGAGGTTCCCGGGCCATTTTTCAATTCCGGTGCCCAGGCCGGAGCCGCCCGGCCCCCCGGAGCCGAAAGCCCAGAGCGCGTAATCAGCCTGAGAGGGTGTTTGCCCGGTGGGAAGCGTGAAGAGATTTTGGAAGAAGTCTTGGATACGGGTGATGCGCGACCGGCTGGAAAAAATAAGCACGACGACGAGGAAGAAGCCCAGCGCCCCGCTGATAAGGAAATAGCGCCCCGGGAAGCCGGCCATCCAGAACATTCCCACGCCGATGAGGAGGAAGATGAGGGCTGTTCCCATATCGCCACCCACGAGCACCGCACCGATGGACGCGCCGGTGATGCCAATGGGGCCGCTCCAATCGGAGAGCTGGAAGTGAGCCCCTTGCACCATGCGCCCGAGCACCGCGGCCAGGGCCACCACCATGGCGAGTTTGAGGAATTCGGAGGGCTGGAGCCGGATGGGGCCGAAGGCAATCCAGTTGCGGTTACCGGCAACGGAGGCACCCAGCGGGGTGAGCACGAGGAGCTGCAAAAGGATCCCGAAGCCGAGGGCCAGGCCCCACAAGCGCTGGAAAACAGCGAGGGGAATACGCGCGCAGATCACCGCCAAAACGGTGCCGATGGCGGCGTAGGCCATCTGGAGGTAAGCGGAGCGGAACAGGTTGGGGCCGTCTTCGTATTCGGCGCGTACCGCCCCGGGGGTGATGGCGGAAAACACCATGAGGAGCCCGAGGAGAGTGAGAATCGCGGTGGCCACCACGAGGAGGAGGATGGAACGGTGCATGACGTTGCGTACGCGTTCCTCCGGGACGCTCGGTGCCTGCGGCTTCTCAGTTCGCTCACGCATGACGCGCCTCCGTGGCGCTATCCGCTGCACCGTTATCCTGCACCGTCTCCTCCGTCGGGGCACCGTCCCCCGCCGAAGTGCTGCCCGTTGCCGGGGCACCGTCCCCCGTTACAGCACTGCCTTCCGACGGTGCGGGCAGGGCGCGCACCGCGGCGGCGAAACGATCACCGCGATCCGCGTAGGAGGTGAATTGGTCCATGGAGGCACTGGCGGGAGCCAGCATGACGGTATCCCCCGTCTGTGCGTAGCGCGAGGCAGCCAGCACCGCGCGCGCCATAGGTTCGGAGGCCGCCGGATCGATATACGTGACGGGGAGGTTAGCGCCGTCCAGGGCCGCGTGCCAAGGTTCTTGATTCACGCCAATAACAACGACGGCGCGCAGCCTGTCCCGCACCTGTGCCACGAGGGATTCAAAGCGGGCACCCTTGGGTTGCCCACCCACAATCCACACGCAGGTACCCTCCGCCAGCGCGGAGACGGAGGCGAGGGCGGCGTGGGCATTGGTGGCTTTGGAATCGTCCACGTAGCGCACCCCGGCGCGTTCGCTCACCGTCTCAATGCGGTGGTGGCCCGGGCGCATATGCTGGAGCCCGGCGCGCACCACCTCCGCGGGAATATCAATGGCCCGGGTGAGGGCCACGGCGGCCAGGGCGTCCCAGATGAGGTGGCGCGGCAGCGCCGCAGTGGTGGGAGCCAGCTGGGCGACGTCGTTCAACGAAGCGATCTCCACGGCGCTAGTCCACCGTTGCTTTCCGTAGGCACGGTCCACAATAAGGCCATCCACGATACCGATCTGCCCGACGGCGGGAATACCGGTGGTGATGCCAATGGCGCGCGCACCTTCGCGCACGTCCGCGCTATCGACCATGCTCTGGACGGTACTATCGCCCACCGGGTAGACCGCGGCGGTGCGCACATGTTCGTAAATACGGGCTTTCGCGGCGGCGTAGGCGGCGCGGTTGCCGTGCCATTCGAGGTGGTCGTCGGCGATATTGAGGCAGATACTGGCGGCCGGCTCCATGGTGTGGGTGGTGCGCAGCTGGAAGGAAGAAAGCTCCAGTGCGAAGGCACGCGGGGCATCCGGGCCGGTGGCGCTCACGGCGGTGACGGCGGGATTGCCGACGTTCCCAATGGGTTCGGCCCCAAGGTGCGCGGCGCGCAAAATATGGGCCGCCATAGTTACCGTGGTGGTTTTGCCATTGGTACCGGTGACGGCGAGCCACGGGGCGGCGTGCCCCGCACCGTCGTGGGTGCGCAGGCGCCAGGCTAGTTCAATTTCGGACCACAATTCGATGCCGTGGTCGGCAGCCGTAGTAAAAAGCGGGCCGATTTCGGGTATGGCGGGGGCGGGGATAATGACGTCGGGCCGCCACGCCAGCACTTTGCGCGCCAGTTCGGCCGGGGTCGGGTCGCTCCCGCCGGTATCCACGGGGAGCGCGGTGACCGCCCCGAGCTTAGTAATATCGGCGTCCCATACGCTCACACGCGCCTCGGTGAGCTCGGTCAGTGCCCGCGCGCAGGCCCGCCCTGATTTCCCTAAACCGACGACGGCGATACGGCGCCCTGCCAATTCCGCCGCGCCCGGATGTTGCCACTCACTCATCTTTGCATCAACCACTCAGCGTAAAAAATACCCAGGGCGATAAAGCCGCACAGGGCTTGGATCACCCAGAAGCGCACCACAACCGTGACTTCGTTCCACCCTTTGAGTTCGAAATGGTGGTGGATGGGTGCCATGCGGAATACCCGTTTTCGTGTCATTTTGAAGACGCCCACTTGGACTACGTCGGAGATGACTTCTAGCAGGTAGAGCCCACCAATGAGCACGGCGAGGAATTCGGTGTGGGTGTAGATGGACATTCCCGCGAAGACGCCGCCCAGGGCGAGGGAGCCGGTATCCCCCATGAAGATTTGGGCCGGCGAAGTGTTCCACCAGAGGAATCCGATAAGCGCTCCGACGAGGGCCACCGCGATGATATTGAGATCGCGCGGGTCGCGGATGGGGTAGCACCCGGGGGCGGCGTCCACGAGCCCGTAGCAGGGGTGGTTGCTTTGCCACATGGTGATGAGGGTGTAGACCCCGAAAGCGATGATGGAGGCACCGGTGGATAGGCCGTCCAGGCCATCGGTGAGATTGACGGCATTGGACCAGGCGGTGATAAGGAAATTCGCCCAGATAATGAAGAGGATAATGCCGACGGCGGTACCGGCGAAGGCGAGACTCAGGCCGGTATCGCGCACGTGGGAAATGCGCATGGATGCCGGGGTTCGGTTGTTTTCATCCGCGAACATCAGGGAAAGCACCGCGAAGGCGACGCCGACAATCCCCAGGCCCGCGATTTTCGCCCAGGGGGTGAGCCCCAGGCTTTGTTTGCGGGAAATTTTGGTGAAATCATCGGCGAAGCCTACGCCCGCCATGCCGATCATGAGACCGAGGAGGAGAATTCCGGACATTCCCGGGCTGCGCCCCGCTCCGATATTGCCCACCAGGTAACCGATAACAACCGCTGCCACGATAGCCAGGCCCCCCATAGTAGGGGTGCCGCGCTTGACGAGATGCGAGGTGGGGCCGTCCTGGCGGATAAATTGGCCAAATTGTTTACGCACGAGGAAACGGATGAGAAGCGGGGTCCCGAATAGGGTGACAAGAAGCGAGACCGCAAAAGCGATAATAAGCGCGAGCACTATTCCCCCTTGAGGCGCGTGGCGATATGCCACACGCCCGAACCGTGCGAACCTTTGATGAGGAGTGCCCCATCCTCATTGAGCATATCGGAGAGCTCAGCCTCGGCTTCCTCCCACGCGCCGACCGCGCGGGCGGTGATACCGGCGTCACGGGCTGCCTCCGCGAGCGCCGCCACCTGGGGGCCAACCGCGATGAGGAGGCTCACCCCGGCGGCTTCCAGGGCCGGGAGGAGAGCGAGGTGTTCTTCCCGCGAGGCAGCTCCGAGTTCGAGCATATCGCCGAGAATTGCGGCTTTGAGCCCGCTCCCGAGCTGTCCGAGCGCGGCAATGCCGGCGCGCATGGAATCCGGGTTGGCATTGTAGGAGTCGTCGATGATGAGGGTGGAGCCGCGGCGGAATACATCCATACGGTGGGCGCTGGCGGGCCCGCTGGATAGCCCCGCCACGATGGCGGGCAGGCTGACCCCGGCGGCGGCCGCGGCGGTGGCCGCCGCGAGCGCGTTCATGACCTGGTGTTCTCCCACGAGTCCGAGGTTGATCTTTGAGGTGCACGGGGCGGACGGCGCAGACAGTTCCGACGGTGCGGACGGCGCAGGCAACGTGTACGGCGCGGATGGCGCGGGGCTAGCTGCGCCGTCGTTCATATGGAGCGTGAAACTGGCCCGACCGTCGCTTCCGAGGGTGATGTCGCTTGCCGTCACGTCCGCCGGATGCACGCGCCCGAAGGTGCGTACCCGGCCGCTCGCGACCTGCCCGGCCATGGCCGCCACTCGCGGATCATCGGCGTTGAGGATGGCGATGCCGTCCTCGCGCAGGCCTTCCACGAGTTCTGCCTTGGCGCGCGCCACGTTCTCAATGCCGCCAAATTCGCCCAGGTGCGCGCGGGCCACCACCAGCACCACGGCGATATCCGGGGGCGCGATAGAGGTGAGGTAGGCGAGGTTGCCAATATGGTCGGCGCCCATTTCCGCCACCAGGGTGGCGGTGTTCGCGCCCACACGGAGCACCGTGAGTGGTAAGCCGATTTCGTTATTGAGCGATCCGGGTGGGGCAACCACATCCCCCCGTTCCCGGCATATGGCGGCGAGAAGATCCTTGGTGGTGGTTTTCCCAACGCTGCCGGTCACCGCGATAACCCGCAAGTCGGGGTTGACGTGGCGGGCCAGCTCAAGGTTGTGCCGGGCCAGGCGTCCGAGCGCAGCGGGAATATCATCGACCACGATAATGCGTTCAGCTTCGGCACCGCCGGCACGGGCGGCCTGGCCATCTTCGGTGAGAATAAGGCTGGCCCCTGCCGCGCGCGCCTGGCCGCTCAGGGTATTCGCGTCCACGCGCGCGCCTTTCACGGCGGCAAAAAGCGCGCCGGGCGTGATGGCGCGGGTATCGATAACCGCCGCGGTGACCTCGGTATCGCACAACGGTGCGAGCGCGGTCCCGCCGACGGCGGCGATAACCTCCGCGGAGGACATGGAAATCATTGCGTGTCTTTCTCTTCTTGCGTGTTTTTGTCGAGGACGATCCGGTTAGTACGGTCAGAACAATCGCCCCGGTCAGCGCGGTCAGTCCAGCCAGCACTGTCGGCACGGCTACCCCGGCCAACGGAGCTAGCGCGCTCAGCGAGCGCCGCCCGCGCTACCTCGCGGTCGTCCAGCGGAATGTTACGCCCCCCGGCCACCGGTTGATAAGTTTCGTGCCCGCGCCCGGCCAGCAGCACGGTATCCTGCGGTGCCGCCTCCCGGATGGCAGTGCGCATGGCGGTGGCGCGATCAGCGATGTCCACGATGCGGGCGGGGCTGTGCGCGCTGCGGGCCCCGTCCAGGAGTGCGGCGCGGATCGGTGCGGGATCTTCTTCGTGCGGATCGTCGTCCGTGATGTAAACGACGTCGGCCAGTTCGGCGACCGCCCGGCCCATCTCGGGGCGCTTGTCCACATCGCGCTCCCCGGCGCTTCCGGTCACCACGATGAGCTGACCGCTGGTGGTGGGGCGCAGAGCATTGATCGCCAGGCGCAGCGCCGCGGTATTATGCGCAAAATCAACGACGACGCGCGGCGCGCTACCCACCACTTCCATACGACCGGGGACTTGCGGTGTGAGCCCGGCGCCTACTACGGCGCCAACCGCACCGCGGTCCGCCCCGCTTTCCAGCACCATGGCCACGGCGAGCGCGGTATTGGCGATATTGAAATCTCCGGGCAGGCCGGTGCGCACCGTCATCTCCCAGCCGTCGCTATGGGCCAGGGTGAAGGAGGTGACGGGGCCGCGCTCGATATCGCGCACCTGGTACCCACTCCTCCCCCCAAGCTGAGAGAACACGGCGAGGGCCACGGTGGGCACCTCGGTTTCCCCAGCCAGGCGCCTACCCCACTCATCATCAACGGTAATAACCGCCCGCCGTGAGCACTCCGGGGTGAAAAGGCTGCGCTTGGCCTGGTAGTAGTTCTCCATGGTGCGGTGGTAATCGAGGTGGTCCCGGGTGAGATTAGTAAATCCAGCCACGCTGAAGACCACGGGGCTGGTACGGTGCTGCGCCAGCGCGTGGGAGGAGACTTCCATGGATACATCCGTCCCGCCCCGTTCCACCAGGAGGGCGAGCAGTGCTTGCAGATCCGCGGGCATGGGCGTGGTCAAATGCGCCGGGGCGCACAGGTCCGCAATTTTTGTTTCCACGGTTCCCACCAGCCCGGTGGTACGATCCAGCGCGGTAAGCAGGCCGTCCAGGAGGTACGTCGTCGTCGTTTTTCCATTGGTGCCGGTCACCGCGAAACTGCGCAAGCATTCGGCCGGTTCCCCGTAGACTCGGGCCGCAATGGCACCCAGGTGCGCGGCCGGGTCCTCCACCACGAGGAGCGGAAGCTCCACCCCGGCCTGCGCGATCAGAGCAGCCCCGGCGGCGTCGGTGAGGATGGCGCGTGCGCCCCGTTGCGCCGCCTGGGGGGCAAAGCGCGCTCCGTGAGCGTGGGCGCCGGGCAGCGCGGCGAAAAGCGCCCCCTCATGCACCGCGCGCGAATCGGCGGTCACGGAAGTCACGGTGGTCTGCGGGGCCTCGCAACCGGCACCATCCACCTCGGGGAGCTCGGAAAGCTCGCGCAGCGCCACCGGACGCACCTGCGGAAGAGGGAATTCGTCACTCACTAGTTGCCTACCTCCGATGAGAACCACGGATATTTGAAGAGGGGGACGGTGCTGGGCGGGACGCCCAGGTGCCGCATCGCGAAGGGCGCGAAGTTCGCGAAAACGGGCACCGCCGTATCCCCACCGTACCCGGCCCCGGCCCCGCCGTAGACCGCTATCGCCACCGCGATCTGCGGATCTTCGGCCGGGATGGCCGCAATAAAGGTACCTACGCGGCGGGTGAGGTTTCCGTTGGCGTCCGGAACCTGGGCGGTGCCGGTTTTGCCGGCCACGTTGTAGCCGGGGACTTTCCCGCGCCATCCGGTGGATTGGTTATTGGTAACCGCCTGCATCATATTCATCATGGTGCGCGAGGATTCCTCGCTCATGACACGGTGGCTTTCCCCGGGAACGGTGGGAGTGGTGCGCCCGCTGGCGTCGGTGGTGGAGTCCACAACATGGAGCGGGATATAGACTCCCCCGTTGGCGATGGTGGCCCCGATCTGCGCGAGTTGCACGGTAGTGGCCGCCCAGCCCTGCCCGAACATAGTGGTGTAGCGGTCACGCTGGCCCCACTGCTCCGGCGGGCGCAGAATGCCGCTCGATTCGGCCGGTAATTCTATCCCCGTGGGGCTTCCCAGCCCGTAGCTGCGCATATAGTCATAGCGCACGTTATCGTCCACGGTGTCACCGATCTGGACGAGCCCGGTGTTATAGGACTGGGCGAGAATCCCCGCCACCGTCATCCCCTGGGTGGGATGTGGGTCGTTATCGGAAATGCTTTCACCATTAGGCATGGTGATGGTGTCCGGCACCGTGAACTGGGTGAGCGGGGTGACGGTGCCGGTATCGATAGCCGCCGTGAAGGTGGGGAGCTTACCGGAGGAGCCCGGCTCGACCGGCGCCTGCACGGCGCGCGAACCCCAGGAATCCGGATTCGCTTCCTGGAGACGCGAAGGATCGGGGGCGTGGGAATCGGCCAGGGCAAGCACCCGCCCCGTCCCCACTTCGATAACAACGGCGGCGCCCCAATCCGCGGCATTGGCATCCACCGAAGCATCGAGAGACTCCATGAGGGCGTTTTGCAGATCACGGTCAATGGTGAGTTTCACGCTCGCACCATTGACCGGATCCACGCGTTCGGTTTTCCCATTCGGTACGACGGCGCCGCCTCCGGCGGTTTGCACCGTCAGGCGCCCATCGGTGCCAGAAAGCGCGTCATTGAAGGTGCGCTCAATCCCCGCCTGGCCGGTGGGCACCGGATTATCCGCGGTTTCCCCCACATAACCGAGCACATTTCCGGCCACCGAACCGTTGGGGTACTCGCGTTTCATGAACTGCTCGGGTTCGATTCCCGGAATTCCCAGCGCGTTGATTTCCCGCCATTTTTCGGGGGAAATATCCCGGGCGATGTATACAAAGGTGGATTTCTTCTCACCACCCAGGAGGGTGCCTCCCAGTTCCGCCCGATCTACGCCGAGCAGGGGCGCGAGTACTTTCGCTGCTTCCGCTGCCCCGGTGCCCTCCACGATGAGCTGGTCATTGGCATCCAGGACGTAGTCCCCGTTCTCATCGGTTTGGTAGTGCCGATAGGAGCCGATGAGATTCTGGTTGACGCCCACGTTATAGCGCTCCACGGAGGTGGCGAGAACCGCCCCGTTGGCGTCCACAATATCGCCCCGTTTGGCCTGCAGGGTGTAGGTACGGGTGCGGAAAGCATCCGCCGAGGCAGCCAGGGCATCGGCGCGAATAAATTGCAGGTCTATGAGCCGTACCCCGAGGATCCCCAGCGCGAAGAAGAAGATAATCGCCATGGTGCGCACGCGCCGTACGTGCGGCTGCGCGGCCTTCCAGCGGCGAGCTAGTTCCTTCATGCGCTTGTCCTTCGTGTCACTCCCCCGGAATCGGAGCAAGAATTGTAGCGGACCCCAGGTCCATGTGCTGAACGTCCGTGGCGGGGACGAGGCCGAGGGCCTGCGCGCGTTCCTTGAGGCCTTGCGGAGTGGATGCCCCCACCACTTCATCCGTGAGGGTGGACTCCACCGATTGCGCGACCGCCAGCTCCTGCTTGACGGAGCGGATTTCGTACGCCGTGCTTACCATACGCGTATTAAGCGCGAAAACTGTGGCAAACGCGCCGAAGAAGAGCGCTAGGCAGATGATCACGGTGCCGAGGAAGCCACGGTGTGCCGCAGGAGTGGGGATAAGCGTCAGCTCGGGACGCCCCGAGATGACGGGACGGGTACGCGGCGCTGCAACAACGTGGGGCTGTGCGCTCATAGCTGACCTCCGGGGCGAATTTTCTCGGCCGCGCGTAAGCGAACGGAGGCGGAACGAGAATTGCGGGTGATTTCTTCTTCATCGGCTTGAATAGCTCCTCGGGTGAGGAGTTCCAGCCAGGGTTTATGTTCTTCAAGTTCAACGGGCAAGCCCCTGGGGGCTCGGGAGGTGGCGCCGGCGGCGAAGGCCCGTTTCACCAAGCGGTCCTCGAGGGACTGGTACGCTTCGACGACGATGCGCCCACCCACCCGCAACGTGGCGAGGGCTGCCGGCAGGGCCCGTTCGAGCGTTCCGAGTTCGTCATTCACCGCGATACGCAGAGCCTGGAAGGTGCGCTTGGCGGGATTCCCACCGGTGCGCCGCGCCGGGGCGGGAATCGAGGAGCGCACGATCTCCACCAGTTCTCCGGTACGAGTGAACGGGGCACTGGCGCGCCGTTCCACAATCGCGGTGGCGATACGGTGGGCGAATTTTTCCTCCCCGTACTCGCGCAGAATCCGAGTGAGCTCCCGCACCGATGCGCTCGCGAGGATATCCGCGGCGGTGCGCCCGACCTGGGCGTTCATACGCATATCGAGCGGGGCATCATGGGCGTAGGAGAACCCGCGCTCGGTTTCGTCCAATTGCAGGGAGGACACTCCCAAATCCATAAGGATTCCATCCACGGGGCGATTACCCGCTGCCGTGGCCACGCCGTCATACGTGGTTTGGACGGGGCGGAACCGCTTACCGAAACGGGCCAGGCGCTCCCCCGCCAAGGCGATGGCGGCCGGGTCGCGGTCGATTCCGATAACGGTGAGGTTCTCGAAACGCTCGAGGAAGGCTTCGGTGTGCCCGCCCATCCCGAGGGTGCAGTCAATGAGGACGGGAGCGGGAACCTGGAAGGCGGGAGCGAGGAGCTCGATGCAGGTGTCCACGAGCACCGGGGCATGCAGCGCGTTCCCAGCGGCGCGCGGTGCGCCCGGGGTGCGTGCTCTCTCCATCCTGTGCCCTTCTCATTGCGGCGCCCGCGATAGTGATCCCCCGCGAGCGATCTGAAGCTGGGGAAGTGCCTCAGAGCTCTCGCGAAAGACCGCCACCGCGATCACGCGATTCCTAGAAGAGGCCGGGAATGACCTCTTCCTCCCTATCGGCAAAAGCCGATTCTTGATCCTCCAGGTAGGCCGCCCACGCGGCGCTATCCCAGATTTCGACCCGGTTGCCCGTGCCGATAACCGCGAGGTTGCGATCCAGACTCGCGTAGCTGCGCAGCATTGCCGGGATGGTGATCCGCCCCTGCTTATCAGGGATGTCATCCACGGCGCCGGAGAGCAGCACGCGGGTGTACGACCGCGCCTCTTTGGACGTCAAGGGGGCTTTAGCCAGGGTTTGCTGCAATTCCACAAAATCCGCGAGCGGGAAAACGTAGATGCAGTGTTCCTGACCGCGCGTCATCACCAGTCCGCCCTGGAGCTGGTCACGAAATTTGGCGGGCAGGATGATTCGGCCTTTGTCGTCCAATTTGGGCTCATACGTGCCGAGGAACATCTACCGCACCCCCTCTCGTGGCGCTTGCCTCCACTTTACTCCACTTTCCTCCACCAGTTTGCCACGGCGGGGGTATGTCGCGCTAGTGATTCCTAGAAAAGCGCGCCAGAACACGGAAAAACGAGTGGAGCGCTGGTGGAGTGTGGTGGGGTGATCAGTGGTGAGTAATCCGTGGTGTAGGGCGCAGGAACAGTGGCGCCTGGAGTGCGTGGGGCGGTTGGCTCGCTTCGTGGAGCACCGTGGATGGCCCGGCGCGCCCCTGCCCGGCGGCGCCGTCGTACCTAAAAAGAAAAAGAAAAACGGTGAGAGGATCGCTATCCTCTCACCGTTATGGGTGCTGAGTTTGAGTTACCGGCCGGCTAGGCCGAAACCACAGAGATTCTAGTGCTCGCCGCGGCGGCGCTTTTCCCAGATTTCTTGCTGGCGCCGCATAAAGGACGATACGCCGCCCGGCCCGGACGACGTTGGCGCCCCGCCACCTCCGGCAGGCACCGCTACTTTCTCTGTGTGCACGCCCGCGAGCGCGTACCACACCGAGGCGAACATAATAATGACGCCGAGCAAACCGAGCCACCACATCTTCGGTGCGGAAATTCCGCCGATAAGAATGGCGATGCCCGCGACCAGCCCGAGAATCCCCAGTACGAGATTGCGCACGGACAGTTGCCGACTGATGGCTTCCACTTCCGGCGCAGCGGGCTTCATATTACGTGCGAAGCTGGGATCCTCGTTGGTGAGCTGCGCTTCCAGCTCCGCGAGCATCTTCTTCTCGTAGTCCGATAGGGCCACTGTGCCTCCTTGTTAATGTACTGCTGCCAGTCTACCGTGCGCGGCGCGCCAGCGTCACGATATGTTGTGTCACGATACACCGGTCTCGCGCACCGTGCGTCCGCCTGGAGCGGAGCTTCCCGGCGCCGCGCCGTCACGCTCCGTGCCGGTCCGTTCAGCCCCGCCGTTGTGCCCCGTTCCCGCACGTTCAGCCCCGCCGCCGCGCACCGTTCCCGGGGACTGCAAGAGACTTGCCGGGCCGAGCGCCCCGGCCCCGAAGCGCGAGCGCACTGCATCCATGGCGCTCTCAGCTTCCCCGCGGCGCGGATCGTCATCGAAAGCGAGCTGCTGGTAGCCGCCTTGCTCGCTCAGGTTCTCCACGCGCAAGCCCAGGAGCCGCAAGCCGGCGGCGGTCATCTCCACCCCGTCCAGAAGCTCGCGAGCGCGTTCGTAGATCTCGGCGGCAACCTGAGTGGCTTGTGGCAGTGTTGCCGAGCGGGTGATGGTGGTGAAATCCGGGAAGCGCACCTTAATGGCGACGGTGCGCCCCACCAGGCCTTTTGCACGCAGCCGGGCGGCGGTGTCATGCGCCTGGAAAAGCAGAATACGATGCAATTCCTCCCGGTCAGCCAGGGGGTCGAAAAAGGTTTCTTCGCGTCCGATGGATTTTTCCTCGCGGCTCGGGGTGACGGGGCGCGGGTCGACGCCGCTGGCCAGCTGGAAGAGGTGATCCCCGGCAACGGTGCCGAGGAGGCGGCGGAGCTGGTCCGGGCCGGCAGCTGCGACGTCGCCTACCGTTTCGATCCCGTGTAAACGCAACCGTTCTTCGGTGCGCCCGCCCACGCCCCAAAGCGCTCCGGCGGGTAAGTCGTGCAAAAATTCGAGGGTGGCCGCGGCGGGAATGAGGAGAAGCCCATCCGGTTTGGCGTGCGCGGAGGCAATTTTGGCTACGTGTTTGGTGGCGGCGATCCCCACGGAGGCCGGCACCCCAACCTCGGCGCGGATGCGGGCACGCAGCTGCTGGCCGATATGCACAGGTGAGCCGAAAAGCCGGCGCGCTCCCCCGACGTCCAGAAAAGCTTCGTCCACGGAAAGCTGCTCCACCAGCGGGGTGACCTCCCGCAAAATCGCCATGATTTTTTCCGAAACAACCCGGTAAAGCCCCAGGCGCGGGGTGAGCATAATGAGATTCGGGCAGCGCCGCCGCGCCTGCCCCACCGGCATCGCGGAATTCACCCCGAAGGCACGCGCCTCGTAGGACGCCGCCGCCACGACGCCCCGTTCCTGGCCACCCACCGCGACGGGGCGCCCGCGCAGCTCCGGGTGATCGAGAAGCTCTACTGATACGAAAAAGGCATCCATATCAATATGGAGGATGGGTGTTCCCGAATCGTCATCGCCCCAGGAATGGCGGGCGGCGCGTGATCGCGGTGCGCGTGACATGAGCCCTCCGTTCCCTCTCGCTCCATTTCCTCGGGTGCGGTGTCCGCGCGCCCGGGGTCGTTCACCCGGTTTCCGTGCGCCCAGTTTCTCTTCGCTCCGCTACGCTCGCGCACTCTCGCGCGCGGTTTCGTTTTCTGAGTTCCCCTCGCGAAGGCGCTCTCTCCATTAGGCTGGAACTGTGAGTGTGCCTACAGAACCCGTGCGAACTGATTATGCCCTCGCCGAACTGGATCGGCGCTCGGATCGCCCCTCCCTCGTGACGCTCTACCTGGACGGGGTGGAATCTTCCGCCCTGGACCTTGACGATCCCACGTATCTGGAATTCGAGTATATGCAACAGTTTAGGTGCATTCTCGAGGCCATGTACCCCAAGCGCGAGCCGCTGCGCGTGCTCCACCTGGGTGCGGCCGGATGTGCTTTCCCGCGCGCCCTGGATGCCGCCCGCCCCGGCTCGCGCCAGCTCGCGGCGGAAATTGACGGCAAACTCGCCACCTACGTGCGTGAATGGTTCGATCTGCCCCCGTCCCCGCGTTTGCGCATCCGGGTGCAGGATGCGCGCGTCACCTTGGATACCACGGCGGCACGGTGGGATGTGGTGGTGCGGGATGCTTTCGCTGACCGCGACGTCCCGTCCCATTTACGTACCGGCGACGCCGCTGCGCGGGTCGCCCAGGTTTTGCAACCGGAGGGCGTGTATCTCCTCAACTCGGTGGCCTCCACCGGCCTGACCCGCTTCGCGAATGAGTCACGGGCTCTCCTCGAGAATTTCGAGCACGTGCTGGCGATTATGGATCCGGCGGTGCTACGCGGGCGCCGTTTCGGCAATATTGTGCTGGCTGCCTCCCAGCGAGAATTTGCTTTCGCGCAGATCGAGAGGCTGGTGCGCCGGCTCCCGCTCCCGGCGCGCATGGTGGGGCGGGCGGATTTACGGCGCCGGGCCCGCGGCGCCATCCTCGAGAGCGATGCCGATATCGGCTACGTGCCCGCGAATGCCTAATCCGCGGCGTGCCGGCCGCGCGGGCGCTGCGGCGCCTGCTCCCCGCCATCCTCACCGTGGGCGTCCCGCTCGGCTCCGCTGCGCGTCTCACCCTCAGTCTGCGCCTCAGCTCCTGCTTGAGCCTCGCCTCCGGTGTGCGCCTCACTGCCGGGCTGGTGCCCATTGCTAGCGTGCTGCCAGGCGGCCCGCATATTTTCCAGGCGCTCCGTCAGCTGCGCCTGCTCGTTATCCGCGTGCTCCTTACGCTTGACCATCGAGGCATCCACTCGGGCGAGGAAACTTTCCGCAGCACGCCCAATTTCATCAGCGCTAGGAACGGTAAGGGTATGCTGCGGAGCCTGGATAAGCCCGGGATGCCCTTCCGCGCGATCATATTCGTGTTCCAAGGCCGCCACGATCTCCGCAAGCTGCTCATTATGCTCGGTGAGCTGGGCAAGCTGCTCCGATTCTTCGGCGGCGCTGGCTTCCAAATCTCCCAGGGGCAAGCTCAGCCCGGCCGTTTTCGCGAGCATGGACAGCGCGCTAGCCGCCCCGGCCGCGTAATGGTGCCCGGCAATATACATGGGCACCCGCACCGTCACCGAGAAGGTCGCCACGCCCATTTGCCCGAGGCTGTATTCCAAAAAATCAGAGAAAGAAGCCGGGTACCACACATCGGCTTCCAGTGCGGGAGCCACCGGATCGGCATTGCGCGTGCGGATGAGCATATCCGGCTGGCGGGTATGGGGCAGCGCACCGGCAACCGATCCGGCCCGGTAGAGCCGTTTCACCCCCAGTTGCGCGAATACCGCCATGAGCTCCGAATTGAGACCCTGCCAGCAAAAATCAGGTTCGGTACCGAGCAGCAGCAAAAAAGAGGTACCTTCAATATCTTTGGCGTGGAAGAGCCCGAGCGCGGGGATAGCAATATCTTCCAGCGCACCGTTGAGGTAGTGCACCCGCGGGCGCTGCGCCCGGTAATCGACCAACCCGTCCACATTAATATCGGCCACCGGGCTGAGATCCAGGGTGTAGAGCTGGGAGGCAATAAGTTCGGAAACCGAACCAATGTCATTGATGGGATCGGTGAGATGAACGACGACGCTTTCGAAACGCTCCCCGTTCGCCCAGGAATCTTCATGTTTCCCCTCGCAGGGGTAAACGAAATAGTTCACCGTGATCCTCCTCCCTCTCCAGCTCGCTAGCTTCCCCTCCAGCCTAGACTACCGGCCTGACCAAGTACCCTGGGCGCCGTCGTACCTCCATAACGGCAATCTCTACAACGAGACGCAAGCACACACGTTTCCGGTATTCGCCACCGGCTGATCACTGTCGTTCCCGTCACCGCACTATAGCGCGCCCCGGTGTTTTCCGTAATAATTGATTGTTACTTTTTTGCAGGACGCCACCCGATAATTTTCGGTCATCAGGAGGAGCCGCTCGTGGTTAACGATCCTCACAGTGCGCGCGAGGACGCGATACGGGAAGAACAGCTTTTCGTGGACACTGCGTACCGTGCCCTTGACCGCCAGCGCGAGGCTTACGCCCAGCGCCTGGCCGCGGTTCGCAGTCAGAGCGGTCAGGAAAGCGCCGGTGAAATGACCGAGCGCGATTCCTTCGCCACCCATTACGAAGATAACCTCACCCGATTGCGGCGCGTGGAAAACCGTTTGGTTCTTGGGCGGCTCGATACCCGCGAGGGGGAAACGGATCACATCGGGCGTATCGGCTTGAAGGACGAGGCCGGGGATATCCTGCTTCTGGATTGGCGCGCCCCGCAATCCGAACCGTTTTATCGGGCCACCGCGGCCCATCCGGGGAAGGTACGGCGCCGGCGCCATATTCAGACGCGCCTGCGCACCGTGACCGGCGTGGAAGATGAGCTTCTTGATTCGTCGCAGGCCTCCTCGGACCTCAATTTGACGGGTGAGGGCGCCCTCATGGCGGCAATGAATGCGGCGCGCGACGGGAAAATGAACGATATCGTCGCGACGATTCAGGCCGAACAGGACCGTATTATTCGCGCCGATTCCAATAATGTGCTCGTGGTCCAGGGCGGGCCGGGCACCGGGAAAACTGCGGTGGCCCTCCACCGCGCGGCCTATCTTCTCTACACCCACCGCGAGCGCCTGGCGCGTTCCGGCGTGCTCATTGTGGGCCCCTCGCCGGTCTTTTTGCGCTATATCGATCAGGTGTTGCCTTCGCTGGGCGAATCAGATGTGGTGTCGACGACGATCGCCGGACTGGTGCCCGGCGTGACGGTCAGCGCCGTCGACACTGCCCCGGCCGCGGAGATCAAAGGGCGCCTGGTGTGGCGCACCATTGCCCCGCGGGCGGTGCGCACCCTCCTGGAGCGCCCGCTACGCCGCCCCGTGCGCATGCGCATCAGCGGGGTTGAGGTGCGGTTAACCCCGCAGGATGTGGAGAATGCGCAGCGGCGAGCCCGCCGCACCGGTAAGCGCCATAATGAGGCCCGCGATACCTACGCGAAATACCTCGTGGATGTATTAGCCCGCCAGGTGGCTGAAGGCCAGGACGTTGAGCTTTCGGAAAATCCGTGGATTATTGCGGACGTGGCGGAGAGTATTGACGCGCGCCGGGAGATTAATTTGCGCTGGATGCCGTCCTCCGCGGTAGCGCTGCTCGAGCGCCTGCTCACCAAGCCGCATCTCCTTGCCGAGGTAGCCCCCGAGCTGAGCGCTGCCGAGCGGGCCGCGCTCGCGCGCCCGGCCGGCCACGGTATTACTATCGCGGATATTGCCCTCATTGATGAATTCGCTGAGGTTCTCGGGCCTTTTGCCACCGACGCGGAGCGCCGCGCGCGGGCGGCTCGCGATGCGGCCGAGCGCAATCGGCTTAGCTACGCCGGCGAAACGATGGAGGCCCTGGGCGTGGGCGGCGGAATCGTGAGCGCGGAGCTGCTGGCCGAACGCATGGGCGGGCGCGGGGACGGAAGTTCGCTGGCCGAACGGGCCGCCGCGGATCGCACCTGGACTTACGGGCACGTGGTGGTTGATGAGGCTCAGGAGCTCTCCCCCATGCAGTGGGAGATGCTCATTCGGCGCAATCCCTCGCGTTCCATGACGGTGGTCGGTGACCTGGACCAGCGCCCCGATGGTTCGCCGCGCGCCGGCTGGGAAGGACTGCTGGGCCGCCTGGCTGACCGGGTGCGGGTGGAAGAACTCACGGTTTCCTACCGAACACCGGCCGTTATTTTAGATACCGCCGGTGCGGTGCAGCGCGCGGCCGGGGTGAAGGTGCGCCCCGTACGTGCGGCGCGTACCGAGGGCGGCGCCGTGGAGATCGCTGAACGTTGCGCGCCGGGAACTCTTGGGGCGGGCGCTATTGCGGCGACGGCGCAGGTGTGCCAGCGCTTGGATGCCCGCTACGGGCAAGCCGGTACCCTCGGGGTTATTGTGCCGGAAGCTCGGGTCGCGCAGGTGGCAGCGGCTATCGGCGCGGCCCCGGAGCTGGGTGAATGGACTGTGGATGTGACGGGGCGCGATGTCACAGCGCGTATCCAGGTTCTCACGGCGGTCCAATCCAAGGGCTTGGAATTTGACGCTGTTGTGTTGCTGGAACCGGCTGAGATTTTAGCCGAAGGGCCGGGCAATATTTACGTCGCGATGACGCGCCCCACCCAGCTGCTCTCCGTGGTTTCTGAAGGAGAGCTCCCGGCCGGACTCACCGCGAGCGCGGCGGATACAGGAGTCTAGCTGTACCGTGGAGCGCTGGCGGGCTTAGGTTCGCCGGCCGGGGTTCGCCGCGCGTGGGTTCGTAGGCTGCGGTTCGCCGGACATGGACCGCAGCTCCCAATTGTTACCACTATGATTGATTAGTCAATGCTGTGAGGCTGCCGTTCGGGTGGGTGAAGGAGTAGGAATGACCGTGAAACCTTGGCTGGATATTTACCCGGAGTGGGTGCCTTCCGATATCACGGTGGATGAGGAGACTTTAGAAGAGTCGCTCCTGCGCGCTGCTGACCGGTACCCCCATCGGGTGGCCTTGGATTTCCTCGGTGCGACGACGAGTTATCGCGAACTTGTTGAGCGTGCCCGCAAGGTTGCTACGCTGCTGCGTAATTTGGGGGTGCAGCGCGGGGATACCGTTGCTCTAGCTTTGCCGAATTGCCCGCAACATATGTATGCCCTGTGGGGTGCGATCCTGACGGGGGCAACCGTGGCGGAAATGAATCCGTTGGCCCCGCAACCCGAATTGCACCGCCAGATCGCTATGGTCGATGCACGGGTTGTTATCGCGTGGGAGAAAACCATTACCACGATGGCACCGGCCGCTGACGACCCGCGCCACTACTTCGCGGTTGATCTTTCCCGTGATTTGCCGCTCACGTCACGGATGCTTCTCAAGCTTCCGGTGGCCCAGGCCCGCACCCAGCGCGCTCGTTTGCGCGGGGAGGTTCCCCCTCATGTGGCTTCTTTTGATCGGGAGTGGCGGAAGGCGGCCCCGATGGATCTTGCAACGTTCCGTAAACCGCAGGCGGAGGACGTCGCTGTCTATATGTTCACCGGGGGTACAACGGGCAAGCCGAAAGCAGTTATGCTCACCCACCGGAATTTGGTGTCCAACCGTAAGCAGATTATTGCTTGGGTGCCTTTTGAGGCTGATCATCACGAGGTAATCGCGGGGGTACTCCCCCTCTTCCACGCCTTCGGTTTCACCCTCATGATGATGTGCGCCCTGGATCTGGCGGCTACCGCTATTTTCTTGCCGAATTTTGATATTCCGTCTCTCTTGGCTGCTCAGAAGCGCCGGCCCATGACGGTGCTGCCCGGGGTGACTCCCATGTTTTCTCGTATCCTTGCCGAGGTGGAGAAGCGGGAAGCCGCCGGCGAAACTATTGACCTGTCCTCGATTCGTTTCGGGGTGTCAGGCGCAATGGCGCTGCCGGATGAGGTGGCGCGCCGCTGGGAGGAACGCACCGGGGGCTTCCTCATTGAGGGATACGGGATGACCGAATCTTCTCCGGTGGTTTCCGGGTCTCCGATGAGTCCGGATCGGCGCCCGTCCACTTTGGGCGTTCCTTTCCCCGGCACCGAGGTACGTATCGCCAATCCCGATAATTTGGCGGAGGACGCCGTGGATGTGGGTGAGATTTTGGTGCGCGGCCCGCAGGTTTTCGCTGGTTACCTGGGTGAGCCAGAGGAAACGGCGCAGGCGATGTTCGAGGATTGGCTGCGCACCGGTGACCTGGGGCGCTGGGATGGGCCTTTCGTTGTTATGGCGGATCGCGCAAAGGAAATGATTAATTCTTCTGGCTTCAATATTTACCCTTCCGAGGTGGAAGAGGTTCTGCGCGGGATGCCGGAGGTGCGCGATGTGGCCGTTGTGGGGATTCCCGCTGCGGAGCGTGGCGAGTCTGTGGTAGCGGCTCTTGTTTTAGAGCCGGGATCAACGGTTGATCTGGCAGCGGTGCGCCGCTGGGCGGAGGGTAAGCTCGCCCATTACGCGATGCCCTCCTCCATCGCTCTTTTTGACGCGCTTCCCACGTCCCAATTGGGGAAAGTGATGCGCCGCTCGGTGCGCGAACAGCTGGATAATTTCGAGCTGAAAGCCGGCGTATGGGTGAAGAAAGCCGGCGCGGTTGCAGGTAGTGCTACTACTGCGGTGAGCGATATGACCCGTGAGACTTTCGAGCGGGTCTTGGCCGGGTTGGAGACCACATATAACCTGACTGTTGATCAGATTCAAAGCTGGGCGTCCAGTGTCACGAAGTCCGCGGCGGAAAGTGGCGATGTGGTACGCCAGTGGGTGGATAAAACGGCCCCCAGTGGCGAAACGATTGCTGCTTTTGTGCGCTCCGCGGGAGCCACGCTGGAATCTTTTGCCACGTGGGTGGTGCGTTCCGGTCACGACCTGGTTGCTGGCGCTACACGATCCGTCACACCCGCAGCGGAAGAAAAGGGTGCCACTGGAGACGACGCGACCGATCAGAAAGACCGCGCCAAGCCCGAAGAAACCGCATAGCCCCGGCCACCGGAGCACCCGGCGCTATCGGTAGTACCCTGCGCTGACGCTGCTTCTGCGCGCTTGGAACCGAGGTTGTGTATGAGGGCCGGGAGAAGCTCCAGTTGACGCTGCTTCTGCGCGGGTGGGCCCCTCAGGATTGGGGTTTCGAAAAATCCGGCGATTCGGATGCAACTGGGACATCCGGATCCTGGCGTAGATCTGCGATGGCTCGCTCGAAGTCGTCAATGGAATCGTAATTCGAGTAGACCGAGGCGAAACGCAGGTACGCGACCAGGTCAAGAGCCTTGAGCGGTTCGAGAATGGCAAGACCAATATCATGCGCATCAATCTGCGAGCTTCCCGAGGAGCGGACTTTTTCTTCCACTTGGGCCCCGAGCAGCGCGAGTTGATCTTCGGTAACCGGGCGCCCCTGACAGGCTTTCCCCACCCCGCTAATGATTTTCTGACGCGAGAAGGGTTCAGTAGCACCCGAGCGTTTGACAACCACGAGGCTGGCTGTTTCCAGCGTGGAGAAGCGCCGGTGGCAGTTCGGGCATTCACGACGACGGCGAATGGACAGACCGTCATCAGCGGTACGAGAATCAATCACCCGTGAATCAGGGTTGCGACAAAATGGGCAATGCACATTAATCATTCTAAATGTCTCAGCTATAATACGCCAACCGCGTAACTATGACAGATCCACTAGTGCTACCCGTGGTACTACCCGCACCGGCCGTGCTGCCTACACCCAGCCGGTAGCTCGGGACTAATAGCCTGGAATCTCCAGCACCTGGCCAGGAACCAGGTCATGAGAAGCGAGTCCGTTGAGATTGACAATATCCGCCACCCCGGTGGAAATATCCGGAACACCCGGGATGCTGGCAGCAATACTGGCCAGAGTATCTCCGCCTTGCACCGTTACCGTGGCCATTCCCGTTTCCAGGAAAGTGGTACCCACGATCATGGCAAAGCTGGCCAGCAGGAGGGTGACAGCGATAGTCAGTGCCACCCGCACCCCCATGCGAACAATGACATCCAGCGAAGCTGGAGCGGTACGCGAACGGACCGCCGCTGGCTCTGCACGTTGAGTAGCTGACCGGGCAATCGACTGCGGCGCAAAAGCCACCGGACGGCGCACCGCACCCAGGGCCGGCGTATTCCAACGCCGACGAGCTTGCACCACCCGCAGCGCGGTAACTGAAGCTCCCCCGCGGGCATCCCCTAGGACACCTGGGCGGGCATCCCCACGATCCTCCCCGCAGCGCATTTCTTCGCCGCGCAGCTCCTGGCGCGCAGCCGGGTGCTCACCCACCACCCGCAGTTTCGGGTGCCGCCGGCTGGTGTGAGCACGGCTAGTTTCCCGCGGAATCTCCTGGTATGCGACACTCATTTTCCACTCCTCGAACATTCGTTCGCCGAACATCTGTATGTTAGACTAGTACGACAGTGAGGGTTTGTCTAGAACGTTCGTTCGATTCCGTTCGCTTCGGTAACGTTCCGGGCCTCGCCCTCATAGAACTATTCAAACCCGCCCTTACGACATAAAAATCGGCACGAACTCTCGGGAGTGCATATGGATCGTCCTCAGCTCACAGCTCGCCAAGCAGAGATACTGGACGTTGTTATTAACGGGATCGTCACCCACCGCGTCCCCCCAACGGTGCGGGAAATCGGTGAGGAAGTAGGCATGTCCTCCCCTTCCTCGGTGAAATACCAGCTCGATGCACTGGAAGAAAAGGGCTATATCTCACGTAACCCGCGCCGGCCACGCATGATTGAACTCACAGAAGCGGGGCTCGCCCATGCCCGTAGTTCTCGCGGTGATTCAGCATGGGAAAGCACCTTGTTCCCGGTGGGTGAACCCGCTCAGAGCAGCCTGGAATCCGATGTTCCGGTTGATATTAGCGAGGCGATCAATGTTCCCGTCGTCGGGAAGATCGCGGCTGGGGCTCCGATTCTGGCCGAAGAACTCATAGAAGATGTTTTCCCGCTCCCGCGCCAATTGACCGGAACCGGTGAGCTTTTCACGCTAAAAGTGCAGGGCGAATCAATGATTGATGCCGCAATCTGCGATGGGGACTGGGTGGTGGTGCGCCGCCAGCCCACCGCGGAAAACGGGGAAATTGTTGCCGCCATGATCGATGGCGAAGCCACGGTCAAAGTCCTCCAACGCCGCGATGGCCACGTCACGCTACTTCCGTGCAACCCCGCCTACTCTCCCATTCCCGCCGATGATAGCGAAGTACTCGGCCGCGTCGTTATGGTGCTGCGCACCCTCTAAGCAGCCTCTGGTTCAGCCAGCTTCGGCTAAGTCCTAGCCCGGAGCTGCCTCCGGGCTGAGTCCCCGGGCCCAGCCATTGCCAAGCCCACGCTTGTGGCAGGTCAGCGCGCCGGCGCGAGGCGGCGTCGTCGTACTACTTCCCGTTACCCCAGCTGTTCCGCGAGCCGGCCCAGGGCCGCACGCACCACAGCACCGTCGGCCGTACCCCACATACGTGGGAGGGAGGCACGCAAGAACCCGCCGTAACGCGCCGTCACAAGCCGTGGATCCAGAATCGCCACCACGCCCCGATCACCCTCGCTGCGGATCAGGCGCCCGGCCCCCTGCGCCAGCAGCAAAGCGGCATGCGCGGCAGAAACATCCATGAAGCCGTTAAATCCACGCTCATTAGCTCGCCGCGAACGTGCCTGCACCAATGCGTCATTGGGGCGCGGGAAGGGAATCCGATCAATCGTCACCAGGCGGCACGTCAGGCCGGGCACATCCACGCCCTGCCACAGCGAAAGCGTGCCAAAAAGCGAGGCATGCGGATCCGCCGCGAAATCCCTCACAAGCGTGGGCAACTGGTCTTCGCCCTGCAGGAAAATCGGCAGGTCAAGGTGATCACGAGCGAAAGCCGCGGCCTCATTCGCAGCCTTACGGGAAGTGAAAAGGCACAGCGCCCCGCCCCGGGAAGCCTCAATCAACTCCACGAGTTCGCGCAGCGTTTCCTCCCCGTACCCGTCCTTTCCCGGCACGGGCAGGTGGCGCGCAATATAGAGAATACCCTGCTGGTGGTAGGTAAAAGGAGAGCCGACGTCGATTCCCCGCCACGGCCCCTGGCTCGGATACGAAAAACCAATCTGCCGAGCGGCCAGGTCGAAACGCCCGCCAATGGCGAGCGTGGCGGAGGTGAGAATCGCGGGGCGCGCCTCAAAAAGAGTATCCGCCAGCGGCGCGGACACGTCGAGAGGCGCCGCGCACAAACTCGACCGCCCCTCCAGATCACGGGATACCCACACGACGAGAGAGCCGTTCGCCACCTCGTCACTGACCATCGCACTCACCATATCAACGCAGGTAGAAAGCCGGTGGCGCACCACCGCTTTCGTTGCGGCATCCGATTCGGTACTACCGGGCAGAGCTGCGACGTCGTTTTCCACCAGCTGCAATTCACGCAATAGCAACATAAGAGCGTCCTGCAGGGGCGCCGGAAGGGAAGTGAGGCGACCTTCCTCCAGCTCATCAAGAATATCGACGACGCCGTTACGGGCCCGTTCGATCCCATCAGCCAAGATTTTTTCGCGGCGCAGTAGGCGCGCCAATCCCGTGATCTCGCCGTGGGAGAGCGCGAAGGTGAGTTGGCTGGTGACCCGGTCAGCCAGATCATGGGCTTCGTCCACAACGAAAGCATCTACGTCCGGGAGCACCGGGGTGCCCGAGCTATGCACGCCCAACATCGCATGATTGGTAATGACGATATCTGCCTCGGCAGCCTCGGTGCGGGCGCGCACCGGGAAGCACACCTCGCGCAGCGGGCACTTCACGCCCACACATTCGGGTTTACTCAAGGAGACTTGGCGCCAGGCACGCTCCGAGACACCGGGAACAAGATCATCACGGTCCCCGGTCTCGGTTTCCGCGGCCCATTCGCGCAAGCGCATCACTTCTTCGCCGGTTGCGCTGGCGCCGTATTCCCCTTCGGCGCGGCTGACTAGGGCATCATCCTCCGGGTAGCCGCCGTGGACTTTACGCAAACATACGTAATTATTCCAGCCTTTGAGCAGGGCAATATGCGGTTCGTGGCCGGTCACGGCGCTGACGGCCCGCGCCACTCGCGGCGCGTCCTGCCCCACGATCTGGCGCTGCAAGGCGAGGGTGGCGGTGGAAACAGCCGCGCGCTGGCCGGTGCGCACCGACCATTCCATGAGCGGGACCAGGTAGCCGATAGATTTCCCGGTGCCCGTCCCGGCCTGAATCAGCAGGTGGGAGGAGTCCTCCAGCGCGGTGGCGGTCTCCTCGACCATGCGATTCTGCCCCTCGCGGACCGCTCCCCCGAGATCCGCGACCACCAGCTCGAGGATCTCGGTTAGTTCTTTCCTCATGCCCGTATCCTGGTGGGCACGTCTGTTTGGGCACCCCAGCGGGCCTCAATCTGACCCGCAATATTTGCCCGTACCCGCGCGTGGATGCGGGTTCCGGTGGGCAGATACTCAAGTTCTTCCAGGAGTTCCCCTTCTTCCAGGATCCGTGAAACAAGATCGCCGCGCTCGAAGGGAATGACCGCGTCGATTTCAATATTCGGGTGGGGCAGTTCTTCTTCGATGCGCGCGAGGAGTTCATCAATACCCGCCCCGGTGTGGGAAGACACCGCGATAGCGGACGGGTAACGGGAACGCAGCGCGGTTAGATCGACCGGATCGGCAATATCGGCTTTGGAGAGCACAATAATTTCCGGAATATCGCGGGCCCCGGGCACATCGGCGAGCACCTCGTGCACGGCGGTGACCTGCGCGACCGGATCCGCATTGGAGGCATCCACGACGTGGAGGAGGACATCCGCCCCGTCCACTTCCTCGAGGGTGGAGCGGAAAGCTTCCACCAGCTGGGTGGGCAGATTCCGCACGAATCCCACGGTATCCGAGAGGGTGAATTCGCGGCCTTCCGGGGTGATGGCTTTGCGGACCGTCGGATCAAGAGTGGCAAAAAGCGCGTTTTCCACCAGAACATTCGCACCGGTGAGCCGGTTGAGCAGCGAGGATTTCCCAGCGTTGGTGTAGCCAACCACCACCACGGAGGGAATCCCGGTACGGCGCCGTTCGGCACGCCGAGTGGAGCGGGCCGGTGCCATCTTTTTGATATCGCGGCGGAGTTTTGCCATGCGTTGGCGGATGCGGCGTCGATCCAATTCGAGCTGGGTTTCACCCGGGCCGCGCGATCCAATGCCGGCACCACCAGCCACCTGCCCGCCGGCCTGCCGCGACATCGATTCACCCCAACCGCGCAGGCGCGGGAGGAGATATTCGAGCTGTGCGAGCTCGACCTGGGCTTTGCCTTCTTTCGATTGGGCATGCCGCGCGAAAATATCGAGGATGAGCGCGGTGCGGTCGATCACTTTGACATTGACGATATCTTCGAGGGCGCGCCGCTGGGAGGGCGCGAGCTCGGTATCGACAATGACAGTATCGGCTTCCTGGGCTTCGACCATCGCGGCGAGTTCGCGTGCCTTGCCGGCGCCCAGGTAGGTGGCGCGGTCGGGTAACGCGCGGCGCTGGATTACTCCGGCCAGTACCGTTGAGCCGGCGGTATCCGCCAGTGCGGCGAGCTCACGCAGGGATTCTTCGGCGCGGGGGCGGTTCTCAGAAAAGACTCCCACGAGGATGACTCTTTCGAGGCGAACTTGGCGGTATTCAACATCGATGCCTTGTTCGCGTTCGATACCGCGCGCCAGGCCTTCTACTTCCTGGAGGCCGGTGTGGTCACGGTGGATGCTATCGGTATTGGCCTGCCAGGCGGTATCGGCTTGGAGTACCGTGCCGCGGCGGGTGGAGATATCGACATCACCGACGTGGTGCTTGTGTTCATGTACTTCGTTGCTAATGGCCACGTTCTCCTTTGTATTCGCTTTTATTTTCTCACGTTGCGCCGGAGTTTCCTACCGGGAAGTGGCGCGCGTGCTTCGGGTATGTGCGCGGGATCTTTCGCGGGAGTTTGCGCGACAGTTTGCGCGACAGTTTCCGCGCCGCTGCACGCTCCTTTAAGCTGGTGTTATGACTTCGCACTACTTTTCAGAGCATCCGGATACCGCGAGTAATGCGCGCACCCTCGAGGTAACGATCCGCGGGCGGGACTATTCCGTTACGGTCGACGACGGCGTCTTTTCCGGCGGTGGCCTCGATAAAGGCACCGCAGTGCTCTTACGAAAAGTGCCCGAGCCGGAGCTGGAGCCGGGCGATATCGCGGTGGATCTCGGGTGTGGCTGGGGGCCGATCACCTTGGCTTTGGCCGCCGAGGCACCTCAGATTATCGCGGTGGATGTGAATGAGCGGGCGCGCGAGCTGACCCGCGTCAATCTTGAAGCGAATGGCTTGCGAGGCGAGGTGTTGGCTCCGGATGAGGCTCTAGAACGTTTGGGCGAGAAGTCGATTCGGTTGCTGTGGTCGAATCCTCCTATCCGTATCGGGAAAGCTGCCCTGCATGAGCTGCTCACCACGTGGTTGGGCCGTCTGAGTGAGGACGGGGAAGCGTATCTGGTTGTGCAGAAGAATCTGGGTGCTGATTCCCTTGCTTCCTGGCTGGTAAACGAGGGGTATCAGTGCGAGAAGATCGGTTCCTCTAAGGGATTCCGGGTCTTGTACGTTCGCCGGTAGTGATACGGGAGCTAACTCGATACTGACGGAAGCGCTCCTTCGGTAACCGCCGCGCCGTTCCTCGGACTCACCGAGTGAGTTTCGTGAGGATGCGCGCGGCTAGCTGAGCTGGCGTGTCCGTACCTGCTTCCAGCCAGGTGATGCGGGGATCGGCCCGGAACCATGAGCGTTGCCGGCGCGCGAGCTTTCGGGTGGCGACACGGATCTCTTCGGTTCCTTCAGCGAGGCCAAGAGTGCCGTCCAGGATGGCCATGGCTTGGGGGTAGCCGGTTGCACGTGATGCGGTGGGGGCTTCCCGCAAGCCGAGGCGTAGCAAGCCGGCGGTTTCTTCCAGGAGCCCCTCCCGCATCATTTCATCAACCCGCACATTAATTGCGGCGTGAAGATCGGCTAATTCCCGGCGAATCGCGAAGATATGCACATCCTGGTAGTGGGAGGTATGGCGCGGAAAACTCGGGGTATAGGGCTTTCCCGTCAGTCGAATAACTTCCAGGGCGCGAATGACGCGGCGTTCATTACGCGTATCGATGGTGGCGTATGCCTGCGGATCGCGTTCCTCTAGCTCCCGCAGGAGCCGGGGATAATCACGGCGGGCTTCCTCCGTAATCGCGGCACGCAACCCGGGATCAGTTCCAGGGAACTGCAATTCGTCAAGAAGCGCAGATACATAGAGCCCCGAACCTCCCACCACCAGCGGAATTTTCCCCGCCGTGGTGATAGCAGCGAGATCCTGCCGGGCATGCTTCTGGTAGGCCGCAACCGAAGCTTCTTCCGCGATATCCAACTCATCAATCTGATGGTGGCGAATTCCGCGCCGCTGGGAAACCGGAAGCTTGGCGGTACCAATATCTAAGCCGCGGTAGAGCTGCATGGCATCGGCGGAGATGATCTCCACTTTTTGCGACCCGCCCAGAAGCTCCGCCAGCTCCAGCGAGACGGATGTTTTTCCGCTCGCGGTGGGGCCCACCACTGCAATAATCACCCGGCCACCGCCTTATCTGCCGCGTAACCGTATTGATCATCATCAGTTTGCTCCGCGGCAAGTTCTTCCGCGGCGCACTCCTCAGCGACGCACTCCTCCGCAGCGCGTTCTTCTAGGAGCACCGCGCGGGCTTGACGGAGCGCCTGGGCGCATTGTTCGGCGGTGAAGCCGCGCCGAGCCAGCATAGCGTAGGTACGTTGGGCGAGCGTTTCCGGTTTCCCTGAGGCGCTGCGTAGCTTCTTGAGAGCAAGCTCCACCGCCGAATCGAGTTCCGCTTCCGGTTCGATATCAGCAAGCACTTCCTCGATAATGCTTGCGTCTACGCCTTTGCGGCGAAGTTCCGCTGAGATGGCACGCCGGGAAGCGTTCTTATCACGCCGGCGAGCCGCCGTGAGCGTGCGCGCAAACTTGGCATCGTCAATATAGCCGGCCGCCTCGAATTCGTGGAGTACCCGCTCAGCCACGGCTTCCGGCACCTGGCGGGTGTGGAGCGCCTGGCTGAGTTGATAGCGGGAACGATCCATCATGCCGAGCTGGCGATAAACAATATCCCGAGCCCGGTGCAGGTGTTCCTCTTCACTCAAGGACTCGAGGTCAGGCCCTCTCCGAGCGCCGCGCCCATATCTACTAGCACCGCGCTGTGAACGGCCGCCGCTACGCGCGTAGCTAGCAGCGCGTGATCGACCGCCGCCGGTATCGGTATCGGTATCGGTATCCGAGTAGTGTGCCACCGCGACCACCTACTTAGAAATCAACGGTTTCCGCGGCATTACCGGTGCTTTTCGCCGATGCGGCCTGCTTAGTACCGCCAGCGCCGGCAGTAGCGCCATCAGCTCCGGCCTTAGCTTCAGTTTCGCTTGCTTCAGCTTCCTCCGGGTCTTCCCTCAGGCCGGCCTTGCGGAGAATTTTATCCTCAATTTCATCACGCAAATCCGGATTATCCATGAGGAATTGGCGGGCCTTTTCTTTACCCTGGCCTAATTGGTCACTCTCATACGTGAACCAGGCACCGGCCTTGCGGATGATATTCAGTTCCACACCAACATCGAGGAGGCTTCCCTCCCGGGAAATTCCCTCACCGTAGATGAGGTCAAATTCTGCCTGCTTGAAAGGCGGTGCCATCTTGTTCTTGACGATCTTGACACGGCAGCGATTCCCCACGGGTTCACTACCGTTTTTAAGGGTCTCAATGCGCCGCACGTCCATACGGACAGAGGCGTAGAACTTGAGGGCTTTTCCACCGGTGGTGGTTTCCGGGTTACCGAACATCACCCCGATTTTTTCACGCAGCTGGTTAATGAAAATGGCGGTGGTGCCCGAGGCGGAGAGCGCACCGGTCATTTTCCGCAGCGCTTGGCTCATGAGGCGTGCCTGCAAGCCAACGTGGGAATCACCCATATCGCCTTCAATTTCGGCCTTGGGAACGAGGGCTGCCACGGAATCGATGACGATGATGTCAATCGCGCCGGAGCGGATGAGCATATCGGCAATTTCCAAGCCCTGTTCTCCGGTATCCGGCTGGGAGACGATCAGCGAATCAGTATCAACGCCCAGAGCCCGCGCATAGATTGGGTCAAGCGCGTGTTCTGCGTCGATAAACGCGGCTATCCCGCCATTGCACTGTGCGCTAGCAACAGCGTGGAGCGCAACCGTGGTTTTACCCGAAGATTCCGGACCGTAAATTTCCACCACGCGCCCGCGCGGCAAACCACCAATGCCAAGGGCAATATCCAGAGCGATAGATCCGGTAGGAATGACTTCCACCCGCGGACGGACATGGTCACCCAGCCGCATCACGGAGCCCTTACCGAATTGCTTATCAATTTGCGCCAGAGCGGTATCAATTGCTTGTTTGCGATCATCCACTGCGGGGCGCCCGACCGTTTTGGTGCGGGCACTAGCTTTAGCTGCGGCCATATCCCATCCTTACTCACGTTTCCTACAGATCAGGCCTAGGCGAGACACTCCCTCTCCGAGAGGCTCGAGATCACTGTATATCCGGCCTACGACATACTTAGGCGCCGCGAAACTCCTGTGGATAACGCTGACGCCTGAGGATCTGTGGACTATTCTAATACGAACGGTTGTTCGGTACCGCATGGAGGCGGTGTGTCACCCGCTGCATTCGCGCAGCTACTCGCGGGCCGCGAAATCTTCCGGGGTGAGCCGGTGGAGGTAATGGTAGTAATCCGGGAATCCCATCGTCTCGCACACGGCATCCCAGATCCGCTGCGGATCTTCCCCGGCTTCGAGGGCTTGGGCCGGGCTACGGTCACCCAGAGCGGAAAGAACGAGATCTTGGGCTGCGCTTCTCCCGCGCCCGTGCGGGAAAGCACGATCAATATTGAGCCAGAATTCAGATTCGCGCACCGGTGCTTTGCATTCCTTTATTGGTGTGGGGCTTCGATTAGGGCGCCTGGTGAGAAGCGCTCGACACAGCATAACGGCGCGTATCAAGGGAAACTGAAGCTAGGTAGCTAGCTCCGAGCACTCCCGCTTCGCGAGCGGGGCGCTACCTTGACCGCGCCGTTTGCGACGTGGTGTATAGGGATTACTTCGTAGTGGAAAGTTCCCCGCGCATGAGTTCTGCCGGGCTTTCCGGCACGCGCAGGTGAGCCGGGATGCGACCTTCAACCAGGTCAATCCGATCAGCAACCAAGCGCAGCACGTGACTCATGGGCACGTTGAGCGCCCGGCAGATCGAGGCGAGGAGTTCCGAGGAAGCTTCTTTCTGACCGCGTTCGACTTCGGAGAGGTATCCGAGGGAAACACGTGCATCGGAGGAAACTTCCCGCAGGGTACGCCCTTGCCGCTGCCGGTAGGCCCGCAAAACCTCGCCAATCTCTTCGCGAAGGAGAGCGGGTTGGCGTTGTTCAGGACGCACTACGAAATCATTCTTCCGGGTTACGCCGGTACGGGTATCAATTGTCATCACTAACCTCAACGCCTACTTCCTGTTTTTATTCCCCACAGAGCGAAACATCTTCATCGCCTCCGGTGCCAGGCTCGTGGCACGAGGCCATCAAAAGGTTCCACAAATATTAAGCCAGGCGAATCTGAAGATTTACTGGGAGCGAACAGGAGTTAGTCAGGACACAGCTGAATTGGCGCACTGATCGGTTGCGCCGTCGTGCAAAAACGCGGCAAGAAGTTCGACGGCGCCGCGCACCGCCCCGCTCCGTACGTCGCTCCGCCCCCCGGCAATATGGAGCTCGCGCGCCAGGTGCGCCCCGCTCCGCGTGCTCACCGCGATCCACACGGTTCCCGCCGGGTGTCCATCATGCGGGCCGGGCCCGGCTACCCCGGTGGTGGCCATGCCGACATCCGCTCCGGCGACGTCGCATACGCCACGGGCCATCTGGAGCGCAACTTCCCGGTCCACCGGCCCGTGGCTGGCTAAACGCTCGCTGGACACTCCGAGGATGCTGGCTTTGAGGTCGGTGGCATAGCTGACCACTCCCCCGCGCAGCACCGCGGAAACTCCGGGAATGGTGACGAATTGTGCAGTGAGCAGCCCGCCGGTGAGGGATTCCGCGCAGGCGAGGCTGAGGCCGCGTTCGTGCAAGTTCCTCACGCAAGTTTCCGTGAGCGCGGCGAGGTCCGCGGCGCCAGTTGGCTGCGCCGTCGTCATGAGTGCGCCTCGTGGCCGCTACCGCGGGCGATCCGCACCGCATCGCCGACGTACCCGACGGCGGACCACACCGAGAGTACAAGCGCCACCCCGAGGGTGATCCACCCGAGCCACTGGAAAATATCTCCGCCCGGGTGCCCGAGCCACGCAATCCACGGCAGCATGAGGATACCGGCGCCGATGGACTGGGCAAACATTTTGAGTTTGCCAATCCAGCCGGCCGCCATGACCTGTTTGGTCACCACGAGCATCCGCACCAGGGTGATGAAAATTTCGCGGGCGATCATGAGGATAGTGACCCACCACCACAGCCGGTCGTGGAGCGAGAGCATGATGAGCGCCGCCGCGATGAGGCCTTTATCAGCGATGGAATCGGCGAGCTTCCCGAAGTTGGTGATGAGGCCCCGCGAACGCGCCAGCTGCCCATCGAGACGGTCGGTGAACGCGGCGACGGCGAAAACTACCCAGGCCCAGAAACTGCGGGTGGCGGTCGGCTCCCAGAACACCCAGATAAAAACGGGGATGAGGATGATCCGCGCGACCGTCAAAGCATTAGCAATATTGAGGAGGGGCGGCTCGCTCGCCTCCGGAGCGTTCGTGTGAGACATGGCCCTACTTTACCGCCCCGTGAGCTGCCAGGCGTCCTCCCCGGATTCGCCGGCGGGGTCATCGTCGTCGTACCAGGTGGGGGCGGTGCTCTCCGGGTCGTGTGCCAGTGGATCTTCGGCGTAGCGGTTTGCGTACCCGGTACCGGCTCCGGCGCTGTTCGCACCGTTTGCACCGTTTGCGCCATTAGCACCGTTCGCTGTGCCCGCACCGTTTGCGCCGTTCGCACCGTTTCCAGCGTAGGCGCCGTTAGCACCGTTCCCGGCGTTCCCGCCGTCCGCACCGTGCCCCGTTGCCGCGCCGCCTGCCCCGCCGGCAGATCCAGCTCCCGGAGCACCGACGCCAGGTGCCCCAGCTCCGGCCCCGGTTTCCACCTCGCTCGGTTCGTCCTCGTAAATAGAGTCGCGTTCTCCGCGCAGCATGGCGAGGGCATCCTCCACCAATTCCGGGGCCACCAGCACGTCGCGGGCTTTGGAGCCTTCGGAGGGCCCCACGATTTCGTATTGTTCGAGCAGGTCCATCATCCGCCCCGCCTTGGCAAACCCGATGCGCAATTTGCGTTGCAGCATGGAGGTGGATCCGAATTGGGTGGTGATCACGATTTCCGCGGCCTGGAGCAGAATATCGAGGTCCTCGCCGATTTCTTCACGCTGTTTCTTTTCGCGCCCGGCGGCTTCCACCGTTTCTTGGAAATCTTCGCGGTACTGGGGGCGTAACTGTGTTTTCACGTGCTCGACAACGCGCTCAATTTCCGCCTCGTCCACCCAGGCACCCTGGAGGCGAATTGGCTGGGCACCGCCCGGCATGAAGAGGGCGTCGCCCTGGCCAATGAGTTTCTCCGCCCCGCCCTGATCGAGGATGGTGCGCGAATCTGCCAGCGAGGAGGTCATAAAGGCCAGGCGGGAGGGGATATTTGCTTTGATGAGGCCGGTGACCACGTCCACGGAGGGACGCTGGGTGGCAAGCACCAGGTGAATACCGGCGGCGCGCGCCAGCTGGGTGATGCGCTGGATGGAGGATTCCACGTCGCGCGGCGCCACCATCATCATGTCAGCCAATTCGTCCACCACGACCAGCAGGTAGGGGTAGGGCTGGAGGGTACGGTGCGGATCGTGTGCCTTAACGGTGCCCGCCCGTATCGCCTCGTTGAAATCGGTGATGTTCTTGAAGCGGTAGGACTGC
This sequence comes from Actinotignum timonense, assembly GCF_002860685.3. GTDB lineage: Bacteria > Actinomycetota > Actinomycetes > Actinomycetales > Actinomycetaceae > Actinotignum > Actinotignum timonense. Next base: position 1,386,053 of record NZ_CP136960.1, on the reverse strand, counting down.
ATATCGTCGTAGCGCGCATCCATCTCCTTGACCACCCATTCCAGCGCCTCGGCGGCCTTCTTCGGGTTGGTGATAATCGGGGTGATGAGATGGGGAATACCCGCGTAAATCGTCAGCTCCACGCGCTTGGGATCCACGAGGATCATCCGAACTTCGTCCGGGGTGCAGCGCATAAGTACCGAGGTAATCATTGAGTTAATGAACGATGACTTTCCCGCGCCGGTAGCGCCCGCCACCAGCAGGTGCGGCATTTTTGCCAGGTTGGTGACCACGAACTGCCCACGCACATTCTTCCCCACTGCCACAGTGAGGGGATGGTGGTCACGGCGCGCCACGTCGGAAGCCAAAACATCACCTAGCTGCACCACTTCACGGTCCGCATTGGGAATCTCAATACCGATCGCGGATTTACCCGGAATGGGGGAAAGAATACGCACATCGGCGCTCGCCACCGCGTAAGCAATATTTTTCGAGAGCTGGGTGATGCGCTCGACTTTAACGCCCGGCCCCAGCTCCACTTCGTACTGGGTAACCGTCGGTCCGCGCGAAAAGCCGACCACCTGCGCATCCACCCCGAAATCGGTGAAGACCTGGGTGAGCGCGGCAACAACGCGATCATTCGCCTCGGTGCGTTCGGGATGCACCGCCCCGCGTTTGAGCAAATCCGGGGAGGGCAGCTCATACAAAATACTCGGGTCGAGCGCCAGTTGCTGGGTGCGGGTGAACGGTGCGCCAGTATCGGGTGCGGGAAGATCAGGCACCGCGGCCGCCGCATCCTGGGTCTCTACTGCGCTGCCGCTCTTCTTGGTGCGCGCCGTTTTTTTCGGCGACGACGCCGCCCGGCCCGCCGCCCCGCTACCCGCCGTGGCTTGCGGCAGCACCGTGGTGGCGCCCTGGGTCTGCGCACCATTGGCGCCGCTGGCACCGTCTGCCCAGGCGGCCCCAGCCGCCCCGTCCGCCCCGTTCCCGCCGTCACTGGAGGCGGGATCGGTAGCTGCGTCGTCGTGCTCAGAAGAAGCCCCGGACAGTGCCGCATCCAAGTAACTGCGCGCGGTTTTCTTGCCGCGCCGCGACGTGCGCCCGGCGCTGGGGAGCCGGGTGGTGTTCTCCGCCGCGTCAATATCATGCGGGGAATCGTAGGGAACCGAGGCGGAATGCCCGCGGTTGGCGATCTCCTCCCCCGCATCAAGCTGGCGCTGTTCGCGCCGGTCCCGAATGGTGGCGGCAATATCCGCCATGGAGACGTCGGCGATATAGAGCCCGGCCCACAAAATAATAATGACGAGGATGGGAACAGCGCCCCACGGGGAGAACAGCATCTCGAGGACGCCCCCGCCGAGCCAGCCGATCAGGCCGCCGGCGTTTTCTACGTCCGCGAAGTGGTCGGCCGGGCTGCGCGGTTGTTTCACAACGTGAATAATGCCGGCCAGGCACACCACGATAATCAACACGCCCAGCAGTACCCGCCGGTGTTCATTCCCGCGCGCCGGGACCACCAGCCTGATAGCGAGGGCCAGGAAAACGGCGGGAATAAGAACGGAGAGCAGCCCGAAGATACCTGCGGTGGCGTGGTGAATAACACCGCCGAGCACCCCGGAAATATTGAACCATTCGCGCAGTGCCACAATAACCGCGAGACCGAGGAACGTCGCCACGAGGGCGTTGCGCACATTCCCCGTCAGCTGGCGCCCCTCCGCCCGCTCCATACCCGCACCGTTAGCGGACGGTGCGGTACGGCGGGACGGACGGCGCGCGGGCGCCGTCGTCTCTTTCTCGGTTTTTTTGACACGTCGCTGAAACTTCACATCAAAAGCCTAGCCTTTGTGCAAAAAGTTGCCCCTCCCGGCGCGCCGCATGCGAGAGGGACTACACCTCCACGACGGTCGGAATAATCATGGGCGAACGGCGCAATTTACGCGAGACCCAGCGCCCCACCACGCGCCGCATGGCCTGCTGCATCCCGTAGCTATCCGAGCCCTTCGCCACGGCTTCTTCCAGGGCACGCGTGACTTCCGGAGTGATGCTGTCAAAGACGGTTTCATCTTCGGCCATGGCGCGCGCCTGGAGGTGCGGGCCGGTAACGATGCGCCGCGCATTGGTATCCACCACCGCGAAAATAGCAATAAAGCCTTCGTTGGAGAGGATCTGGCGGTCCTTGAGTTCGGATTCGGTAATATCCCCGACCGACGAGCCGTCCACGTAAATATTCTGGAAAGGCACCGAGCCGACAAGGCGAACTTCGCCGTCGATCATATCGATAACCGAACCGTTTTCCGCCAGAATCACATTATCGGCAGGCACCCCGGTTTTCACCGCGACACCGGCATTAGCGACCTGGTGGCGCACCTCCCCGTGAATGGGCATGGCGTAGGCCGGCTGCAAAATGTTGTAGCAGTAGAGCAATTCGCCCTGGGCGGCGTGCCCCGATACGTGCACCCGCGCATTTCCCTGGTGGATAACATTCGCGCCGAGCTTGATAAGCCCGTTGATCACCCGGAACACCGAATTTTCGTTTCCGGGAATAAGCGAGGAAGCCAGCAGCACCGTATCCCCGGGATTAATCGCCACCTTGGGGTGGGAACGATTCGCGATGCGGGAAAGCACCGCCATGGGTTCGCCCTGGGAGCCGGTGGACATGTAGATGCGGCGGTTTTCGGGCAGGTCCTTCATATTTTTGAGATCGACGACGGTGCCCTCTGGCACGTCCAAATACCCCAGGTCCTCCGCAATTTTCATATTGCGCACCATGGATCGGCCCACGAAGGCAACCTTGCGCCCATTGTGGGCCGCGGCGTTGAGGACCTGCTGGACCCGGTGCACGTGCGAGGCGAAGGAGGCGACGACGATCTGCCCGGTGGCCCCGCCGATCACCGAATCGATCACCGGCTGAATTTCCGACTCGGAATGCACAAAACCGGGGATTTCCGCGTTGGTGGAATCGCACATGAACAAGTCCACGCCTTCATCCCCGGCCGCTGCGAATGCACGCAGGTCGGTGAGGCGCCCGTCCAGCGGGAGCTGGTCCATCTTGAAATCACCGGTGATGAGAATATTGCCCTCCGGGGTGCGGATGAACAGGGCCAGCGCATCCGGAATGGAATGGTTGACGGCAATGAACTCAAATTCCATGCCCGCGATACTCATGGAATCCCCTTCGGCCACCACGGTGACATTCGGGGTGATGTGGTGCTCCTGGAGTTTCGCCTCCACGAAAGCAATGGTCAATTGGGAGCCGATCACCGGGATATCCGGGCGCATTTTCAGCAGGTAGGGCACCGCCCCGATATGGTCTTCATGCCCGTGGGTGAGCACGATGGCGGCAATATCCTCGAGGCGATCTTCCAGGTAGTCAAGATTGGGGAGAATAAGATCAACACCGGGTTGGGCTTCTTCGGGGAACAGCACGCCACAATCGGCAACCACCAGTTTTCCCTGGTATTCAAGAACATTGCAATTGCGGCCAACTTCACCGAGCCCACCTAGGGGAACGATACGAACGGCGTCCCGCAGCGGTGGTACAGATTTCTTCACTTCATCACTCACCCCTGTATTCTCTCACGAAGCGGGGCGCTTCCATAGGTGCTTCATGCCCGGGCGTAAAACTAGTGGCCTGCTAGTCCGCGAGGAGCCCTTCGGCGCGCAGCGCTTCCGCCAGTTCCGCGATCTGCGCCGCGGAGGCTCCCACCAGGGGTAGCCGCAGGGTTGCCGAGGGGATAACCCCGAGGAGCTTGAGCGCCTCTTTGGCCATAACGGCGCCCTGGCCGCTGCCCATAATCGCGGAAATAATATGGCGCTGCGCGGCGGCTTCCCGGCGGGCAGCGGGAAGATCCCCGGCATCGACCTGCTCCACCAGAGCCCGCAAACGCGCCGCAATAACGTGCCCGGCCACCGAAATCACCCCGGAGGCACCGTGGGCGAGCCAGGCGAAATTGAGGGCGTCGTCCCCCGAGTAATACTCCAGGCCGGTGCGCGCCATTTTCACGAAACCGCCCGCCACGTCCCCGGTGGCATCTTTGACGGCGAGGATGCGCGGATGCTCCGCTAGCCGTAGCAGCGTATCCAATTCGAGCCGCACCCCGGTGCGCCCCGGGATGTCGTAAACCATGACGGGCAGATCGGTTGCTTCCGTCACGTTCAAAATATGCTGGTACACGCCCTCTTGGGAGGGGCGGTTGTAATACGGGGCGACGACGAGCAGCCCCTGCGCCCCACTTTTTTCGGCACCGCGGGCAATGCGCACGGCGTGGGCGGTGTCATTAGAACCGGCACCGGCAATGACCATGGCGCGATCCCCCACCGCCGCGCACACTTCCCGCACCAGTACATCTTTTTCGGGCTGGTGCGTGGTGGGAGATTCCCCGGTGGTGCCCGAGAGGAGCAGGGCATCACACCCCTGGTCCACGAGAGTGGTGGCCAGCGCCACCGCGGCATCAACATCCAAGGAGCCGTCGGCGTGGAATGGGGTCACCATCGCAACGCTGACGGATCCGAAACTGCGTGAAGGCAAAGTGTGCTCGTCCATGGGCTCAGCCTATCGTCCCCAGCTCATATACTGCTCTAACCCCACCTGCACGCCCGGATGCTGGTCAATGCCGCGGATAGCGAGAAGCACCCCGGGCATAAACGATTCGCGAGTGAAGGAATCCTGGCGCAAGGTGAGTTGTTCACCCGGGTTGCCCAGCAGCACCGTTTCGTGGGCGTTCAGGCCCCGTAGGCGCACCGCGTGCACCGGGATGCCGGCAATTTTCTCCCCGCGGGCGGGCGCCGGCCCACAGGTCGCATCGGGGGCGGGTGCGCATCCGGCCGCCGCCCGGGCCGCCGCGATTTTCTCCGCGGTGGCGCGCGCCGTTCCCGAGGGAGCATCCACTTTATCGGGATGGTGCATTTCCACCACTTCGACGGATTCGAAATACGGGGCGGCCATTTCCGCGAACATCATGGTGAGCACGGCGCTCAAACCGAAATTCGGGGCGATGAGCACATGGCGCCCCGTTTCCTTGGCCACGGCCTCAATCCGTGCGATTTTTTCCGGAGTCCACCCCGTCGCTCCGACGACGGCGTGGCAGCCGTGAGTCAGGAGGGCTCGCACGGTATCTTCCGTGGCATCGGGAACGGTGAAGTCCACTCCCACAGTGGCGCCCGCCAGGGTCTGGGCGTTGATGGGATCATCCTTGGTGATCCGGGCGGTCAGGTTCATGTCGGGGGCGGCGGTGACGGCGGTGCACACGGTGCTCCCCATCCGTCCCGCCGCTCCCACCACAGCTACGTTGATAGTCATACCGTCCATGCTACGTGGCCTGGATAGACTAGGTGTTATGAGTTTTGGATATGAGCACAGCTCGGAACGTTACGATGCCCGCGGCGGGCGGGACTACCGGGGAGGCCGGGGCCCGCGCGGGGGCCGGGATCGCCAATATGACCGTCGGGATAGGCGGGGCGGGGCGCCCCGTGAACGGCGCGAATTTGCGCGGGTCGAAGGAGACGACGTCGACCTTATCGACCGCCTCCACGAACTGGACGGACGCAATTACCCTGCCTACAAGTCTGTTATCGGCGATTACGACTACGGCATGTACACGGTGCATATTGATCGGGTGCAATCCGATCCCTACGCACCGCCCTCCGCGCTGCGGGTGACCGCCGATCCAGCGAAGGTGGGGATTCCCGCTGATTTGCTCACCACTCCGGAGCAACGCCTGGCTGTTGCTGATTTCCTAGCCCGTACTTTTGCGGAACGCGCCCGCCATTCTCGCGATATTTCCATCGCGAAAGTGGGACAAGAAATTCTGGAGCGCTCCAGCGCCACCGTTTTCGCCAATCACGTGGAGCTGCGTTTCCAATGCCATTTCCCCGCGCAAGGGCGCACGATCCTCGGGCATGCCATGGCCCAAACCGCCGACGAGTACCTTCCCGAGATCATCGAAGCCACGCTCAATTTCTCCTCCGAAGGGGAAGAGTTTGCGGCTCACCGGGACGCGTTACGTAAACATGTGGAAACGTATGAGGATTATCTCGCCCTTCAGGACGTGATTCGGGAGCGCGGCTGGATTGGTTTTATTAACGACGGCGCAGTACTGGTGCGCCGGTCGGGTATTTCCGATCTGCCTTTGAGTGACGCCATTGCTTTCTCCAGCCCGGAAAATTTGCGTGAAAGCGTGCAGCTGCCCCATGCCGGTGAAGTGACCGGTATGCCGGTTATTCCGGGTATTACGGTGATCGTTGGCGGGGGCTACCACGGTAAGTCCACGCTGCTCTCCGCGCTGGAGCGCAGCGTTTACCCGCATATTCCCGGGGATGGGCGCGAGCTGGTCGCCATGGATCCCAGCGCGATGAAGGTGCGTGCCGCCGATGGGCGCTGGGTGACCGGTGTGGATGTCTCAGCTTTCATCAATTCCCTGCCCGATGGCACGGATACCACTGATTTTTCCACCGAAAATGCTTCGGGTTCTACTTCGCAGGCCGCCGCGATTGCCGAGTCCATTGAGGCCGGTTCGCGGGTCTTGCTTATTGACGAGGACACCTCGGCCACAAATCTCATGATTCGTGATGAGCGGATGCGTGCCCTGGTGCCGGCAAACCAGGAACCAATTACGCCTTTTGTGGATCGGATTGCTGGTATGGCGCGCGCCGGTATTTCCACCATTATGGTCATGGGTGGCTCGGGCGATTATTTGGATGCCGCGGATCGGGTGCTCCTCATGGACCACTATGTGTGCCACGATGTTACGGAGCAGGCCCGGGAGGTTGCCGCGGCGCACCCGCGGGAGCGCAATGATATTGCCGAGTTTACGCACCCGGCGCCGCGCTATCCGCTCCCCCTCAAGGCCCACGGGGTCAAGGCGAAAACGAAGTCGCGCGGGGTGGATCTTATTTCTCTGGACCGCGCTGATATTGATCTCAGCGATGTGCCCCAGATTGTGGATCCGGGCCAAACCGCTGCGATTGCCTGGGCGATTCGCTCCCTGACCGATCCCACCCGCGCTCTGTGCCTGCGCGGCAAATACACCGTTCCGGAAGGTATTGCACGCCTGGAGGAGACCATTGCCACGCACGGCCTGGATGCCCTGGGAGCCGGCGAAAAACCGGCCTTCCTGGCCCGGCCGCGCGCGGTGGATATTGCCGCGGCGCTCAACCGCTACCGCACCCTCAAGGTGGTGCACGCCCCGGTGGGCGAGCCGGCCGCGAGCGAGCCCGCGGCGGATGCGAGGGAAGCGCACGAGGCGGAGACTGGGGCGGCCGCGCCGTCGGCGCCGAGCGTGGGCTCCGCACCCAGTGCCCCGTCCGCACCGTCGGCCGAAAGCGCCCCGTCTGCACCATCGAGCGATAGCGCCCCATCCGCGCCTAGCCCGGAGGACGCCGAATAGCCGAAAACCGACTAGCGAACTAGCGGCCCAGCGGAGCGCCCGCTAGTTCTCCGGTCCCACGGTTACGCACGAACGCTGGCCTGCCGCGATGCGGCGGGCCAGCTCGTTTATATCTGCGGCGCGCACGGCGCGGGCACGGCGCAGGTGTTCCTCATGCGAAATGAGGCTGCCACGTACCAGCTCGGAGGTGCCGAGCCGGGTCATGGCGGTGCCCACCCGTTCGGCGTCGAACACAATATCGGCGCGCAGGCGCCGGAAAGCGGATTCCGTTTCTTCTTCGCTCACTCCGTCGCGGGCGAGGCGATCCAATTCGGTCATCATGAGTTCGCGCACGGTGCCCACATTATGCGGGGCGCAACCGGCCGCCAGGCAGAACATGCCGCCTTCGCGGTAGCTGATCGGGAAGGAATAGGTCGAGTAGGCCAGGGCGCGCCGTTCCCGAATTTCCTGGAAAAGCCGCGAGGAGGTTCCTCCGCCCAGAATCGCATTGAGGGCGAGCAAGGTGGGCAGGTCCTCGCTGGTCAAGCTCAACCCCGGCATCCCCACGATAACCGCCGCCTGCTCCACTTCCTTCGGAACGTGCAGCTCGCGCGCTTCCTGGTAGACGATAGGCGGGGCGATACGGCGCGGGTGGGCGTCGCGCTCCGTGCTCAGGTCCCAGCCTCCGGCGCTCAGCGCCTCCACCGCCAGTTCGCATAGCCTTTCGTGATCGACGGCGCCCGCGGCAACCACCACCACTTCATCGGGATGGTAGACCCCGTGATAGTGCTCGAGGAGCGCCTCGTGCTGGAGGGCCCGCACCGTCTGCGCCGTTCCCCCAACGGGGCGCGCCAGCGGGTGATCCCCGAAGACCAGCTGCGGGATTTTTTCCATGGCGGTATCGGTGGCATCGTCGGCATACATGGCGAGTTCTTCGAGGATAACGCCGCGTTCCACCGCGAAATCTTCGGCGCTGAGGGTCGCGCTGGTGAGCATATCGGCGAGGATATCGATGGCCTGGGGCAGGTCCTCGTCAAAAATATGGCCGTGATAGTGGGTGTATTGCTTCGAGGTGGCCGCGTTGAATCCCCCGCCCAGGTAGTCCGTTTCTCGCGAAATATCGAGGGAGCTGCGCCGCTTCGTGCCTTTGAACAGCAGGTGCTCAAGGAAATGGGTGGATCCTTGGGTCTCCGCCACTTCGTCGCGGGACCCGGCGCCCACCCACATGCTGACGTAGGTGGAGTGAATATGGGGCAGGCGGTAGCTGAGGACACGTAGCCCGCCGGGGAGGACGGTGCGGCGTAGGAGTGCGCCGTCGTCGTCAATATTGAGACTGGCGCCCGCGTTAAGCGGAAGGGGCAGTTCGCTATACATCATGGGAATACTTTTCTGGATAGTTACGCAAACTCCCCGAACGTCCGGAAACATTCGGGGAGTTCACTATGCCTTAGCGCCCGTGGGCGCGGGTTTTAGTCTTCGTCCGTGTGGACGGTGCGACGACGCCGCCGCGAACCGCGACTTCCACGCGAACCGCGACTTGAGCTGGAGTCAGCATCGGAGTCGTCTGCCGAGGGTGCGCTGGGCGCCGAGGACTCGCTGCGCCGGCGCGAACGGGAACGCGCCCGGTTCTGCCGCGGGGCGCTCTCCTCCGCTTCGCCGTGAGCGCCGTTATCGCCCTGATCGGAGCTTTCCGCTTCGGCGTTCGCTTCGCCTTCCGGAACGACCGCTTCCAGGGAGATCTTGCCGCGATCATCGATTTCGCCGATTTCGACCTCGACCTTGTCGCCCACATTGAGGACATCTTCCACGTTCTCCACGCGCTTGCCACCCACGAGGCGGCGAATCTGGGAGATGTGGAGGAGGCCGTCGCGGCCCGGGGTGAGGGAGATGAACGCACCGAAAGTGGTGGTCTTGACCACGGTACCCACGTAGCGTTCGCCCACTTCGGGGAGCTGCGGGTTGGCGATGGAATTGACCGTGTCACGAGCGGCTTCCGCGGAGGCGCCGTCGGCAGCACCAATGAAGACGGTGCCGTCATCCTCGATGGTGATTTCCGCGCCGGTATCTTCCTGGATCTGGTTGATCATCTTGCCCTTGGGGCCGATGACTTCGCCGATCTTATCCACCGGGATCTTCACGGTGAGGATACGGGGGGCGGTGGGCGCCATCTCATCGGGGCCGTCAATGGCCTGGTTCATGAGATCGAGGATGGCCAGCCGGGCGTCACGGGCCTGGGACAGCGCCGCGGAGAGGACTTCCGCGGGGATGCCGTCCAGCTTGGTGTCCAGCTGCAGCGCGGTCACGTAGTCGCGGGTGCCGGCCACCTTGAAGTCCATATCGCCCAGGGCATCTTCCGCACCGAGAATATCGGTGAGGGTCACGTACTTGGTTTCCCCGTCAATCTGAGCGGAAATAAGGCCCATGGCGATACCGGCAACCGGGGCCTTGAGCGGCACACCCGCGTTGAGCAGGGACATCGTGGAGGCACACACCGAACCCATGGAAGACGAGCCGTTCGAGCCCATCGTCTCGGAGACCTGGCGGATCGCGTAGGGGAATTCCTCGCGGCTGGGCAGCTGGGATTCCAGCGCCATTTCGGCCAGGTGCCCGTGCCCGATTTCGCGGCGCTTGGGGCTGCCCACGCGCCCGGTTTCGCCGGTGCAGTAGGGCGGGAAGTTGTAGTGGTGGATGTAGCGCTTGTGGGTAATCGGGGAAAGATTATCCAGCGGCTGCTCCATCTTGAGCATATTGAGGGTGGTTACCCCGAGGATCTGGGTTTCGCCACGCTGGAAGATCGCCGAGCCGTGCACGCGCGGCAGCACACCGGCCTGCGCGGAAATCGAACGAATATCGGTGGGGCGGCGCCCGTCCATACGCACGTTTTCGGTGAGGACGTGGCGGCGCATGACTTCCTTGAAGTGGTCATTGACCGCGGCGGCGAGCCCGGGGCCGTCTTCTTCCAGGTTGAACTGGGCATCGGCGGGCACCGTCAGCTCGGAAACGATCTGATCGGTGAGGTCATTGAGTGCGGTATCGCGCTCCACCTTGTCCACAATCCCGAGGATGGTGTTGAAACGATCACCAAGAACATTGCCGACGGCCTCGAACTGGGCGTCGGTGTAATTCGGGAAGAAGGGGTAGTCCGCGGTGGGCTTCCCGCATTCGTTGATGAGGCTGAGCTGCGCTTCGCAGAGGGTGCGGATAACGCCCTTGGCAGCTTCCAGGCCCTGGGTAATAACTTCTTCGGTGGGGGCAATGCCACCGGCGGCCACGTTCGCTTCCGTTTGTTCGGGAGCTTGGGCCTCCACCATGGTGATGGCGACGTCGTCCCCAACAATACGCCCGGCAATATCCATAGAGAAGGTGGCGCGCGCCATTTCCGACCAGCGCGGGAAGGCGATCCACTGCCCGTCCACGAGGGACACGCGGGTGCCACCAACCGGCCCGGCAAAGGGCAGATCCGTCAGCGAGGTGGACAGGGACGCGGCGTTGATCGCGAGAACGTCGTAGGCATCATCCGGGTGGATGGAGAGCACGGTTTCCACGATCTGCACTTCGTTACGCATGCCCTTGGTGAAAAGCGGGCGCAGCGGGCGGTCGATGAGGCGGGCGGCCAGAATGGCGTCCGTACCGGGCCTGCCTTCGCGGCGGAAGAAGGAACCGGGAATTTTACCTGCTGCGTAGGAGCGTTCTTCCACATCCACCGTCAGCGGGAAGAAATCGAAGTGTTCCTTCGGGCTTTTCGAAGCGGTGGTGGCGGAGAAAACGGTGGTTTCCCCGTCCAGGTAGGCCAGGGCGGCGCCGTTGGCCTGCTGGGCTAGCAGCCCGGTTTCGAAACGGATAGTACGTGTTCCAAAGGAGCCGTTATCAACAACGGCTTCCACACTATGAATATTGGGACCCTCCACGGGACCTCCTTTTATTTCGGCCGCGAGGCGGCCATCAGTGGTAATTCACGAAAACGGGCCCTAGCGTTCCCGCCTTCGTCAACCATCACCGAAGACCACGTTCGCGGTACTCCACATGTTGGGGTGCGTAGGCGCACCGCACCCTGTCTATCGTAATGCCCGAGCAAGCAGCTGAGCGCCGCGCACAGTTCACTTGCGGCGATGCTGAGCCACTTCTCACGCCTGCGGGCATACGGAAAGCGGCCCGGGATGAAACCCGAGCCGCTTTAAGTACTTATCGACGCAAGCCGAGGCGTGCGATCAGCGACCGGTACCGCTCGATATCTTCCTCAGCGAGGTAGCTGAGAAGGCGGCGGCGCTGGCCGATAAGAAGCATGAGGCCACGACGCGAATGGTGGTCGTGGATGTGCGAGCGGAAGTGCTCCGTCAGCTGCGAAATACGAGCCGAGAGCAGCGCCACCTGCACTTCGGGGGAACCGGTATCGCCCTCGTGCGTGGCGTATTCGGCAATGATCTTCTGCTTTTCTTCAGGCTTGAGGGCCATGCGATTCTCCTTAGTTTCCGTTGCACGGAGCTCCGGGGCATGTTCTCCCAGGCATGACGCTACCGTGGCCGATGTAAACGGCCTAAAAATTCTAGCACACGGCGACGACGCCCCGCACTGGCGTATCCGCCAGTGCGGGTGTGGCCTTCCCCGCTTTCCCTTTGCCGCTCGGTGGTGGTGACCGGACGGTGGGGCCTGACGGGCCTGACGGGGCTGACGGGGCTGACCGGGCGGTGGGGGTGGCGGGGCTGACGGGGCTGACCGGGCGGTGGGGCCGGCGGGGCGCTACGAGCGGTCCACGAAGCCGCTGAGCACCATATTGACGAGGGAGACCACAATCCCGCCGAAGAGCGCCGCCCAGAAGCTGCCCACCACCAGGTGCACCGCCAAACCCTGGGAGGCCCAGGCGGTAAGCGAGATCATCGCTGCGTTAATCACCAGGGAGAATAGCCCGAGCGTGAGGATATAGAGCGGGAAGGACAGGAACTTCAAGATCGGGCGGATGACAGCGTTGAGAATGGCAAGAATGAGGCCAGCCACCACAAACCATCCGATAAGACGGAGGGTATCGGGGGCCTCCCCCACCATTGCCAGACCGGGAATGAGGAGCGTGGCCACCCACAGCGCAACAGCATTGATGGCGACGCGAAGAGCGAATGTACTCATGCACTTACCCTAGCGAATGCGACCCGCCGTTTGCTGACGGCGCAGGCGGCGCTAGGCTTGCACGGCGCCGGGTGGGACGCGGCCGGCGGGCGGAACACCCAGGCGATCCGCTGTTTCTAAAACGTCAAGGTCGATGCGGGCCAGCAGTTCGTCCACCGATCCGAATGTGAGCATGGGGCGGATGCGGGAGACGAAATCGATACTGATGGGCTCCCCGTAGAGATTGAGGTCGCTACGCCCGAGCACGTGGGCTTCCACGGTGCGTTCCTGGCCATCGAATTGGGGATTGGTGCCCACGGAGATGGCGGCCGGGAGGTATTCTTCAGCGCTGCCGCCCGGCACACGGCGCACCAGCCACCCCGCGTAAACGCCGTCAGCCGGAACTTCACCCAGGTCATCCCCGCTGAGATTCGCAGTGGGGAATCCCAATTCGCGCCCGCGGCGCGCCCCGTGTACCACGGTGCCGTGGATACGGTGCGGGCGCCCCAGGATCTGCGCGGCGTGATCAACGTTGCCGGTGGCGAGCGCGGCGCGCACCCGGGTGGAGGACCACCGTTCCCCCGCCGCATCGCACCGCTCACCTACGATTTCCACGCCGAAGCCCAGCTCCGTGCTGAGGGATCGTAGCACCGCCTCGTCCCCGGTGTTCCCCGCCCCGAAGCGGGCATCATGTCCGACCACCACGAAGCCGGCCCGGAGTTGGCCCACCAGCTGGTCCCGTACAAATTCTGCGGCGGTGGCGCGGGCGTAGGCGGCGTCGTAATGCTGAAGGTAGAGCGCATCCACACCCAGCGTTTCAATGCGGTTAATGCGATCTTGCAGGCTCATAACGAGGCGGATATGTGCCTCGGGGCGGTGGACGGTGGCCGGATGGGGATCAAACGTGAGAACAATAACGGGCCAACCGAGTTCCCGGCCAATATCAACGGCGCGGGTGAGCACGGCACGGTGCCCACGGTGGACGCCGTCGTACACCCCGAAGGTCACGACGCTCCGGTCAAAATCCGGCGAAATATCTGAAGGAGATGTCCAAATCTGCACGTTCTCCAGGGTAGCTTATTCGCCCCGTTATCCCACCCGCGCAAAAACCAGAATTTTTTGCGCACCCGGGCTTGACATTTTTATGCCACGGGGCGGGGTCTTCCGCGCCCCGTATGCCCCAAAATCACGGCGATTTTCCAGATAAACTGGTGTGCGAAGAAAGCGTGCGCAGCGTCGGGCAGCCAGGTTACGGTGCCCCGGGCCTGCGCGCAGAACAGCTGTGGCGATGGGAGGCACCAATGGCACGATTTGTGAGCGCCGGTGAAGCGCTTGTGGACATCATTATCCGTGAGGGAGAAAGCGGACCCGGCACCGAGGTCGTGGGCGGCTCACTTCTCAATGTGGCATCCGGCGTCGCCCGGCTCGGCCAGCACGTGGAGCTCGCCACCTGGTTCGGGCGCGATGAGCGCGGGGAACGGATCGCCGCGCAGGCCGCCGCCATGGGTGTGGAGATCGTCCCCGGATCCGACGGCGCCAGCCGCACTACTACCGCGAGCGCCTTCCTCGACGCCGAGGGCCGGGCGCGTTATGAGTTCGACGTCGAATCGGACTTCCCTGAGATCCCGGACCCGGATACGGTGGGCCACCTGCACTGCGGCTCGTACTCTGCGGTGGTGGGTGCCTCGAGCAAGAAGATTTTACGCGCCGTCAAGCGCCAGGCACTGACCGGCACGGTCTCTTACGATCCCAATGCCCGCCCGGATCTTATGGGTTCTCCCGAAAAGGTGCGGGAGAGCATTGAGGAACTGGTGGCGCTGTGCGATGTGGTCAAGGCCTCCGATGAGGACCTTGAATGGCTCTACCCGGGTGAACCGGTGGAGCGGATTATGCGCCGGTGGGTTACCTCCGGGCCGGGCATGGTGGTGGTCACCCGCGGGCCGTGGGGTGCTTATGTCAAGCTGGCCGGGGAGCGCGATATGCTCGTCGTCGATCCGCTCAATGTGGAGCTGGGAGACACGGTGGGAGCCGGTGATTCCTTCATGGCCGGGATGTTGGCCGGGCTTATGGAAGCCGGGCTCCTCGGATCGGTGGAAGCCAAGCAGCGCCTGCGCGCCGCCCACTTCTCCGACGTGCGCCCCGCCCTGCACCAGGCGGTTATTACGGCGGGGCTGACCGTCAGCCATGACGGCGCCTACTCCCCCACTCCCGCGGAGGTCGACACCGTCCGCACCGGCGATCCGGCGCTGCGATAAAAATAATGGGTTAGGAAAACTGCCGGCACCCCAACTGTCCACGCTCCTGCCGAGTGGCACGAGTGCGCAAAAGCGCGCACCGGCGCGCACGCGTGCTGACAGAACAACGGTGGCGCCTGCCGCGGGGAATATCCCGAGCGGCGGGCGCCACCGTTATCATCTGGACTATTACTCAGCGCTTACTTCGCCGCGTTGATCCAGCCGAGGGGCAACTTCGTGAAGTACAAGCCCTGCATCTCGCGTTCCCAGAGCAAACCGAGATCGCCATCGGGCATAATCGCCATGCACTGGTACACATAATGCGCCGGGTTGAAGGTGCGTGAGGCAATCCAGCTTCGGCCCCCGTCTTCCGACAGGCGCAGCACGCCCCGTCCCCGGTAGGGGCGCAGCTGAGCAGCGTTCGCAAAGATCACCCGTTCGGGGCAATCTACGGTCGGCCACATCACCGCATTGGGCTGGCAGAAGATCTCGGGGATGGCGTCAACGAAGTAGACGTCGCCCCATGTTTCACCGCCGTCCTCGCTGATGCTGGCCGCGATTTTCCCGCTCGGATGCTGGTTGCGCATGAGCATAAGCACAGAGCCATCAGCTCGCTCGATAAGGGTGGATTCGTGGGTTGCAGCTTTTTCAGTATCCAGCGTGCGCCCCTCAATCTGGCGCCCCTCAAAGATGCGCCCGTCATTGGGGGATGCGCCGCGCTTCCAGGTTTCCCCGCCGTCGTCCGAATAGACGACCGCGGCGGAGAAGTACGTGGTGTGCACACCGTTGAAGTAAATCGGCATCACGAGCCGCCCGCGGTGCTTCTTACCTTCCAACTGAATTCCATTCCCCGGAGAGGTACCGCAGAAGGACATCCACTCTTCTTTCACCTCGTGACTGAGGTTACGGGGCGCCGACCACGTGGCGCCGTCGTCGTCGGAATAAATCATCTGAAGGTAGCAGGTGCGCTTCGTCAATAAGGTCTGGTGCAGGTCTTCGCCGTCGGCAAGGAAAACGTTCCCTCCCGGCGTCTCCGCCCCGTCGCGTAGCACCGTCACATTGCCGCGAGGAGAAATCCGGTAGGGCGCCGCCTGGCCTTCGGCATCGATAACACTGCCGTCGGGGAGCCAGGTAAAACTCGCCCCGTTCCCATCGTGGAGGATGAAATTCCCGTCCTTATCGAGGCCGATTCCGGCTTCCGCGTTTGGCTGCCCCATCCCACCGGGGAAATGATCAATGAGCACAATGAGGCGCCCGGTGTTTTTATCCTGCACCACGCAGGAATCAATCACCGAGGCACCGCTCGCCCCGTGTCCCGGATAGGTGAGCACCGTCTGGAGATCGTCCCAGGTTTCCCCACTGTCGAAAGAGCGCCGGATCGTGAAGTTAATAGAATTCGGCGAATCATTAGCAATCGTTTCACGTTGATCAGCACCCGCGACGACGACGCCCGATTGCAAGGTGATAAGCGAGGGGATCCGGTAACTTACCGAGTTGTGAAACCCGGCATCGAAAAGACACTGGGTTTCCAGCGGCGGAACAGAAGAAAGCTTCTTAATCTGCGCATCGTTGAGGATCGTGGAATACACAGCGGCATTACGCACCTCGCCGAAGAGGCGCGAGCCAGCCGTGTCCTGCCCGATGACGATCTCATCGCAAGCCGAAACCGCATCAAAGAAGGCTTGACCGGGCAGGTGGGCCTCCATGAAGCCATCCACGTAAATCTGAACGGCGCCGTGCCCCACGCGCAGCACCACATCATGCCACCGGCCTTCATCCCAGTGGCCTTCGGCGAGGAAGGTGCGCCATTCGCCCCGTTGGCCTAGCACCCGATATTCGATACCGCGTTCGGTCACCGATACATTCAGTTGCTCGACACCGTTGCCGGCCGCCGCGAGCATCGTTCCGTGCTGCCCCGGCCCGCGCACCCGGTAGCGCAAAAACACGCTGCCCGCGCGTAGCTCCGCCACATCGGCCACGTCATAATCGGAGAGGTGGGAGGCCGCGAACTCAATCAGGGGTTCAGGGGCCGGACTGAGGGCCAGAATATCGCCGCTACTCAGAACACGGTCGTAGCTTTCTAGTCCGCGAATATCGGTTCCCGGGGCACACACGCTCTCGAGAGCGCTTGATCCCGGTACCGCTGCCGGAGAAAGGTCCGCGGTTGTGGAGAAGCACTGGTATCCATCCAGGTAGATTTTCGCACCGGCGGAGCTGGAGGTAATTGCCACGGTGTGCCAGGTACGGTCACTCACCGTTGCGGTGTCCTCCATATCCAGGGCAAATTCCATCGTCTCATTCGATCCGGCCAGGAATAAGCTCCCCGCCTTGATTGAGAGCACCCAGCCCTTTTCCGCTCCGCGAACAGCGACGAGATCGCCATCCATCCCGGCGCGGAACTGGAACATCCAGCTCACACCAACCGTCGCCTTATCCATGTTGTTTCCTTTCTTTCCGCATCATTGCGACACTGCCGTGTACATGGTGCGCCTTTATTTTTTATTGCGTTATATGGCGTTATTTGATGAGTTGGGCGGGGTAATCGAGCAGCCACGCTCGCGGAACTTCCGTGTAGTAAAGACCCTGCCATTCACGTTCCCACAGCAGCCCAATATTCCCGTTGGGCAGCTCCACCATGGCCTGGTAGACGTACCGCCCCGCCTGGAAAGTTCGCGAATTCTTCCAGGTCCGGCCACCATCATTGGAGTAGCGCAGCACGCCTTGGCCACGGAAGGGCAAGCGAGCCGAGGCATTAGCGAAGAGCACCTCGTTTGTATGCCCGGACAGGTTCTTCGCTGCTGGCAAGCTGAAAATATCGGGGGTGTTCTTATCAAATTCGGGAGCGCTCCATGTTGCCCCGCCGTCCGTGGAACGCGCCACCGCGATACGCCCGCCCGGATTGGAATTTCGCATATACATGGTCAGTTCGTTCTCACCGGTTTGCACCACGGCGGATTCATGGAGGGAGGCCCTCCCCTGCCGCACCGTCTGGGAGTTGATCGCCCCGCCGTTGAAGACCCGCACATCATTCGGGGAAGTGGAGCGCTGCCAGGTGGCGCCGTCGTCGTCAGAATAAACAACCGCACTAGAATACACCGTTGCTACCGCGTTCGAATAGTAAATCGGAACAACTAAGCGACCATCGTGTTCCCCGCCGTGGATCTGCATAGCCGACCCGGGGCTGGTGCCAATGAATTTCATCCAGTCTTCTTTGACCTGGTTGTTGAGGTGCCGCGGTGCGCTCCAGGTGTCGCCGTCATCATCCGAGTGCATTTCCACCAGGTACGCGGTGGGCTGCATGTATAAACCGTTGGGGACCTTCTGCGACAGCGGATCGTACACATTATTGACGCGTTCGCCCTTGAGGGTAACGGTGCCGTCCTCCGTCACCGCATAATCGGTGTGCCCGCCCTGCGTATCCGTAACAACGCCGTCTTTGAGGGCAAAAGTGGTACCGGTGGCGCTGCTCAACGCGAGGGAACCATCCGGGTTCATTCCGGTTCCCACATGATTATTCGGTTGGCCCACCCCGCCCGGATAAAGATCAACAAGCAGCGTGATCCTTCCGGTTTTTTCGTTCTGTACCATCGAGGAATCGATAACCGAGGCCGCTTGCTTCCCGCTTCCAGGAAGATTCACCAGCGTGCGCAGTGGCGACCAGGTTTTCCCGTTATCCGTTGAGCGGCGCAGCACGAGGTTAATATCATTCGGGCTGTCATAAGCATTGGGTACGCGTTGATCAGCTGTGGCGAGCAAAGTTCCCTGGCGTGTGCGCAATAACGCGGGGATCCGGTAGCTTGCCGCATCCTCATACCCGCTATCGAAAAGGGCGAATTCCCCGGGGTTGCTATACCCGCTCAGAGTCTTGACTTCAGCATCGTTGAGGGCACCGTCAAAGACGCGCAGGCGGGCATGTTCCAGCACCACGTTGTTGATCGTATTTAACGAATGCGCAGGAAGATTCTTACGTCCGATGAGTGTTCCGTTGGCGTAAACCTTACTTGCGTCACCATCAACGACGACGGCGACACTTGTCTGCGCAGACTGGGTCCACGTACCCGGAATCGAGATTCGCTCCCCTCCCTGGGCCAGGCTGAGATCATCCTCGCGCACCGAAAGTTCCTGAACGGAGGTCTCACCACGGCGCAGGGCCGCGCTTGCGCTTGCCTGCGGGTCAATATCGTAAAGGTAGGTGATTTTTCCTTTACGTGCGGCGGTTCGCACCGCTTCCGGCACCTCCGCGCGGGAATCGGCCACCGTCAGGATCGGTTCAGGGGCGGGGGAAAGTTGCGCCACATCAGAGGGCGTGACGGGCGTACCGAAGACCCGCAGCCGGCTCACCGTTCCCGCGAATCCCCACTGTTTCCCGTGGGAGTCATAGTTAGCCCCGAGGCGCAGCGAATCCAGGCCGTCCACATCATCGAAGAAACTCGTTGAGGTGGTGGAGAAGACCTGCTGTCCGTCCAGGTAGAGGGCGGTATTCTCCCCCGTCACATTCACAACTGCCGTGTGCTCGCGCCCATCATTGACCGGGCCGGCATCTTCAGCATCGGCTTTGGCCAACCACCCTTTCCCGGATTCAGGCTCATTGCGGACTTCCCAGTAGAGATGGCCGTGCCGCAGGGCGAGGGTGAGATTCGTGGAATCTTCCGTGGAATTCGATGCACTGAGGAGGGCCGCCGAACCGGAATCCTGGGTTGTGGAGAACGTTACCGCCACCGCACCCTCAGTGAGATTTTTCACTTTTCCAATATGTGCGCCAAGGTCCTGGCCGGGATCACCCTCGGCTTGTTCATAACGATTGTCAATATCAATAATAGCGCCAGAAACTACCCCCTCAGTATCGGCCAAGGCATCCGGAACCACGACGGCAAGCCCACCCGCGACCACGAGGGCACCGGCAACGCCAAGGCTCTGAATTTTTTCTCGTATATGACCCATAAGGTCTCCTTCTCCCTCCACCACATCATGGCGGGAATCCCGCAATATCGCGGGTTTATCGTATTTATTTTCCCCTTGGCAAAGAGAACGCAAACGCGGGGACGCTGTGACTGATTCACCAATTGTCTGACAGGTTAGCAATGTCATTTCACTTTGCACAAGGACGGCACTGGGTAATTCCTTAACCATCGCTTGCGCAGCTCAAGGCATGAGCGTAGTTTATTCCCGTTGTCAGACAACCGAAGTTCAACAACTATTTTCAATGATGAAATACTCAGGAAGGGCACCGATATGAGTGAGCCGCATTCCCCAACAACATCCCGACCAAAGCGCTGGTACCAGTATCTTTCGCGTGAAGATTGGAAAGCTTTTTTCGCCGCTTGGCTAGGCGTACTTCTGGATGGCTACGATTTCGTGCTCATCGCCTTCGCTCTTCCCGCTATCAAAGAAACATTTGACCTTTCCCTGGTCCAAAGCGCTTCGCTCATTTCTGCCGCCTTTATTAGTCGGTGGCTCGGTGGTCTGGTGTTGGGCGCCATTGGTGACCGGTACGGCCGCAAGCCCGCAATGATCCTCTCCATCTTCATGTTTGCCTTCGGATCCATTGCGTGCGCGCTCGCCCCGAATTTCTGGATTCTCTTCGTTTTGCGCCTCATCATCGGCTTTGCCATGGCCGGTGAATATTCCGCATCCGCCGCCTACGTCATCGAATCCTGGCCGCGCCATATGCGCAATAAGGCTTCCGGTTTCCTCCTGTCCGGCTACGCGTTCGGGGTTATTGCGGCAGCTCAGGTCGATAAATACTTCGTCACCTGGGTTGATTCCATCCATCCCGGCTGGGGCTGGCGCGCCCTCTTCCTCACCGGCGTGGTGCCCATCGCCATCGCGATTTACATGCGCAAAACCCTCCCCGAAGCGAACGACTGGGAAGAAGCGAAGAACAAAGGGCACGTTGAAAAGAACGATATGCTTTCCGTTCTTTTTGGTGGCAAGCTCAAGTTCATCAATTACGCCGCGGTGATTATTGCCTCCGTTGCGCTGCTTCTTATCTTCACCCAAAGCGTGTCCGGCGGCGTCGTCATCACCGCGCTGGGGCTCATCTGCGCGGTTATTTTCATTTACTTCATTATCCAGTTCGACCCGAACCGCTGGGTTATTGGCATCGCCATTATGGTGACGATTTTCGCCTCCTTCATGTACACCTGGCCGATTCAGGGGCTGCTGCCGACCTACCTCCAGGGTGTGGGTATGGATCAGAAGCTGGTTGCGAATGTGGTGTCCTTCGCCGGGCTCGGTAATGCGTGCGGGTACATTATCGCAGGCTTCGCCGGTGACCGCTTCGGAATGCGCCGCTGGTACGTTATTTCGCTGCTACTTTCCCAAGCAATTGTCTTCCCACTCTTCATGCAGGGCGGCGAATACGTGGTGCTGGTCGCTGCCTTGCTCTTCTTCCAGCAGATGTTCGGACAGGGCATTTCCGGTCTGCTCCCCAAGTGGGTATCCAGCTACTTCCCGGTGGACAAGCGCGCTGCCGGCCTTGGTTTCAGCTACAACGTCGGTGCTCTGGGCGGTGCGGTTGGCCCGGTTCTCGGCGCCGCGGTTGCGGCCAAGGTGTCCCTCGGTATGGCACTCGCTATTCTTTCCGTCGGTTTTGCCGCCATCGTCATGATCTCTATCGGCGCCAATATTCCGCGCCGCCTGCAAGAATTGGTTAATGCCGATGCCGTTCGTCCCGAGGACGGCGACGACGAAATTATTTTGGAAGGAAAATAAATGACACTCCCCTTCGTTGTTGGGGCTTATGCATCGCTCCCCGAACCAGCGTTGCAACCTGACTACTATCGCCTGCTGGCAGAGCAGGAATGGATCTCCGGAATCGAAATTCCTTTCCCCGGAGTCCTCGCCGGTGACCCCAAGGCCATAGCGGGCGTCATCGCCCCGCACTGGACGCTTAACACAATTACCGCGATTCCCGGCACCATGCAGAACGTCGGCAAAAACCCGGCTTTCGGACTGGCCTCCCCCGACGAGGAGGGCCGCACGGCCGCTCTCGCCTTCACGCGCGAGATCCGCGACGCCGTTGCTTCCCTCGCCCAGCTCAGTGGCCGCCCCGTCATCACGAAGGTGCAGCTCCATTCGGCCCCCACCAAGCAGGCCGACGGCGCAGCTTTCCGCGCCTCCCTTGCCGAGCTATCGGAGTGGGATTGGTCCGGGGCAGTTCCTGTGATTGAGCATTGTGACCGCTATATCGAAGGTCAAGCTCCGGAAAAGGGCTTCCTTGCTCTCGAGGAAGAAATCGCCATCTGCCAGGAGCTGGGCCTGGGTATCCACATTAACTGGGGCCGCTCCGCACTCGAGGAACGCAGCGCGGATACTGCTTTCGCGCATATCGAGGCATGTGCACAGGCGGGCGTGCTCGCCGGCCTCATGTTCTCCGGGGCGGGCCCGGCAGAAACCCAGTACGGCTACTCTTGGATTGATGGGCATCTCCCCTCCCACGCCGATGAGCCGACGTCGATTATGACGGCGGAGGAAATCACCCGCTGCGCCAATGCCGCTCGCGAGGGCGGGGCGCAGTATCTGGGTGCCAAGATCTGCGTACCGGCCAATGCTTCCTTGCCCGAGCGCGTGGCCATGCTCGAACATATCCACCGTGCCGCGGTAGCGAACTAACCGCACATTATCGCTACGCGTGCATCACCCCGCGCCGTCACCACAGAGGTGCCGGCGCGGGGATTTTTATGCACCTATGTGTCTACGTAGCTATGTATTTATGCGCCGGGCGGGAATACGGTGGCCGGCCGGAAGGAATCCCCGTGCCGGCGTGCCACCGCAACAAGCTCATCGCCGTGCAGCAGGGCGACGGTGCCAGCTTCGCTTTCCGCACCGGGTGCTTGTCCCGATACCGTTCCCGCACCTACAGTACGCGATTGCGCCATTCCTACGGCGGGGGCCACTGCTCTCCCCCGTGCCTCAAGGAACTGGCCGTGGCGCACGGATTCGGCTTCGGCTGCCTCGATCTGCACCGTCGGGAGTGCGCGAGCCGCTACCTGCGCCAGTGGGATAACGGAGGGCTGCGCCCCGCCCCGCACCAGTTGCGCCAGTTCCGCTACGCTCACCGCCTCGTCTTGCCGGAAGCCACCCACGCGGGTACGCCGCAGCGCGCTCATAAGGGCTGCGCTTCCCAACGCTATCCCGGTATCGCGGGCAAGGGCGCGCACGTACGTACCCGAGGAGCAGCTCACCTCCACATCAACATCCGCAACCGGCACAGCTCCCGCTTGAGCCTCTACCGGCGCCGCCCCATCGAATTGCGCCGGACTATCTGTCAGAGCCGGACCGTCCAGCGCCGCCGTACCGCTGACCTGCGACTGGCGCCAGCGGAGCTCCCCGCTCCGTTCCAGGCGGGCAATATGGATTGGCACCGCTTCGAGCACCACGTCCTGCCCGGCCCGGGCCAGGTCGTAGGCACGCTGCCCGGCGATCTTCTTGGCCGAATACGCGGAGGGCACCTGCGAAATATCACCCTGAAGGGAGGCAAGGGCAGCGTCGAGCTGCGCCGTCGTACCGGAAAAACCTGGGGCGGATGTGACGGTACCGGTGCAATCCTCGGTATCGGAGCCGATGCCGAGCGTGAACGTGGCCCGGTAATCTTTATCGGCCCCGCTCAGGTAGGTGAGGAGTCGAGTACCCGCGCCGATTCCCACCACGAGCACCCCGGTGGCCATCGGGTCGAGAGTACCGGCGTGCCCCACTTTGCGGATGCCGCATAGACGGCGCAGCGCGGCAACCACGTCGTGCGAGGTCACCCCGGCTGGTTTATCAATAACTAGGACGCCGCTTGGCGCCGGATGCTGCGCGCGGGGCAGATCAGGCCAGGGATTCTGGCGCATCGGTTTCATGGGATGCCTCAGGCGCTAACGGTGCCGCGATACTCGACGGTGCGACGGGGCCCGAGGGCGCACCGGTACCGGACGGTGCGGCGCCGTCGTCCTCCGTTACCTCACGGGGCTTGCGGTAGGGATCAGCTTCCCCCGCGTATTCCTTCCCCTCCGCATTGCGCGCCAGTTCGGCGTCACGGTGCAGGGCCGCGGCCAATACATCCTCAAAGGTGCGGGCTCCTTCGGGTAGTTCGTCGGCCACGAATTCCAGGGTCGGGGTAAGCCGCAAGCCGAGCTGGCGCCCCACTTCCGAGCGCAGCGCGCCCTTGGCCGCCTCCAGCCCGCGGGCGGCGTCCTTCACCTGGTGCTCATGCCCGATGGCGGTGAAGAATACGGTGGCGTGCTGGAGGTCGCCGGTCACGCGGGTATCGGTGATGGTCACCATATTCAGCCGCGGGTCTTTCATACGGGTGTTAATGGTTTGCGCCACGATCTGCTGGATACGTTTCGCTACCCGTTCCGCACGGGGATTAGCCATCTTCATCTCCTTTATTGCTGGTGGATATGCTGCGGCCCGCCAGCGCCAGTGGCGAGCCGGCGGGCCGCAACGTTCCTCAGGACAGTCCCCTAGCTGCGGGCCTTCTCCTGCATCTCGAAGGTTTCAATAATGTCGCCTTCGTGAATATCGCGGTAGCCGAGCGTAATGCCGCATTCGTAGCCTTCGCGCACTTCGGTAACATCGTCCTTTTCGCGGCGCAGCGAGACAATTTCGAGCTCGGGTTGCACCACGACGCCGTCGCGTACCAACCGGGCCTTCGCCCCGCGCTTGATCGCACCGGTGCGGACAATGGAGCCAGCAATGGTGCCGGCCTTGCCCGAGCGGAAGAGCTGGCGCACTTCGGCGCTGCCCAGCTGAACTTCCTCGAGAACGGGCTTGAGCATGCCCTTGAGGGCCGCTTCCACTTCCTCGATGGCCTGGTAGATGACCGAGTAGAACTTCATCTCCACGCCTTCGCGTTCGGCCATATCGGCCACGCGTTCGGCGGGGCGCACGTTGAAGCCGATAATGACGGCGTTATCAACGGTTGCGAGATTGACGTCGTTCTGGGTGATGGCACCCACGCCACGGTGGATGATCTGCAGCGCCACTTCGTCGTCGACCTCAATATCGAGGAGCGAGGATTCCAGCGCTTCCACGGCGCCGGAAGAATCGCCCTTGATAATAAGGTTGAGCGTTTCGACGCTGCCTTCCTTGAGGACATCCCCAAGGTTCTCCAGCGACACACGCTTACGACGCCGCGCCAGGGAAGCCGCCCGCTGGGCCGATTCGCGCTGTTCGGCAATCTGGCGTGCGGTGCGTTCGTCGTCCGCCACGAGGAAAGCATCCCCGGCGGAGGGCACCGCGTCCAAACCGAGCACCTGGACCGGCATGGAGGGGCCGGCTTCCTTGACCGGGTTGCCGCTGGCATCGAACATGGCGCGCACGCGCCCGTGAGCAATACCCACCACGATGGGATCGGAGATCCGCAGCGTACCGGTTTGCACCAGGGCGGTAATCACCGAGCCGCGGCCCTGATCGAGTTTCGCTTCGATGGCAACACCGCGCGCGGTGCGATCCGGATTGGCCTTGAGTTCTAGCTCGGCATCCGCCACGTAGAGGATGGCTTCGAGCAGATCGTCGATGCCGATACGCTGCTTAGCCGACACGTCGAGGAACATGGTGTCCCCGCCGTATTCTTCGGCGATGAGGCCGTATTCGGTCAGCTGGCTGCGCACCTTCTGCGGGTTGGCGCCTTCCACGTCGATCTTATTGACCGCAACGATGATCTTCACACCCGCGGATTGCGCGTGGTTGATAGCTTCCACCGTCTGGGGCATCACGCCGTCGTCCGCGGCGACCACGAGGATCGCAATGTCGGTAATATCCGCACCGCGGGCACGCATCTGGGTGAAGGCTTCGTGACCGGGGGTATCGATGAACGTGATCGCCCGGGTTTCCCCTTCGTATTCGATATCGGTCTGGAAAGCACCGATGGCCTGAGTAATACCGCCCGATTCGGTACCTTCCACCCGCGAATGGCGGAACGCATCGAGAAGCTTGGTTTTACCGTGGTCCACGTGGCCCATAACGGTAACAACCGGGGGACGCGGCTTGAGGTTCTCTTCGTCTTCCAGGAGCTCTTCTTCTTCGAGGTTAATATCGAAGCTCTCCAGGATTTCACGATCCTCATCTTCGGCGGAGAGAACTTCCACCTCGTAGCCGAGTTCAGCGCCCAGCAGCTTGAAGGTATCTTCGTCCAGCGACTGGTTCATCGTGGCCATTTCACCCATGCGGAAGAGCACGGTAATGAGGGCCGCCGAGGACGCACCGATACGTTCGGCGAAGTCCGCCAGCGAAGCACCCTGGCGCAGGCGCACCACGGTGGAGCCATCCCCGCGAGGAACCTGGACACCGGAAAGCATCGGCGAGGACTGTGCTTCGTATTCTTCACGCCGGGTCCGCTTGGATTTGCGGCCTCCGCCGCCTCCGCGGCGCCCGAAAGCACCGGCGGTGGAGCCGCCGCGTGAACGCCCGCCGCTGCGGGTGAAACCGCCCGTGGGCCGGCCTTGCCCGCCACGATTCTGACCGCCACCAGCAGGGCCACGCCCGCGGCCACCGCCGCGACCGCCCCGCCCGGAGGACGGAGCACCGGCCATCTGGTTGGGCATCATCGCCGGCGAGGGACGCGAACCACCGTGCCCGCGCCCGCCACCGGAGCGCTGCCCACCGCCGTGGTTGTTCTGATGCGCACCTTGGTGCGCACCGGGGCGGGGAGTACCCGCATTCTTGCGCCCGCCACCGGGACGGGGCATGCCCTGCGAAGTAGCATACGGATTATTGCCGGGCCGCGGGCCGCGCCCACCACCCGGGCGGGGCATACCCTGCGAAGTGGCGTAGGGGTTATTACCGGGGCGCGGGGTGCGCTGATCGGCTTCGGCACGCGCGGCCTTGGCGGATTTCACCGCGCCGCGCGGAGTAGGAATATTGGAACGGCCGGCGTGCCCCGTTTCCTGGGGCTTAGCGCCGCCGTGCGAAGCAGCGGAGCCCTGGGCGGAAGCCGCTTCCCCGGACTTGCCGGAGGGTACGGGAGCGCCGGGCTTGGGAGCCGGTTTCGGCGTGGCTTGCTGCGAGCCGGGCTTGCCGGGCTTCGGGGCTGCCCCGCCGTGCGCACCAGCTGCGGCACCGGGTTTGGGTGCAGCGGTGCCGGTAGCGGTGCCGGTGGCCGTTCCGGCAGCGGCGCCGCCTGCCACCGCGGCAGGGGTGGGCGCCGCGGCGCTATCCACATGCTGCTTGGCCGGGGCCGGCTTCGGGCCGGGTTTGGGTGCACCGGCGCCAGCGGTACCGGCGGCATCGGATTTCGTGGCGGCCTTCGCCTGCGCCGTCACATCGACAATCGAGGCCGAACCGGCGGGCATATCCACCGCATCGGGGGCCACAGGATGCTTACGAACCGGCTTGCGTGGTGCCGGCTTGCCGCTCCCCTTGGATTCAACCAATTCGGGGTGCGCTTCAAAGTATTCACGTGCTTTACGCACAACAGGTGCCTCAATGGTGGACGAGGCAGATTTGACGAATTCGCCATTCTCCTTGAGTGTGGCCAGCAGCTTTTTGCTGGTCACCCCCAGTTCCTTGGCGAGTTCATGGACGCGGACTTTTGCCACAGTTCTCCTTCGTTGGGCCCGGCAAAAGTGCGCGCGGACCCGTTAAATCCGGTTGTTCATCGTTGGGTACTCATCGGGTGCCCATCAGCTTCCAACCCGCTTTCTTGGTCTCGGGTTTTCGCTCCGCTCACGCGAGCGAACTGATTACTTCTGTTACGGCATGCGGAGGAAGAACGACGGCGCAGCGAAAGGCATGCGCAAGTTGTCCCGTCCGCATTCCCCTGGCTAGACAGTCAGGGCGGGGATGCACCCACGCTCCCCGGCCGGGCAGCCGCCGTTCCTTATCCACAACGACTCCCGCATCGGTGAGCGCTAAGCGCACCAGTTCCTCCCGGGCGGCACGCTGACGGCAGCCCACGCACATGCGCGGATTTTTCGCCATCATCCCACCGCCTCGAAAGTCACACCCTATCTATTTTAGCGGCAAGATGCTACTAACGCACGTCATCATGCGGATGCGGCGCGTGATCTTCCCCGTGTTCAGCGGCGCTTGCTTCAACGGCGGGGATGGCGGGAGCGGCGCCGTCTGCGACGTCGCCACCGGAGGCTTCTTGTACATCGGATTCTTTACGAATATCGATGGACCACCCGGTGAGCTTGGCAGCCAGGCGCACATTCTGTGCTTCTTTACCGATAGCGAGGGACGCCTGCCCATCGGGAACAATGGCGCGAGCCTGGCGCTTCTCCGCGGAGAGGATATCCACCCGGCTTACCTTCGCGGGGGACAGCGACGCGGCGATAAATACCGCCGGGTCATCGTTGTAATCAACGATGTCAATTTTCTCCCCGCCCAGCTCCGTGGTGACCGCGCGCACGCGCTGACCGTTATGGCCGATACACGCGCCCTTGGCATTAACCTCCGGATCCTCGGCGTATACGGCGAGCTTGGAGCGGTGCCCCGCTTCGCGCGCGAGCGCCACGAGTTCCACGGTGCCGCTAGCAATTTCAGGCACTTCGAGTTCGAAGAGACGGCGCACAAAATCCGGATGGGTACGCGAAAGCCGAATGGAGGCACCGCGGCTGGTGACTACCACATCTAAAACAAGGGCGCGGATGCGATCCCCGCGGTTGAGGTGCTCGGTGGGAACCTGTTCTTCCGCACGCAAAATAGCTTCGTGATCCCCGACTTCCACAAGGAGATCGCGGGAGAAGCTATCGCGCCCGGCCCGGCCTTGCACCACGCCGGAAATAATGTCACCCTGCTTATTTTTGAAGGAGCCGAGCACGCGATTCGCTTCGGCTTCTTTGAGGCGCTGGGCGATCACGGATTTCGCCGTCGCCGTTGCAATGCGCCCAAAATCGTGCGGCGTGTCATCGAATTCACCGACGACGTTGCCTTCTTCGTCAATTTCCGGGGCCCACACCACAATTTTGCCGGTGCGCCGATCCATATCGACCCGGGCCCCGCGAATCGCACCGGGTACCCGTGCGTATGCGTGCAGCAAGGCATCTTCAATTGCTTCGACGAGTACATCGGAGCTCAGACCAAGTTCACTTTCCAGGGCCCGCAGCTCGTTCATGTGAATTTGAATATCCACGATTTCTCCTACTCTTCCTCGCCGTCGCGATGGAATTCAATATCAACGCGGGCCCGTTCCACCCGGCCAATGGGTAAGCGCCGTTCCGCTCCCCCGTTATCTGATGCGAGAACGAGGGTATCTCCTTCAACAGCGCGCAGCCTGGTCACGATCTCATCCTCACCGGAGGGCGTCAGACGCAGCAGGCGCCCCACGGCGCGAGAAAAGTGGCGCGGCTCCACGAGCGGGCGGGTGGCACCGGGGGTGGACACTTCAAGGTTATAGGCACCCTGGACGAGGTCGACATCGTCCAAACGCGCGGAAATAAGACGCGAAACGTCGGTGAGCTGATCCGAGCCAACACCGCCGGGGCCGCTGGGAAGATCGACCGTGACCTGAACGACGGCGCGCCCGCCGGCACGGCCCACCGTCACGCCTTCCAGGTAGAGTCCGCATTGCGAGACAAGAGGTTCAATCGCGGCGATGATTTCACCGGTCCGCTGTGCCTGACTGGATTTACGGGGCCCGGTAGAGCGGCGGTCCCGCCGCGCGGGAGGACGCGAACTCTTGGAATGACTCATGGGCTAATCCTACAGTTTCCGCGCCGCACCGTGGTACACGGGCGTGCCAGACGGTGCTCACGGTGCAGGGATGACCGCGCTCGCCGACGGTGCAGCTATCACCCGCCGTCTCCCACGGTGCAGGTATCGCTGCCGGCGCCGATAGTGGCACGGTGGCACGGTGCGCAGCGCACCGTTATCCGCGCGCACCGTTACCAGCGCGCGCACCGTCATCAGCGCGCGCACCGTCTCCCAGGCCGGTGGAGGTGGCACAATATAAGCGGTTTTGTTCTCGTCAAGAAAGCGGAGAAGCATGGCAGCTGCACCCCGGAGCGGAGCGCCCGCTCATCGGCGCACCTCTCAGCCGGTTCGAACCACGGTGCAGCTGGTGGGCACCGCCGTGCTCGCTATTCTCATTATTGGCGCCATTCTTATTGCGATGGGAGCACGGTGGGAACATGGCGATCCCTCCCCCGCGCCCATGACGACGACGCAAGAACTGCGCCAAAGCCTTGCCGTGGCATCCCAACGGTGCTCCGCGGCCGCCACCGACCTGGCCGCTGAAACGGGCGGCTACGCCGCGCAGGTATTCCAAGATGTTGCCGAGCACGCGAGCGCGTGGGAGAACCAGCTGGGCGGGGTGTGGCAGGCGTGGCCGAGCGGTGCCCCGGCCGGGCATACAAATTCTCCCGAGCCTTCTCCTCTTGGTCCGGATGCCGCTGAGTTACTCGCGGAATTATCCAAGATCAGCACCGTGGCGGTGACTGCGGCAGATGCGCTACTGCCCACAGCGGAAGCTCCGGTGAAAAACGGGGCAGATGGTGCGACAGGCGGCACAATGAAAGGCGCCGTCGCTCGCGAGGAGATCTCCGAGGAAGCAGCCGGGGAGCG
Source organism: Actinotignum timonense (assembly GCF_002860685.3). GTDB lineage: Bacteria > Actinomycetota > Actinomycetes > Actinomycetales > Actinomycetaceae > Actinotignum > Actinotignum timonense. The sequence goes on along the minus strand of NZ_CP136960.1, from coordinate 1,355,887 downwards.
CGCGCTTTATTTAGCTATGGCGCTGCGGGCAACGTGGGATGCTCAGACCGTGGCTGAGGCTGCCGGGTTACCCGCCCCGGATCCCTTTGGTGCCGAGGATGCGGGTGGCCCCAGGTACGACGTCGCCCTACTGGTGCCGGCGGGCGGCGACGAGAAGCTTCTCGCAGCCGCGAATACGGCCCGCCAGTGGTATGAAGTTGATGCGGCACGCCGCGGCATGGACGGGCATGCCGAACGCATGGAACGCATCGCGCGCATTGCTGATCTGGAGGAAGCCCTACTTCGGGCCGGCACCCCGGATACCCGAGCCGCCAGCGTTCCGCTCCCGGCTGTTGCAGACGATGAACTCGCATCCGCCGCTTACGCTACGTTGATCGGGGCGCTGTGGCATAGCCCGGTTCCGGCCACGGAAGCTCTCAATTTTGTGCTTGCCTTGGATGGTGCTGGCGGTGGGCCCAATGGGGGCAGTGGCACCGGTGCAGGCGGGGCTCACGGTGCGAACGGAGCTAACGGGGCCACTGGTGATGCCAGCCAGAGCCTTGGCATCGCAGCACTCCCCGGGCTTTCGCCACACACGGCAGGCTAATTGCGTTATCCCTGCGATAATCAATAACTAATAAGGTACGTTGTATGCATGCAAACAACGCTTCTCTCAGCGATGATTCAGACCGCTCCGGCCTCAATGATCCATTGCCGCGTTCAGAGGAGGACCTCGCCATCGAGCGCCGCATGTCCCGCATTTTGAACCTGCTTGCCGATTACGTTCTGTGGATTCTCTTGTTACTCGCTTTTCACGTCAATAATTCACGGGCACTACTCGAGAAAAAGGTGGGCTATGGCGAGGCACTCGCCTACCAGTGGCCGCGGTTGCTGGGCGCCTGCGCTGTCTTCACGATTTTATTCGTCATCGTCAAGAAATATCGCAAGCCCGGCAGTAAACCGCCCCGTTTCGGGTTCAATCTTGAGACCGTCGCGGATATGGGGACTCTCCTGGCTTTCTGCTTCGCAGTGGGAGTCATAGGTGCCTTTTAGCCAAACGCCAGCCGGCTATCGGTCGGATCCGGCCTGCACTCCCCCAGGGCACACAAAATGCGCTTCCAGAGCATACATATTTATGTAGCTGGAAGCGCATTTTGTGGTTATCAGTTATCAGAGTCGAGCACACTGTCACCCAGCGTGGGAATGTTTACTCGCTAGCCTGGGCAGCAGCCAGGATCTCCTGTACCCGTGCGGCGGCATCCGCCACCGCCACGTCTTCGGATTCCCCAGTGGCGCGGGTGCGGACTTCCACCGTCCCGTTGGCCAGGCCCCGCCCAACCACCACCGCGTAAGGCATACCGAGGAGCTCGTAATCAGCGAATTTCACCCCGGCGCTCACCTTACGACGGTCATCGAAGAGGACTTCGATACCCGCGGCAGTCAGCTGCGTAGCTAAGTCCTCCGCGGCGGAGAAGACGGCGTCGTCCTTACCGGTAGCAAGGATATGTACCTGCGCGGGCGCGACGCCCACCGGCCAGACCAGACCCTTCTCATCGTGGTACTGCTCGGCGATAGCGGCGAGGACGCGGGAAACACCCACACCGTAGGAACCCATGGTGACCACGCGGGTTTTACCGTTTTCGTCGAGCACCGTCAGGCCGAGAGCTTCGGCGTATTTGCGCCCCAGCTGGAAAATATGGCCAATTTCGATACCGCGTGCGATATCGAGCGGGCCCGAGCCGTCCGGGGCCTCGTCGCCGGCGCGTACTTCCGCGGCTTCGATGGCGCCATCGGCCTCGAAATCACGCCCGTACACCAGGTTGAATACGTGCTTATCCACCGCGTTACCACCCGCGATCCAGCGCGAGCCACGGGCTACGTGGGGGTCAAGGAGGAGGCGCGCCACCGGCACCGTTGCGCCGTCGCCGGTTGCTGCACCGTCATCGGCACCGTCGGCAACGACGCCACCGCGGGCTTGCGGGCCAACCGCACCGGGGCCGGTATAACCCGGCACGATTCCCGGGTACTTCTCCATATCCTCAGGAGAAGCAAGCTCCACTTCGGCCGGAGCCAAGCTAGCTTCCACGCGCTTCATATCGACTTCGCGATCCCCGGGAAGGGCGATGACCACCACTTCCTTCTCGCCATCAGGATGGGTGAGGGTCACGATAACCGACTTGAGGGTATCGGCCGCATTCCAGGGGCGATCCGAGCGGGGATGTACCTGGTTCGCCATCTCAACCAGGTCAGCAATGGTTTTCGCCCCGGGGGTGTCCACCAGTTCGGGTGCCGGAACGTCGGAGAAGTCCTGCTCGGGGAGCGGCGGCGTCGTAACCGCTTCGGTATTCGCGGCGTAACCGCCCGCGGACCGGACAAAAGTATCCTCCCCAATAGCGGTGGGGAACAGGAACTCTTCCGAACGCGAGCCACCCATCGCACCGGACATGGCGGAGACAATCGCGTAAGGCAGGCCCAGGCGCTCAAAAATACGCTGGTAGGCCGCGCGCATCGTACTGTAGGAAGCGTCCAGCCCCGCCTCGTCCATGTCGAAGGAATAAGCATCCTTCATGACGAATTCGCGCCCGCGAATCACGCCGGCGCGCGGACGGGCCTCATCGCGGTACTTCGTTTGGATCTGGTAAAGCGTGAGGGGCAGATCCTTGTAGGAAGAATAAAGATCCTTGACGAGGAGCGTGAACATTTCCTCGTGCGTGGGGGCGAGCAACATGTCGTTGCCTTTGCGGTCCGCCAGCTTGAAAAGAGTGGGGCCGTATTCGCTCCAGCGGTTTGTGGCCTCGTAGGGTTCGCGCGGGAGCAGCGCCGGGAAAAGTACTTCCTGAGCCCCGGATGCATCCATTTCTTCGCGGACAACCTGCTCCACTTTCCGCAGCACCCGCAGGCCCAGCGGCAACCAGGTGTAAATACCGGGAGCCACGCGCCGCACGTACCCGCCACGGACTAGGAGCTTATGACTGGCGACCTCGGCGTCGGCCGGGTCTTCGCGCAAGGTGCGCACAAAAAGACTAGACATTCTCAGCACGCCCGCCATTCTACCCGCTTGCCGGGAACGGCGCGGCACGGTGCGTACGGGGCGCGGCACCGGTGCAGGACGGTGCGGCACCGGTGGTGGACGGGGCGACGGCGCGGCACGGTGCATACGGCGCGCGGAACGGCGCCCAGCACGGCGCATACGACGGAGCACGGTGCCCCGCAGCTAGAGGAGAACCGTCGCCCACTCCCCCGCGCGGCTGAAGCCCACATGCTGGTAGAGCCGCACCGCGGCGGCATTGTAGTCATTGACGTAGAGGGAAACGGTGGGCGCATGGCGAGCGCGCACCTGATCGACGACGCTGGCCATTGCCCGGGTCGCGATCCCACGCCCGCGCAGGTCGGGAGCGGTCCATACGCCTTGGATCTGCGCCACTCCCCCGGCCAACGCACCGATATCCGCCTTGAATTCCACCCGCCGGGCGCCGGTGGCGGGGTCGATGCCCATGCGCACGAAGGTGCGGCCGGCGCGGATGAGCTCCCGGACCCGGCGTGCGTAGGTGGGCCCGTACACGGTGGGATCGTATCCGACTTCCTCGGTGAACATAGCCACCGCCGCCGGAAAAACAGCGCCAAATTCCCAGGGTTCGGCCGGGCGTACCTGCGGATCGGGCACCACCGGGGAGGCGTGGGTCAGGGAGAGGGAATATTGGCGCGCGCGAACCTCACGGGCGGGACTCCAGGAGCGCTCCAGATGCTCCCATAGTCCAAGAACCTGATCGGCCGGCCCGAGGATGGAGCAGGCTACCCGATGCCGGGACAGAATATCGTCGCCTAGTTCGCGCAGCCCCGCCGCTGAAAATCCGAGGGGAATAATATTCCCGCCGTCCCAAGCGAGAGCTTCAATATCGCGGCGGTGCATCGCCGCCAGCGCCGAGGATGTTCCCACGCCCATGCGTTCCACATTGACGCGGGCGAGCACGGAATTGATCGGGTCGCGGGCTAAAAATTCCAGGGCGCGGGATTTATCCGCGCCCGTGAAACGGCGCAGCGAGGATGCGGCTCGATGCGGCCAAATGGAGCGTTTCATCGCGGTGTGTTTACTCCACCGCAAGCAAGACGCTGACAGCCCGCTCGAGGAACACGTCCACGACGGCCTCATCATAAGCATTTTTTCCGCGTGATTCCGGGAAAATAGCATCCCGTACCACTTCAGAGGTTACGGTTTCTTCACCGTCGAAATATCGGGCGAGGCGGTCAAGAAGTTCATCAACGTCCGTTTTGCGGTATCCCCAGCCTTCAGCGTCGGCAAAACGCTGCCCGGCCGGGCGTAGCAGGCGCGGGTAGAGACTTTTGGCATCCTGGTAGGCGAGGTTGAGCCAAGCCTGTTCCCCGCGCGCCCCGATGGTATTAGCGCGCTTGAGGTGAATAAAGGCGGCTTCGAGGCGATCGAGGGCGGCATCCACGCGGGCCGGATCGTATCCGCCGCGCTGGCGGGAAAAACCGACGCGCCGCACATCCGTTTCGTCCATATCGCCAGTTCCCCGCGAATATGCGTCTTTCGCGCGGGCGAGGAAATCATCGACCTGCTCGGTATTGTATCCGCGCGTGAGCGGACCCACTCGCTTAAACGTGCTCACAACTCACCTCACTTGTCTGTGCCAGCACCACGGTGCCAGCATGCCGACCTTCCCTCTTAATGTGCCGCACTCATTTTGCCATATGCGCCCGCCACGCGCCGCTCTCGCTCACAGCGCAGCACCGACCGGTACTACGGTGTGAAAATTTAGAGCGTCCTTCAGAGCACCCCTTGCGCCGCAGCGAAGAAGAGGTAGCAGAACGGCGCCCAGAGCAAGATGGAATCGATGCGATCCAGCATGCCACCGTGCCCGGGGAAAATTGCTCCCATATCCTTGACACCAAGCCAGCGCTTGAGGCGTGATTCAAGCAGATCACCGGCGGTGCAGCACACCACCGCCGCCATGCCGATGGCCAACGCCCACCACACACTGTGCCCCAGGGCCACCGTGGCAAGAAGCAGCGCCACCACCAGGCAGGCCAGCACCGACCCGGCCAGCCCCTCCCAAGTTTTCTTCGGGGAAATGCGCGGGGCGAGCGGATGGCGCCCGAAAAGCACGCCGGCGGCCCAGCCCCCCGTGTCATTGGCAACGGGCAGGAGGATGAGCGCTGCCACCATCCACGCTGGGGAATCAAGCTGGCACAGCGCCACCGCGAAACTCCCCAGCACGCTAATCCACAGGGACACGAAAACTGCGCAGGCGGCGTCGCTCACCTGTGCGCGCGCCCGGTCGCGTATCCCCAGCCACACGGCGCAGGCCACCACCGTCGCCCCGAAAGCCAGCATGGCAGCGCCGAGTCCGCGCCACCAGGCAAGTGCCAGTATGGCGATATTCCCGGCCAGCAGCATCGTGAGCGGGAGTCGAATACGGCGCGCGAGAAACGCGCCCGCGGCCTCCCATACAGCGAAGCTGAGCGCCACCACCACGAGCACCACAAAAAGCTCGATGCGCCAGAGAACACTGAGCGCCACCAGCGCCAGCAAGATGAGCGCGGTGGGGACGGCGGCTTTGAGATTACGGCCGGCCCGCGAGGAGGTGGGGCGCGGCGGTTGCGGGGGACGCGGAGCAAGCATGCTCCGCAACGAGGGGCGCGACATTAGATTTCGAGCAGGTCCTTTTCCTTGCCTTCGAGGAGCTTATCGATCTGCTCCACGAAGCTCTTCGTCAGCTTTTCCAGTTCGTCTTCGGCGCGCTTGACTTCATCTTCCCCGGCCTCGCCATCTTTTTGAATAGCCTCCAAGGTGTCCTTCGCCTTGCGACGCACCGCACGGATGGACACGCGCCCATCTTCAGCGCGGGTACGGGCCAGCTTGACGTAATCCTTGCGGCGTTCCTCGGTCAGGGCCGGGAGGTTCACGCGCAGCACATTGCCATCATCGGAAGGATTGACGCCCAGGTCAGATTCGCGCAGTGCCTTGTCGATACCCTGCTTGGCACCCGGATCGAACGGCGTGATCATCACGGTGCGCGGTTCGGGAATGGTGATGGTGGCTAGCTGCTGGAGCGGCGTGAGGGTGCCGTAGTAATCCACCAGAATCGGGTTGAACATCCCGGCGCTGGCCCGCCCGGAGCGGATATGCGAAAATTCTTCGCTGGTTGCTTCAATAGTTTTGCCCATCTTTTCGCGGGCTTCGCGCAAAGCTTCTTCAATCATGTTTTTTCCTTCGCAGTTTCGTTCACGGCGCGTAGCTACGTGGTACGACGACGCAGCAGCATCCACGCGCCCGATGTGACATATCTTACCGGCTTAGCGGGGCTATGCGCCCTGAGCGGAGACCACCGTTCCAATATTCTCACCGCGCAGCGCGGCGGTGACATTTCCCGGCTCGGTCATCCCGAAAACCCGCATCGGCAGGGAGTTATTCCGCGCCAGGGCAAAGGCGGCGCCGTCGGCCACCTGGAGGTTGTGGGAAAGCACTGTATCGTAACTAATGGCGCTGAGCTTTTCCGCTTCCGGATGGGTACGCGGATCGGCGGTATAGACTCCGTCTACCCCGTTCTTACCCATGAGGAGCTCATCGCAGCGCAGTTCCAGGGCGCGCTGGGCGGATACGGTATCGGTGGAGAAGTAGGGCATACCGGCCCCGGCGCCGAAAATAACCACCCGCCCTTTCTGGAGGTGGCGGATGGCGCGCAGAGGAATATAAGGTTCGGCGATCTGAGTCATCTGGATCGCGGTTTGCACGCGGCACTGGGTGCCGGCCTGCTCAATGAAATCCTGGAGCGCGATCGCGTTCATAACGGTGCCGAGCATCCCCATGTAGTCTGCCCGGGCCCGATCCATTCCGGACTGTTGCAATTCGGCTCCGCGGAAGAAGTTTCCTCCGCCTACAACGATGGCTACTTGGATTCCCGAAGCCGCCGCTTCGGCAATTTCCCCGGCGACGCGCTGGAGCACCGTGGCATCGACACCGACGCTACCCGCCCCAAAAGTTTCTCCAGATAGTTTTAGAAGAACTCGGCGGACTCCATCCGAGCTCGCGTCATGTTCCAGTAGTGTCACCATTGCCTCCCGTCGCTCAGTTCATCGGGCTTAACCATACCAGCGCGCGCTAAGGCATAATATCCGGGTGTCTAATAAAAATACTTCTTTCGACGCCGCCACGTGGGCAGCGTCCTTGCGCGCCCTCACGCCGGGCGTGCTGCTCGCCGCTCTCATCGCGGTGGCATCCTGGGGCTTGAGTAAGTTGATGCCCCTTCTCTCTGCCATGCTCTTTGCCATCGTATTGGGCATGCTAGTGCGTAACCTGGGACTTATTCCCCGCTCGGCCAACCGCGGTCTCACCTTCACGTCCAAGCGGGTGCTGCGCACCGGGGTGGTGCTCCTGGGGCTGCGCCTGTCCATCCCCGCGATTTTGGGACTGGGCTGGGGCACTCTCATCACCATCATCACCTGCGTGACCGCAACAATGCTCATTTCGGTGCCGCTAAGTAAACTCCTGCGGGTGCCCCATGCCTCGGCTATTCTCACCGCCGTGGGCACCTCAATCTGCGGCGCCTCCGCGGTGGCGGGAACCTCCGCCGTGGTGCGGGTACGTAACGAAGATGAGCGCGATACCGCCGCGGCAACCGCCATTGCCTGCGTCACGCTTTTCGGTACCCTCACCCTGGTGGCCCTCCCCTGGCTGGCTCACCTGCTGGATTTGAGCGCCAATCAGGCGGCGGTGTGGATGGGTGCCACCATTCACGAGGTTGGCCAGGTGGTGGCCGCCGCGAATATTTACGGTGGGGTGGCCGATACCGCTACCGCTGCCAAACTCGGGCGCGTGGTGTGCCTGGCCGCCGTTATCGCCGTGGTGGGGCTACTGGAGCGCGCCGCTAAGCAACGTGAGGCCCGCGCCGCGGGGCTGGACGGGGCGGCGCTTGATGCCCACGGCCAGGCGCGCAGTTCCGCTCCCCTCATTCCGCTGTTCGTGCTCGGCTTCCTTATCGCGGTGGGGATCGCCTCCGTGCTGGAAAACCAGGCTTGGGCGGCCAGCGCCTTGCAGATTCTTGGTAACGACGTCGCTAACTGGCTTCTCATCGCCGCCATGGGCGCCATGGGCGCCGGTGTCCACCTCAAGACGATTATGCATACGGGGGCACGCACCGTCCTCTTCGGTTTCCTTCTCACCTTGGTAATCGTGGGGATCGGGCTGGCTTGCGTGGCCGTTTTCGTGGTGTAGCAGCCGCGTAGCATCCGACACACGCGAAAGCGGGGGCCTCCACTTAGGAGAGCCCCCACTTTCTTTGCGCCGTTCTTTGCCCCGTGGCCGGGAAAAATCTTGCCCCGTACCCGAGATGGTTATGCGCCGGTACCTGGGAATGTCCTTGCCCCGTAGCCGGGGCGATGGCGGTAGCGCCGTGGATTACTTGAGCGGCGCGTCGTAAACGTCGGCTGCGTCGTCGTCACGCAGATACGCAACCCAGAAGTAGGTGGCGAGGATGAAACCGCCGCCCACAATATTGCCGAGAATCACCACACCGATATTGAGGGCGACGGCGCCCGGCGTGAACGCGGCGTAGTCGGCGAGCCCGTGGCCGGAAGCGAGCACCGCTTCGGAATTCCAGAAGGCATCCCCGCCCCAGTACTTGCACATGAGGCCGAGCGGAAGCAGGAACATATTGGCGATGGAGTGCTCGAATCCGGCGGCAACGAAGAGCGGGATGGGGCACAGGCAAGCGAGAATCTTATCCGCCGTGGACCGCCCCGATTGCGCGATCCACACGCCGGCACACACCGCGATATTCGCGAGCACATCCAGCAGGAAGGACTCGGGGATAGAATGCGCGGCCTTGCCCGCCGCCGTGTGGAGGGCAACTTCGCCCCATGCCCCGCCATTGGAGAGCGCCTGGCCGGCCCCGAAGACGAGCAACGCCAGGAACAGTGCCCCAACTAGATTACCGGCCAGGGAGGTGCCCCAGTGAGCGAAGAAGCGCCGTGGGCGCACCCGCTTGTGGTAGAGCGGCATGACCGTCATCGTGGTTGAGGTGAAGAGGTCCGAGCCGGTCAGCACCACCAGGATGAGGCCGACGGAGAAGCACAGGCCTCCCAGGACTTTCGCCGGGCCAAGCGGCCCGTCAGCCAGGCCCTGTTGCGACGTAATGTAGAAAATGTAACCCATGCCAATGAAGGCACCGCCGGAGAGCGCCATCACGAAGGATCGCGTCAGCGGTTTCTTAGTTTTCTTGTATGCCGCGCGGGCGTTTTCAACCGCGAGGGTATGCGGATCAGGAATGGTTATGCTCACCTCTTACTCCTTTGTCAGTTCAGCGCCCCTCATCTTATGTGAAAGTGCCCGCTGGGAGCTATAGATATTTATGAGCAGATAGAGACGGGGCACGGCGCGGACGGCGGGCCCTATGGTGCGGGTAGTGCGGTGGGCACGGCGCACACGGTGGTACGACGACGGAGCCGCGCGCCCCGTCCTTAGCGGACGGAGCGCGCGGCTCAGTTATCTCAACGCTGCCTGTTTAGCGACGCTCACTACGTCGATAACCCAGGGCACCAGCCCCCAGGAGCATCGAGAGGAGGGCTGCGCCAATGGCGGCGCCAGCCCCGCTCCCTGTATGCACGAGTCGCTGCGAGCGCTCAGCTGTTGGCGTGGGCCTTTGCTCCGCTGTAGGCACCGGCGCCGGATTGGATGGCTGCCCAGCCGTCGGCGTCTGCTCCGGTGTCGGAATCAGACTCGGCTCCCCGGTAGGCTCGAGGCTCGGCGTTCCAGGCACCGTCGGCGTAACACTCGGGTGCGGATCAGGACGCGGCGTAGGCTGCTTGCTCGGTTCCGGTTGCGGATCCGGTTGGGGATCCGGCTCCGGGCACGGCCCCGGCCCTGGATCGGGCTGCGGTGCCGGCCCCGGTTCAGGTTGTGGACCAGGTTCCGGTTGCGGCCCCGGTGCGGGTGGCTGCGGCCCAGGCTCCGGCTCCGGATCTGGCTCCACCGCGCATTCCTTGATTTCCGCAGCGGTCATTGGCCGAGATTGCGTCTCGGTGCTCGGCGTCGCTGTTTCGTCGTAGCTCAAGGTAGCCGCATTCCAGGTATACGTATACGTGGTCCTGGTGCGGGATTGAGCCACCTGGTGAGTCTCGCAGGATTTCTCCCCATCAACCCACTCGGTGAACGTCGGGTCCTTGGTGGGCACCGTCGTGCAAGCCTTCACTTCCTCCGGCGTCTTCTCCCGCTCCTGAGTCTCCGTTTCAGTAGTACCGCGCTTATCCCACTCCAGGGTGGTGGTATTCCAGAAAACCGTATACATGGTCTTGATGCGGGTCTGCGTCACGGTATTTTTCTCGCAGGTAACCTGCTCATCTTGCCATTCACCGTAGCTTCCCATGATGGCCGGCTGCGGATAGAGAGTCAGGCCCCAGGTGCCAAGGAAGTGAACGTCGGCATCGGTAATGGTGTCGCTCGCGCGGTCCCACCCCGTGAAAGACCAGACTTCCCCGGGAGTATCCGAGTATTTCGCCTTATCGAAGGTGTCGGTTGGGGTAACAAGTGTTCCCTTCGGGAAACCCTTGCCATTCTCACCGAGGTTATCGGCGGGAGTGCGCGCCGCTAGCGCTGCGGGCAGCGCTTTGTTAGCGCCGTCAGCCGCTCGGAATTCGTGGGTTACCTTGAAGAGCTGCTGCTGCCACACCCAAGTACCGGTGAAGTCCTGATCGGCACCGGTGATCTTTTTGCTGCTCGCATCCCAGCCTTGGAAGGTCCACTTGCCGTTACCATCGGGCACTGCCGTGAAGCCTGCCGCATCCGCCGGTTTCACCGTCTCGCCCTCCGTATAGCCAGCACCGTTCTTGGTGTCGATAGCGGGCGTCTGCTTCTTCACGCCTTCAGGGAGGTCCTTGCCGGCGGTACCGCTCACGAATGTAGAGGTCACACCATAAGCGGGAGCGTAGCCCGCGTAGGCCGTGAGCTCATGCGGTTCCACAATCTGCGTGATAGGGGCAGCAGGCTGTGACGGTGCGGGCTCAGAGCGCACCGTCTCGCTGCCAAATACTCGGCTGGCGACCGTGCACGGGTTCTTGTGCCCCTTGGCGTCGGTCACGGAGTTAGTGGCGGCGCCGTCGGTAAAGGCCTGCGCGAAATCGTATCCTTTATCGTTCGCCTGCCCGCCCGCAATTTCGGTGGGAGTGACGGTGGAGCAATACCACCCTACGAATGTGTAGGTGCCGAGCTCGGCGGTGCGGCCCAGGCTGTCGGTAATGGTGCGCTTCTCCTCGCGAACCGGGTTCGCGCCCTGGTACGGGGTCATTTGGGCAGGGCGCGCCGCCGGGTGCTCCTGAAGGAGCTTTGTCGAGGAATAGATCGTATAGGGCTGTTCTGCCTCAGCGTTCTGCGCTTGGGCATCGAAATGCCCCTCATTGGGGTGGTACCACATCGTGGCGCGCTGCCCGAGAACCACGGTGCCCTCATCGGAAATCACGTAATCCCAGGAACCCGCACCCGTATGATCACCGAATTCCGCGGCAGCCTGGCGGTTATCACGAGTGACATAGTGGACCGTATTCGCGTCATCTGCGCCGGGTACGTAGCCGTCCACACCCTTCGCCACCGTATAGCCGATGTAGCGCTGCGCCGGCTCGTTTTGCCCGGCGTAGGGCGTTTCACTGGCATTCTTGACATTCTCGCTGAGGGAAATATTGAGCTGGTTGGCGAGCTTGCCCGTCAGGAGCACCGCAGATTGTCCATCGATCACCCGCACGTCACCGGCATCAAGGCGCGCCTTGGGAGTGATGATCACGTCCTTATTGGCGTACACATTCAAGCCCGGGTACTCCCCGATCCGGGCACCATCCACTTCGATGCTCGAGGGATGGTCCTGGTGTACTGACCAGTCGCCCTTCTTGTTGCCGCTCAGACTCATATCGTCGAGTTTCAGGTAGCCGTCATTGAAAATACCCGCGCCAACTGCCGAATAGACAGAGCCACCCGAGAGCTTCGAGGGCCCCGTCCCGCCGGTAATGGTGGTCGATCCTTGGTTGTAGATGAGACCGCCGCGGCCCGAGCGCCCGGAGCTGAGCGTCGCACCTTCCAGCGTTACCGTATTTCCCGGGCCTACGAAGAGCGCGCCGCCAACTTGCGTGGCGGGTCCCCAGACCAAGGTTCCGGCATTGGAAATCGTGGAATCAACAACGCGGAGATTGACCGCGGATTCTTCACCGATCCGGGTAGAAAGCGAAATTGCACCGCCGTTGGAATCGGCGTGCACATCGCGAATGGTGGAGCCTTGGATCACCGCGGTGGCACTCGATCCGGTTTCGAAGGCAATAGCGCCGCCGAAGGTGGCCAGGCCCTTTCCGTTGCCGCTGCCGCGCCCCGTTAGTTGCGAATTAGTGAGTTCGAAACTTCCGGTGCCGACGATATCGATGAAACCGCCGGCGAAAGTCACCTTGGAGCTATCACTGGCCACGAAGCGCGAATTATTGATTTTTAGCGCCGAGTTCTGGCTGGTAAAAGCACCGCCGGAAATTCCGTAGGCATCCCCCCGCCCCGTGAAGGTGAAATCACTGTTATCTACGGTGACTTTCGCATTGAAGGCACGGAGGAACCCGCCGGTATTGAAGGGTGCGCCAACGTTGATGGTGCTGCCGGTGATGCGCGCCGTCGTCCCGTCACCCGCATAAATCGCACCGCCTTGGTATCCACCGGTGGAGACCCGGGCGACGTGGTTATCAATGAAGGAGGTCCGCTCCGCCACCAGCGTGGCCGCACCGTCCATGAAGATGGCGCCGCCGTTCCCTTCGTTGCCGCGTACCCCCGCACCGTCCTGCGAATGATCCTTCGTCTGGTTAGTACGGAGCACGGAATCGCTGATGGTCACCGTGGAGCGCGCACCGGTCGCGTAAATCGCCCCACCGTTAGGCGTCTGGCTAATTTTCTTGCTCTGTGTATCACCAGGAAGACTCCCAAAGGCGGGATCCTTCTTCGTCTCATCCGCGACCCGCATATCGTAGGTGGCCTGCGACCAGATACTCGAATTGTTTTCGATTACCGAATCGTTGGTCACGTTCAGGGCAGCGTCAAGAACGTAGACGGCCCCGCCTTCGAAATTCCGGGTTCCCGCGGTTGTGCCGTTCTTGATCGCCACCTTGTCAAGGGTGGCATCGGAACCGGCACCGAGCCACAGCCCGCGCCGTTTGCCAGCAGCATCAAGGGTGACGTCGGAGAAGGTCACCTTCCCGCCCGCGGTGCGGAACATATTGTAATGATCGTCCCCGCCCGGCGCGGTGCTCGGTGCCCCGGCCGTAATGGTATGACCCTGGCCCTCAACGCTCACATCCGCGTTACTCGGGATCTCAATTTCGCCGGTGAGCGTGATGTCTGCGCTCAGGCTCACGCTCTGACCGGCAGTGATGGCGCTGCGGAGCTCCTGCTCCGTCCCCACCGTTGTCGCCGCAAAGGCTGGGGATATCAGAGCATTCGTTGAAAAACCAAGGAGGGCCGCGGCTACTACCGCAACAATTTTCTTGCCCACGTTGTTATTCCTATCTTTCAACTTGCGTTTCTTGCGTCGTTCGGTTGTTTTTAGTGAGAACGACGGCGCAAGCCGAGAATCCCGACTCCGGCAAGCATAAGGGCTCCGGCAGCGAGTGCGAACGGGGTCGCGGACGGCCCGGTCTTCGACAGTTCTTGCGCGACCGGCGCGGGCTTAGCCGTAGGTGCGGCCGTTGGGGAGATCGTGGGAGCAGCCGTGGGCGCAACAGGTGCTGGCACCGTGGGCTGCGGAGCGGAGGTTGGTGCCGGCTCCGGTGTTGGAACAACCGTCGGGGTTTGTGACGGCTCCGTCGATGGACGGGGCGAGGGCTCCGTGGTGGGAGTATCCGTCGGATCGACCGTCGGATCGACCGTCGGATCGACCGTCGGATCGACCGTTGGCTCGACCGTTGGCTCACATGTCGGGTCGGGTTCCGGTTCGGGCTCCGGATCTGGCCCCGGTTCAGGCTCCGGCTTGGGCGGCAGCGGTGTTTCCACAACCGTCTTCGTCCAGGTGCCCGTGAAGCTCAGGTCCATACCATCAACAACCGCGCTCGTGGGCTCCCACCCATCAAACTTCCACGTTGTCACCACATCTGCGTTCTCGGTGCGAGTGGTACTTGTGAACTCTGTTTGTGCCGGAGTTGGCGGTGTGACTGTCGAACCCTGGGTAACCTGCTCCGAATTCGGCAGGGTGGCCATCACCTCGTCGGGAAGAGCAGAGCCGTCAGCGGCCACATATTTGTACGTGGCGTTGAAGACCGCATCGGGATTCACCGCGTACGTCCAGTAACCAACGAAGTCGAGGTCGCTTCCGGCCATAGTTGCCTCAGCGGGTTCCCATGCGTCAAAGGTCCAGGTGCCTTGGCCGTCAGCAACGCTTGTCTGCTCCAGTGCGGGCGGGGCCACCTGTACGCCGTCGCGCAACTTAGTCACGCGCTTCGGTACGAGTTTCGTGACGCTTTCGGGGAGTTGACGCTCGGGATCCCGGCTGGCGAAAGCGAAAGTAGCATCATGGGTAGCAACCATCGTCAAGGTCACCGGATCCGACGTGTCGTTGAAACGCAGCGGCATCCCTACGTAGAAGTAATCCATTGCCATGGTGCCGCGGACGGTGGGCTCCACCATGGAGAAGGTCTTGCCGGCCTCAAACTTCGATTGCGGCACGTAGAAGGCGTGCGCCGGGGTGGTGAGAACAAGCTTGGCGGGCTGGTATTCCGGCTTGTCGAGGTCCGCGCCCGTCACCTTGCTGCCGTCCGCGTGGTGCAGCCCAAAGTGAGCGGTGAACTTACCGGTGGCGGCATCGTACGCGGCGGTTTCGCAGCGCATGATCTCACCGAACTTGGAAGGCGCATTTTGCTTATCCATTTCGGACTGCACGGCCTCGCAGCTTACGAAATCGGGATTTGAGGAGACCACCGCGGGATCGACGGTGAAGGAAATATCCCACTCCCCGCTGAAGGTTTTGGCGGCGTAACGCGCCTGGTCATTGGCGTTTCTCCACAGCCACACCGACTTGAAGAAACTGTAGAGCTGCCAAACCTTCGTCATATCGAGGGTGCCACGGTAGGCAATTTGGTAGGCATCGGTGGCGGTATCGCCCTTGGAGGAGTCGTAGAGGAACTCGCTCTCACTGGTAATCTGCCCCTCATTATCGATTGCGTAGGCATCGCTACCTACGGTAATCGGAACATCAGTTGGATCGGCGGAGGCAGGAACGGTACTAAATCCGATGAGCCCCGCAGCAAGGAGAATAGTTAGAACAACACGGATAGGCTTGGACAAAATAAGTCCCCCCCCCCCCGCGAGATTTGTGCAACCATGGCAAATATTTCCTTCGGTTTATAAATGCTGAAATACATTCCCAGTTGCATATTATTCTCAAAGAATATTCATGTCTACACCTTATTATTTCCGACATTAAGCGCCTCCGCTCTGAGCAGGCACATCGCATATTTCAACCAGCTTGCAAGATTATTTAGGTTTCGAATCCACTGAAGTCCACACTCCCTAAAGTTCGGCACGGTGCGCACGGCGGACCCTACGGTGCAGGCTACGGTGCTCCGGGGTGGCGGGCCAGTTCGTGGCGCATCCAGGTGATCGATATCCGCCTACGGTGCGGACGGCGGGCTGGCCCCGCCCCGCGGCACGCGGGGCGCCGTCGTCGTACTAACGGCGCGCTTCACTGCACACGCGCCGCACCGCACCACACCGGCGCCCACCAATCGCACTGCACCTGCACGTAAGGGACCGATGCCCATCAATCGTGCCGCACCTGCATGCACACGTAGCCCGCACCTGCACGCAAGGCATCGGCGCTACATACAACAGAGGGCGGGACGTACTCTCGTACCTCCCGCCCTCCGGCGTCTATCGTTCACGCAACCGAAAGCTAGGCTCCCGGCAACCGGAAACTACATCCCGGTGCGCGCAAACTTACTCAGCGTGCGAACCGACGCGCAGGCGCTTGAAACCGGTCACCTTGCCGCCGGTCTGGGACACGATGGTCTTGACCGGGGTCTTCGGCTCGCGGGCGTAGCCCTGCTCCTCGAGAACGACCTGCTTGTAGAAGCCGTGCATGCGGCCTTCCACGATCTTCGGCACGGCCTTTTCCGGCTTGCCTTCGGCGATGGTCGTTTCGGTGGCGATGCGCTTTTCGGTTTCTACCACGTCGGCCGGAACGTCCTCAATGGAGAGGTACTTCGGGTCGAGCGCGGCGATGTGCACGGCGATGTCATGCGCAACTTCGGCAGCCTTGGCATCGGTGGCAACCAGCACGCCCACCTGCGGGGGCAGGTCGGGGTTGGTGCGGTGCATATAAGCTTCCACGTGCTCGCCCTCGAGGACTTCCACGTGGGAGACTTCCATCTTTTCGCCGATGACGGCGGTCATGGCGGTGATGCGATCCGCAACGGTGCCGTCGCCCAGCTTGGCGGCGAGCAGCGCTTCCACGCTATCGGCACCGGAATCCACGGCGGCGGTGAGGATCTCATCGGCCATACCGATGAACTTCTCATTCTTGGCCACGAAGTCGGTTTCGGCGTTGATCTCCACGAGAATGCCACGCTGGCCGGCAGCGGTATCGGATACGTGCGAGGCCACCAGACCGTTCGCAGCGGTGCGGTCCGAACGCTTGGCGGCGGACTTCATGCCCTTGACGCGCAGGATCTCTTCGGCCTTGGCGGAATCCCCCTGGGCTTCGTCGAGAGCCTTCTTGGCGTCCATCATGCCGGCGCCGGTCTTGTCACGCAGCGCCTTCACATCGGCGGCTGTGTAATTAGCCATGCTTCACTCCTCACTTGTAGCGCTCAGGCTTAGGCCTGGGCGTCAGCTTCTTCGGACTTGTTTTCTTCGGATTCGGTGGCTTCGGCTTCGGCCGGAGCGGCCTCGGCTTCAGCTTCCGCGGCGGGAGCGGCTTCTTCAGCCTTGGGGGCTTCTTCGGTAGCTTCCCCGGCCGCGAGAACTTCGCGTTCCCATTCGGGCATCGCATCTTCGGTGGCATTCTTGCCGGCGCCGCGGGCCAGGAGGCCTTCGGCTACCGCATCACCGATGACGCGGGTGAGCAGCCCGACGGCACCGATGGCGTCGTCGTTACCCGGAATCGGGTAGGCCACTTCGTCCGGATCGCAGTTGGTGTCCAGGATGGCAACCACCGGAATATTGAGCTTATTAGCTTCGGAGACCGCGAGGTGTTCCTTGTTGGTGTCCACAACCCACACGGCGGAGGGCAGGCGGTGCATATCGCGCAGGCCGCCGAGGGTCTTCTCCAGCTTGTCCTTTTCGCGGGACAGCATGAGGAGTTCCTTCTTGGTCAGGCCCGAGCCGGCAACGTCCTCGAAGTCCATCTGCTCGAGTTCCTTGAGGCGCTCAATACGCTTGGCAACGGTCTGGAAGTTGGTGAGCATACCGCCCAGCCAACGTTCGTTCACGTAGGGCATCCCGGTGCGTTCGGCCTGTTCCTTCACGGCTTCCTGCGCCTGCTTCTTGGTGCCCACAAAGAGGATATTTCCGCCGTGCGCCACGGTTTCCTTAACGAAATCGTAAGTGCGGTCGATATCGGCGACCGTCTTGCGCAGGTCAATAATGTAAATCGAGTTACGATCCGTGAGGATGTAACGCTTCATCTTCGGGTTCCAACGACGGGTCTGATGCCCGAAGTGCACACCAGCTTCCAGCAGCTGGCTCATGGTGACGACAGCCATGCGGCGTCCTTTCTCAGGCGCCATCGGGGCGATGGCGCGGTATCGGTTCTTGCACGACGGCGGAATTGCCGCCGCGCCCTGGTGCCCACGAACCGCGGTTCCCAATATGCGCCACCCACTGGGCTGCACATGCCAGGACCGATCCGCGACCCTCGTATGTGGGCACGCGTATTACGACCGGAGATAACCGGCCGCCTGTACATATTACCCCAGCCGGAAAAACGGGGAACGGCGGGCGGATGTGATTTTCGCGGGAATATTGCGGCTAGGGCGAATAAGCACGGGGCGGGGCGGGCCAGCGACTACACGGTGCGGGACCGTCAGGGCGAGCGCGTATCTGGTGCGGGACCGTCAGGGCGAGCGCCGCTCACACACGTGCACCCGCTACGTCTCACGATGCGGCTGAGGTTGTACAGCGTTGCCACATGACTATAGGATGACCTGCATAGTTACTAACACTGCAATCTAGGAGCGACCTGCCCTATGAGAGTCCTTGAATTCAACACCTATCGCATCAAGGAAATTCTCTTTATATAAAAATGCGAGAAAGTCGTATTCTCGCACGCGTTTAGCGATGATGCGCGCCCGGAGCTTATAACTACTTTTCTGAAGCCTCCGGGTGAGTACACCTATGTACTTTCCTAAATGGCGCGTGCGGGAGGGGTTCATGCTGCCCTGAATACGGCAATTGGATTGATAAGGACAAGGATTTTGATAGATCCTCATATTCCCGTCCTCGACGTCGCCCACGTGCGGCGCGTTTTCGGGAAAGAAAAATTTGTTGCAGTTGAAGATGTGTCCCTCCAGGTGCAGGCAAGCCAGGTGCATGCCTTGCTCGGTCCGAACGGGGCCGGGAAAACCACAACGGTGCGGATGTGCGCCACCTTGCTGGCTCCCACGTCGGGGCAGGTCCGGATCGCGGGGATTGACGCGGTGCGCCATCCGGAGAAGGCGCGCTCGTGCCTGGGTCTGGTGCTAGGCGGTGACCTCGGGTTTTATCCGCGGGCTACGGCGCGCGATAATCTCCTCTATTTTGCCGACTTGCAAGGGGTGTCAAGCGGGCAGCGGCGCGGTGTCGTCGCTGATGTTCTTGAGCGTGTCAAGCTCACCGATTCTGCCGGGGCTAAAGTGGGCCAGTTTTCGCGCGGTATGCGCCAACGCCTCCACCTGGCGCGCGCCTTATTGGGCGCCCCGCCACTGCTCCTTCTTGACGAACCGACCACGGGGCTGGATCCCGACGTCGCGCTAACGGTGCGCGATATTATCCGCGACGTTGCCGCCGGCGGCACCGCGGTGCTCCTCACCTCACATTCCATGCCTGAGGTGGAAGAACTGGCGGATATCATCACCGTCATCGGCGCAGGAAAAATCGCGGTGCGCGGCAGTGTGCGCGATATTGCGGACTATGCCGGGGTTGGTGCAACCACGACCTTCACGCTGGGTGCGCGCAAGGCGGATATTTTCGCGGGCCTCGAAACTGAATTCCCTGACGCGGTGATTATTCGCCGTCCGCGCGCAGGCAACTGGGCGGTCACGATCTATTGGGATGCGCGCTCCGGTGCGCAAGCCGAACGCCTGGTGGCGCTTCTCGGGCACGAGCCGGAGGACCTGGTTACCCGCCCGGCCTCGCTGGAGGAAACGTATCTCGCGCTGGCAGATGGGTTGGCACGATGATCCGGCAGTTACGTATGAGCGCTTTTCACGTGCGCCAATTTGTGTCTGTCCCCTATTTCATCCAGCTCATGGTGACGACGACGCTCGCCACCGCACTGGTGCAATTCCTGAGTTTCCGAGCTTTCGGGACTATGAGCGCGACGCAGGGGTGGGTGCGTGCCGGGATTATCGGCATGTGGACCACGGCCACCTGCGCTGCCGGAATTATTGGTTTCGAGCGTTATAAGGGCACCCTCGTCTACCTGGTGAGCGCTCCGATTGGGGCGCTACGGAGCCTCGCCGCGGTGGTGGCATCGGCTGGCTCCTTCGGACTGGCGGCATTCCCGGTGGCCTGGGTGACGTGGGCTCTGTGCTCCGCCTCAGTCACTTTTACTGCACCGTCCTGGGGATTTGCGTGCGGCGTTCTTCTGTTATGGATAGGCTACCTGAGCGTATCTTTCGTCATCGCCGCGCTTTTCGTGCTCACCCCGAACGCGATTAGTTACGAAGGTCTGCTTCTGGTTCCGATGTTTTTAGCGTCCGGGATTCTTTTTACGACGACGACGCCACCTGCCTGGCTGGCCTATCTCTCCTTCTTCGTACCCCTCTCGATGCCCACCTCCCTGCTCTTCGGAGAAGCTATTACCTGGAGTGACGTGGCGATCTGGGCGGTCGTGCTGGGTACGTGGCTGGCAGCGGCGGGAGTGGCGGGACGTGCGGCGCTGCGCCGTGCTACCCGCTCCGGTACCTTGGAGGTGATGTGATGCTGACACGTTATCGCTCGATTATTGGGGTCTCCTGGGCTTCGTCAGTGACCTTTGCGACGGTGGGGACGGCGGTGACCACCGTCCTGGTGCTTCCGCTCCTCGACGTGCTTTTTGATGTGGTGCTCGGCAATGATGTGGGAACCCCGGACCTGGTGCGCACCGGCTATGCCGCGGCATTGGTTGCTTTGGCCACGTCGGTGGCCTCCGGAGTGGTCAGCGCGGTGGCAACCGACCGGGCGCTGGGGATCTTCCAGGAAGTGCACCTGCGCCGTCGTTTCGACGTGGTGTACTGGGTGGCGGTGGCTACCGTCCCATGTATCTTGGCGGTCTCCACCGGTAGTGCGGCCATCGGCGCCGTCTTCCTCCTCTCCCCGGACAAAGATGCAATGCTGCTGGGGCGCGTAGCGCTCTTAGCGGTGGCTGCTTTGGTATGCGGAGTGTTGCTCGGAGTGGCGGCGGCCGGTGTCGGGGTGGATCTTCCCGACCCGTATCTGGGGGCGACGCTACTCGCGACGTTCCTGCCGGTGTTCACCGGGGTTATTGTGCCTCTCGAGTACTACCCGCCGGTGCTGACAGCACTAGCGAATGCCGTCCCCCTCTCGGGAACCATTGCTGGTATCGCTGAGCCGGTCGGGTGGCTGGTAGTCCGTGATATTGCGGTTGCGGCGATCTGGGCCGGTATCGGTGTATTAGCGACCCGCCATGCGGTGGCTCGGCTGCGTTCGGGTATGCGGAGGGATGTTGTATGAGTTTTCTGGGTTTTGATGAACGCTGGGCCGCCTACCTGAAAGTCGCGGAAATGAATCTTGGCGGCGTCGCGCGCGTGCACGGCGGGCGGATCGCCGCGGTACATCGCGGCGCCGTTGAGGTGCTCCTCGTTGATGAGACCGGTGCGCCGGACGGGGTGCCGGACGGGGCTGCGCATGGTGCGCCGGACGGAGCGCCGGTGCGTATTGACCTCGATATTCCAGGTCACTGCCAAGATAGTGAATCCTGGCCGCCGGTGGTGGGTGACTGGGTAGGCGTGGATGATTCCGGGCATATTCTCGACATTTTGCCGCGCCGTACCTACCTCACCCGCCCGTCGGTGGGCCGAGCCGCTCTCGAGCAACCTATCTGCGCGAATATTGATGTGGTTCTCATTGTGGAACCCGTGGTGCCAGCAGCCAGTCGCGGGCGTATCGAACGCTTCGTGGCCCTGGCCCACGCGAGCGGGGCCCGCCCCTGGCTGGTGCTCACGAAGGCGGACCTGGCAAACCCGGCAGATCTCCAGGAACTGGGTGATGGGTGCGAAGAAGTGCTTGCGCTTGATGCACGCTCGGCTGTGGACGTGGCGCGACTCGTTGAGCTCCTCTCCGGCACGGTCGTGGTGGTGGGGCGCTCCGGTGCGGGGAAATCCACCCTCACCAATACCTTGCTCGGAGCCACCCAGACGGTGGGAACGGTGCGCGAAAGCGACCATAAGGGTCGGCACACCACCACCGGGCGCCAGCTGGTTTGCGGAGAACACTTCGCGGTCATCGACACTCCCGGAGTGCGCGCTTTAGGCGCCACGATGGACACGGAGGCGATTGCGGATACCTTCGCGGATATTCGCGAACTGGCTGCTTCGTGCCATTTCGCGAATTGTAGCCACGGGCGAGAGCCGGGGTGTGCGGTGCGCGAGGCATGCGCGAGCGGGGCTTTGGACGCGGACCGGCTGGATCGCTATCTGCGGTTGATGGCGGAGGCGGAGCGGTTACGTTCCCGCAGCGATGCACGAACGGCGCGGAGCCAGGACCGGCACGCTTCGAAAGAGAATACCCGCGGGCGGCGGGAAACGATGCGCCTGAAGGGCAAAAACCGCGGATAACAGCGCAAAATCCCGGGCGAACGCCCGGATACAAGCCAGAGCTATCCACAGGATGCTGGAACGCATCGACTATCCACAGCCTGCGGTGGTCCTCTGGCGGGCGAGTCCTAGCCAGGGCATGCTCAGCCCTATGAAGACTCTCAGGATTTTTGCGACTCAATTCCCCGGTGCGCGCTGTGGCCCGGGCACCAGTACCCGTGCCCGGTCCACGGTGCGCTCCCGCTCCCGTGCGGGGCGCATAATCGTGGCACGCTGCCTGGCCGCGGCCGGCGCGGCTCTCACCCTGGTGGCGAGCCTTATTTCAGAATCGGCATCTGGCACGGTGGCGGCGTCGTCGGATAATACCCCCGCGCCGGCCGCAACCTCGACAACGGATAGCGAGCCGGAAAAACCGCTTACGTCCACCCCCATGGCGGACGCTGAAAATGTAGCCCATACGAAGGCAGCGCGGCCCCACGCCACTGGCTTCCACTCCCCTACCGGTAGCGCGCCGGTGGTGACCCGGCCCTTTGATCCGCCCAAGCAGAATTGGCTGCCCGGGCATCGCGGTGTCGATGTGGAGCTTCCAGCGGGGAGTCCGGTGCTGGCGGCTGGCTCGGGCACCGTGGTGTATGCCGGGATGCTCGCGGACCGCCCCGTTATTTCTATTGAACACACCAATGGCCTGCGCACCACCTATGAACCCGTGGAGCCGAGCGTGCACCGCGGGGATACCGTGAGCGCCGGGACCGTGATTGGGACGTTGCTGGCCGGCCATGAGGATGGCGGGCGCTTCCCCGGGGATGTTTTGCACTGGGGCGCACGGCGCGGGAAAACCTATATTGACCCGCTCTCGCTCCTCTACCGGCGTGAGATCCGCCTGTACCCGTGACGCTCACGTGACGCTCGTGTGCTACTTCAGGGATGCTTCTGTGCTGCTTCAGCGATGTTTCTGGTGAGGAGTACTTAGGCCCGCGGATGGGCCTGCGCGAATGCAGCACGGAGCCTATCTGCGCTGACGTGGGTGTAGCGCTGCGTGGTTTGCAGGGAGGAGTGGCCGAGGATCTCTTGGACGCTGCGCAAATCCGAACCGCCGTTGAGAAGATGCGTGGCGGCGGAATGGCGCAAATCGTGGGGGGTAATATCGGGCACCCCCGCGCGGCTGGCCGCACGGTGCACCACGTCGCGCAACGAGCGCGGGTTGAGGCGCCTACCTTGCGCCCCCAAAAAGAGAGCCCGAGTCGGTTCTTTCATAAGAGCGGCACGCGCAGGCAGGTATTCTTGCACGGCCCGCATGGCCGGCACCCCGTACGGGACCACGCGTTCCTTATTTCCTTTTCCGACGACGCGCACCGTCAGATCGGGGCGAACCTGGTCAATATCCAAGGAACAGACTTCGCTCACGCGCAAACCCGCCGCGTACATGAGCTCAAGGGCCGCCCAGTCCCGGTAGGCGAGAGCTTCTCCGCTCTCAACCGCGTGGCTTTTCGCGTTATTGAGCAATTGTTGGGCCTGGTGCTCGTTGAGAACATGCGGGAGCTCGTTGGTGACCCGAGGTGATTTCAGCCGCGCTGCCGCATCCGACGCGGTATAACCGCACCGGTATGCCCAGGAACTAAAAGTTCGTATCGCGGCCGATTGCCGGGCCATCGAGGCCAAAGCGCTACCGTGTTCGCGCGAATGGGCTAGCCAGGCGCGCAGATCAGCGAGATCCAGGTGTTCGAGGTCAATATCCAGCTCGGATAAGTCCTCATCTCCCGCTTTTTTTCCGGTGGATAGCTCGTGGAGAAAAGTGAGGAGGGAGAGAACCTCGTGCAGATAGGCGCGGATCGTATGTTCGGAGTATCCGCGGCGCAGCCGCAATTCTCGCTCATAACGTTCCAAGATATCTGCTACTCGCATGTTTCCCAGTTTATGCCAGTCTTAGGAGGACCGGTGCCGGCTCGCCTCCCGAGCCTGGGGAGTCAGGCGCCACTTCCCTCCTCGACTTTCCGCGATTCCTGCTACCTCAAGTTTCCCGAGGGCCGCCATCACCTCAGCAAATCCCATTCCCGCGGTCTGCGCTATTTTATCCAGCGGCTGGTAATTACGAGCCGGCAGTGCATCTCGCACCCGCACCGCCCGCGGATCCCCGGCAAGCGGATCGGTGACGGCAAGCCCGAGCCCTAATTGCACCCCGCTGGCAAGGGCACGAGTGACCGTCCGGCTTGCGGCTCCGCTACGGTCATGAGCCGCCCCGTTTCCCTGCGCCGCAGTCCGAGTGCGATTGACGTGGAGGAGTTGCTGGCCGGCGCTAAAGCCGAGTATTTCCACGATATCTTCCACCCGGGTAATGCACACTGCTCCTTCCCGCAGCAGCCGGTGACAGCCCGTTGAACACATGGCGTAAATTGAGCCGGGTACTGCCCCGACCGGGATGCCGTAGGTATGGGCGTGCCCCGCGGTGTTAATGGCGCCCGACCTGTAGGGAGCTTCAATAACAACAACGGCTTGCGATAGGCCCGCAATGATTCGGTTTCGGGCCAGGAAACGGTGCCGGTGGGGAGCATTTCCCGGTGCAGTTTCGGATAGGGCGAGCCCGCCGGTATCAAGAATCCGCGCGAAAAGTTCCTGGTGGACTTTGGGATAGGGGCGGTTGATCCCGCTGGCGAACACCACCGCGGTCGGAGCATTCGCTAGCACGGCGCCACGGTGGGCGGCCGCATCAATACCCATGGCTCCCCCGGAAACGATAAGAGCACCGCGTTCGGCCAGCTCGTAACTAAAATCGGTGGCGATCTTTTCGCCATAGTCGGTAGCGGCGCGCGAGCCCACCATCGCGAGCGCGGGGCGATCCAGTGCCGCAATATTTCCTTTCCACCACAGCCCCAGCGGGCGTTGTTCCCCGAGCTGCGCTAAGGATTGCGGCCAGGTGGGGCTACCCGGGTAGGTAAACCCATAGCCTCGGTTGAGCAGTTCGCGGTCACGCGCAAAGCCCTGTGCATCGTACCGGGCGCCCCAGCGGGTAGCTGCCGCGCGTAGCGGTTCAGGAACTGGGGCGCCCGCTCGTGCTTCCTCGAGCCAGGCAAGCGCTCCGGCGTAACCGAGATTGTCGGTGAGTGCAACGGCGTGGTAGTCCTCCCCTTCGGCCAAGCGTGTCCATGCCATTGCTGCGGTTTCTTCTTCCGTGCTTGTGTTTTTCATGCCGGCGGTTTCCGGGTGAGCCGCTCCTGTTCCGGCAGTTCCCGGGTGAGCCGCTCCTGTTCCGGTAGTTCCCGGGTAGGCCGCTCCCGTGCCGGCAGTTTCCGCGGCGGTGTCTCTCGCGCCGGCAGCTCCCGTTATTTCGCTGCTGGTCCGGGATGTTTTATCCTCCGTCATAGCCAGAATTTCCTTTCCCGCGCAGGGCGAACGCCCCGGCAACGTCGTCGGTGGTGGGTTGTGTATGGCCGGCTAGGTCTGCGAGGGTCCAGGCAACTCGCAGGATTTTATCCGCGGCTCGCATGCTGATGAGTCCACGGGTGAGGGCCTCACTCAGACTCGCGCTTGAGCTAGCTGCTAGCTGAGTGTGGGCCCGGAGCCAGGTGCCTGGGATAGCGGCGTTCACGTCCCAGGTTTCACTCCGGAAGCGGTGGTGTTGGCGTTCGCGTGCTTCGCGCACCCGCGCGGCAACCGTTTCGCTGCTATCGCCGCTATTGCCCGCGGCTAATTCCGCCCGGCTCGGCCTGGGCAGATTCACCATGAGATCGATGCGATCCCGCAGCGGACCTCCGATGCGATGCTGGTAGTGGGCGCGGTCCGCTCCCGAACAGGTGCAGGAGGTTGGGGAATCTAGTAGCCTGCCGCACCGGCACGGGTTTCCTGCTGCTACCAGTTGGAAACGAGCCGGGAAGCATACCGAGCCTTGGGCGCGGTGAATATGCACTTCTCCCGATTCCATGGGTTCGCGTAAAGATTGGATAGCCCGGGTAGTGAATTCGGGAAGTTCATCGAGGAAAAGTACGCCGTGGTGCGCGAGGGAGATAGCGCCGGGGCGGGGCCGGCTTCCGCCTCCCACCAACGCGGTGGCACTCGACGTATGATGGGGCGCCACGTAGGGAGGCCGGGTGGTGATTTCCTCGAATTGCCCCACAATGGAGCGAATACTGGCACTTTCTACCGCTTGGGCACGAGTGAGAGGCGGCATGATTCCCGGTAGGCGGGTGGCGAGCATAGATTTACCCACTCCTGGTGCCCCGATCATGAGGAGATGGTGGCTTCCCGCGGCTGCTATTTCCAAGGCGTGGCGGGCCAGGTATTGGCCCCGTACCTCTGAGAGGTCGCCCATATCAGTGCTGGTGCGGGGCTGGGATACCGGCACAGGTGGCGGCGGTGGCACCGGGTCACTGGCCGCTCCCAGGCGCTGGGCGATCTGGGTGATATGCCAGATTTCTCCCACCTGGATCTGGGCGAGTGCAGCTTCGGTTCCGCAACCGTGGGGAACGATGGCGTGCCGGAAGCCGTGGTGGGCGGCGCCCAGCACGCACGGTAATACTCCTCGCACCGGGCGTACCGATCCGTCCAGGCCTAATTCACCCAGGAACACAGTGCCGGGTGGCAGGTGGGTGTGGGCTTGTGCAGCGAGGATGGCGGCAGCAATTGCCACATCAAAAGCGGTGCCGACTTTCGGGGTATCTGCCGGAGATAGATTGACGGTGACGCGCCCGGCCGGGAAGGCGATTCGGGCTGCGGCGAAAGCGGCCCGGATGCGTTCGCGTGATTCGCTCACCGCCGCATCGGGTAGGCCCACAATCGTGAAATTCGGCAGGCCTGAAAGGATCGCTACTTCCACCCGGATGGGCAGGCCCTGGACCCCGAGTATCGAGACGGTATGGGAGGTGCCGATCATGAGGCATTCCGCAGATGCTCGATGGTAACGGGACCGGAGGTGGGCACGGTGACGGCCACGATATCCACCGCGAGATCAGGGTAGTGCGCGCCATCAGCGTGGAGCCACTGCGCCAGGAGGCAGCGGAGGCGGCGATACTTTTCGAGGCTGACGGCCAGCGGTGCCGGCACTGTATTGTGCCCGCGCCGGGTTTTCACCTCAACCGCAACTAAAGCCCCGCTGGGTTCTTCGCGGCATATCAGGTCAATTTCCCCGCGCCGGCATCTCCAATTTTGGGCCAGCACCTGGTAGCCGTGCTCCCGCACATATGCGGCGGCCACGCTTTCTCCCCACTCCCCTAGCTCCCTGGTGGTGGCGGAAGCGGGAAGCGGGGCAAGCTCGCTGCGGGCGATGCTGGCATGCAAAGTTTCACACTGGTACATGCCCCTAGTGTGGCGCGGAAATTACCGATGGTGGCTCGAGGGGTGCGTGGCTGGGGATAGCGTCGTCGTTTCAGAAACCTGTGGATAAAAGCGAGCGCCCGTCGAACTCACAACGCAACAGCCCCCAATTAAAGAGAGGAGCCGGGCAGATCGAGTTCGCGGGTAATATCGGTTTGGTTGAGCTCTTCAATATTGACATCTTTGAAGGTCACCACGCGTACCGAGCGGATGAACCGGGAAGTGCGGTAGATATCCCACACCCACGCATCGGTGAGATTCACTTCGAAGAATACGTCGCCGGCGGTGGACGATCGCACTTTCACGTCTACGTCGTTGGCGAGGTAGAAACGCCGTTCGGTTTCCACCACGTACCGAAAAATCTTCACAACATCGCGGTACTCGCGATATAACGCGAGTTCCAGTTCGGCTTCGTAGCCGTCAATCTCGCTCATTATTCACTCCTTACCGCGGGCAAATGCCACGACATTCGATGATACGGGCTCGGCCCCACCTGCGCGATAGCTTCGAGGTGGGAGGGCGTACCGTACCCTTTGTTATGTTCCCAATCGTAATCGGGAAATTCTTTCGCGAGCGCCTCCATATAGCGGTCTCGTTCAACTTTAGCGACGACGGACGCCGCGGCAACCCCGGCGCAGGAAGCATCCCCTTTAATCACGGTGGTGACCGGAAGTTGCGGAACGGTCGGTTCGGCATCGAAAAGGGAATCCTGGGCCCACCAATTGTGCTTTCCGTCAAGAAGAACGGCATCGGGGCGCAGTCCTTCTTTTTCCAGCTGGGTGAGGGCGTCCGCGGCGGCGCAGCGCAAGGCTTCAATAATTCCGACCTGATCGATAACGCTGGCGGGGGCGCTTCCTACCGCAACCGCGAGCGGCCAGTCGCGGGCTGCCTGGTAGATCGTTTCGCGGCGGTGCGCGCTCAGCATTTTCGAATCGCGTAATCCGGGCGGGAAAGCATCCGGAGTATTTCTGTCCAGGAGAGCAATACCCACGCAGACCGGCCCTGCGATAGCACCGCGACCCACTTCATCCACGGCGGCGAGAATACGCCCGCCGCGTTCCTCGAGCCGAGCTAACAGTTCTTTTTCAACTGTACGATCAGGTTCCTGCACGCGTGCTACCTGCCCTGCCCGGAGAGCGTGGCGCTAGGCAGCCCCGGCTGGGCTGCCGTGGCCGCGTATAAGGAGCGCGGATCAACGGGGTTCTCCGGCAGCACAAGCCGCACACTCGCGGGCGCGGCAGGTTCGGGAACACCGGCGAAAACGTGGCTCATATCAGGTAGGCGCCCGTGGCGGCTCCACGGAGCAAAAACGTACCAGGCCCGGCCCACCACGTTATCTACCGGCACGAATCCGTTTCCGGATTCACGCTGATGCCACCGCGAGTCCTTCGAATTTGCGCGGTTATCCCCCATCATCCACAGGTAGCCTTCCGGGACCTTCACTTCAAATTTCTGCAAGGAGGGTGAAACCCCGTAATTGAGATATTCCTCCGTGATCGGCACGCCGTTCACCTGCAAACGGCCATCTTCTCCGCAGCAACTGACGGTATCCCCACCCTTTGCGATAATTCGTTTCACCAGGTAGTGGCCAGAATCCGCCGGAAGAAGCCCGATGCCTTGCAGGATACGAGTGCCGGTTTGGGCAATCCAGGAGCGGTTTTCTTCCACATCATCCAGCCAGCCGCCCGGGTCCACAAAGACCACGATATCGCCGCGGCGTAAGTCCTCATTATCGGTCACCATGCGGTTGACGAAGAACTTATCCCCGGTACTCAGCGTGGTTTCCATGGAACCGGACGGCACGTTAAAAGCTTGAATAAAGAAGGTTTTGATAATAACGGAGACCAGAAGAACGACGGCGACAGTCAGTGCCATCTCCACTACGCTGCGCAAACGTGAATTACGCACGGGGGCTTCCCGGGTTTCCGCCTCGGGGCGCACCGGGGCAACCTCGGGAGGATACGAGGGCGGCTGCTCCATATTGGCAGCGGAGGACTGACCGTCCGTTGTATTCATGGTGACTCCTCCGTGATTGACATGTGCTTCCGCCCGGGCCAGATCATCTCGCAAAGCTTCGGCATAGAGGCCTTCATCCGCGTTGGAGAGCTGCTCCGTGAGCGTCAGCCGTAACCGGGCTTCAGCTGAATTTATCTTAGCCGGCCCCTCCGACACGTTTTTTGCTCCGTTGGACTCCAGTGGTGTGGGCGGGCAAGGCGCTGGCTCGGAATCTGGCCCTGGTGCTGGTGTTGCTGAGGTATGCCCCGTTGCGGGGGTCGCGGCGGAAGCAGCTGCTGCGGGAGTGGCAGGAGCTCCGGTGAAAGCGACGGGAACGGCAACAGGAGCAATGGGGGCAGCGGCGGGAGTGGCTTCCGCATCGGACGAGTCCTCTGAATCGAATAGCTCGTCGAGATCCGGGAGATTATCTGCATCCGGCACCACTGAAGGTTCGAGGAACGCCGGGGCCGCGTACGGCTCCGGCAGCTCAGGTGGGGTAGGGGTGGAGGTAGGGGTAGCGGCCCGGCGGCCGCGAGCCTGGCTCCGGTGGGTCCGCCCTGCTGGCCACCGCGAGGCATCCTCCGATGCCCGTGACCCGCCTGACGTGCCCTCGCCCATACGCCCCTCCGCCTGAAATAGATAAAAGATATGCGTATTCCATGCTACCAGCGCGCTTGAGCGTACCTAAGGTTATCCGCGCCGTCGCGCCACGCTATTTCGGCCAGGCTCCAGGAATGCTCCAGCCCTCGCTCACGATTGAGGCTCATTGGACACGTGGGGTGCAACCCCGACTTATCGGTTGTCGCCGGTTAGTGGCGGATACCGGGAGAAATTGGCGGTTACCGTGGGTAATTGGCGGCTATCGTGGGTTAGTAACCAGGACCAGCTTGGGTAGAAAAATGGACCCGCACCGAGATGCGGGTCCATATGTGAACGAGAAGTTCGTACCGTTCCTTACTTGGAATCGGTGCGACGTTCGCGAATCTTCGCTGCCTTACCGTGGCGATCACGCAGGTAGTACAGCTTGGCGCGACGCACCCGACCGCGGGTAATCACTTCGATTGATTCGATGGAAGGCGAATGCACCGGGAACTTACGTTCCACGCCCACCCCGAAGGAAATCTTGCGGACATCGAAGGTGGCGCGCAGGCCGTCACCCTGGCGGGCGATAACAACACCCTGGAACGCCTGGGTACGGGTGCGGTTACCTTCCACCACGCGCACGTTCACACGCACGGTGTCACCGGCGCGGAAATCGGGGATATCGTCGCGCAAACGCGAAGCATCAACTACATCAAGAGTCTGCATTATTCATTCACTTTCCGCCTCTGCACGCAGGCCAGGGGCGCTGTTATCGGTTAAGATCTCGCCGATGCGCGACCCCCTGCGGCAGGCTCAGCGCATTATGAAAGCGAGGAAACTCCACTATTATGCCACAGTCAGCGGACAGGCAAAAATAAGATCGGAGTTGACTACCTCACCCACCTGGAATTCTCGGGTTGTTACTTTTCGGAAGCCGCAGCGTTTGTAGAAGCGTTGAGCGCGCCGATTGTCTTTATTCGTTCCGAGCCACAGGTAGGGTGCTGGCGCTGAATCGGCGTCCGAGATTCGGGCCCGGCAGGCCTCCACCGTTGCCCGCCAGAGCAGATCCGCTACCCCGCTGCCGTGCCAGCTGCGCTCCACATAGAACTTAGAGAGCTCAAGCAACGGGCCGTCCCGATCCGGAAGGTGCGTGAATGGCGCACCGTCCTCACGCCCGGCCACGTCGTCGCCCCCCATTCCCACCACACTATCGGGCAGCAAGGTAAGACTGTACCCCAGCAATTCCCCGCGCGACTCTCCGCTGGCGGCACGTACCACCACCGCCATCCAGTGCGGGTCGGCAAGATAATTCTCGAAAGCTGCGACGGAAAGATTCTCGGCCACGAAAGCGGCGATATCCGCTTCGCTGAGGTAACGCGGGCATGCATCGGGGAAGGTGCGGGTGGCCAGCTCAGCCAGCTCGGTTGCGGTGCGCCGTCGCGCCCCGTCGCCGGAAACGACGGCGCCAGCAGCACCCAGAACCTCAGTATCCACCGCCACCGGGTGTGCGTCACTGGTGCGCCATACATAGCCCGCCGCCGCGAGCGCCGGCCGGTCGTGTTTGTCCAGCTGCGAGGTATTCAGCTCCGCGATCATATCGGGACGGCGCGCAGCGGTGCGCGCGATAGCTTCGTCGCGCCGGTAACGCGCCACCGCCCCGTGGTTACCGCCCAGCAGCACCGCGGGTACCTCGAGCTCTCGCCAGCTAACGGGGCGGGTGTAGACACGGTATTCGAGCAAACCTGCCGCACCGTGCGATTCTTCCACGAGGGACTCCGGGTTACCCACCATGCCGGGAATGAGACGGGTAACGGCCTCCACGAGAGCCACTGCCGCCACTTCCCCACCGTTGAGGACATAGTCCCCGAGGGAAAACTCCTCCACGCGCACCCCGTGCCCGCGGTAATGTTCAGCTACCCGCGCATCGATTCCCTCGTAGCGCCCGCAGGCGATAATGATACGTTCCCGGGTTGCCAGGTCTTCCACGAGGCGCTGGGTGAGGGGCCGCCCGGAGGGGGTGGGAATAGCAAGGGTGATTGTTTCCGGGGCGCTCGGACCGATAAGGTCATCGAGCGCACGGCCCCAGACATCCGGTTTCATAACCATGCCCGCCCCGCCCCCGATGGGGGTATCGTCCACGGTGCGGTGGACGTCGCTGGTCCAGTCGCGCAGATTGTGGGTGCGAATATCGACGACGTCGCGACGGCGCGCCTTGCCCACCAGTGACAAATCAAGAACATCGAAGAATTCCGGGAAAACCGAGACAAGGTCAATACGCAAGCCCGCCATTACTCAGCTTCCTCCGCGCCGTCTTCCTCCGTAGTATTCGCTTCGGAAGTGCTTTGCTCCGCGCCGCTTTCGCCTTCGCCGCTTTTCCCCAGGCCACTTTCCCCCGCGGCACTGAGGGCACCGGCTAGGTCATCACCTTCCACCACGATCATGTCGTCATCGGAGAAAAGCCCGGCCGGGGCATCCACGACGACGCAATGGTCGTCCAGATCCACGGCGGTCACAATCTCACGTACGAAGGGAACGCGGGCAATGCGGCCATCAGGCTCACGCACCACCAAGACATCCTGGGCGGGGCCGTTCTCCAAGCCGGTGATAATTCCGAGCTCGTAGCCTTCCGGGTCGAGTACTTCCAGACCTCGTAGCTCGTGGGCGTAATAGGCGTCTTCTTCGGGCTCATCTTCATCGGTTTCCACGATGAGTCGTACCCCGCGCAGTGCTTCGGCGGTATCACGGGTGGTTGATTCAGCGAAGAGCGCGTAGGTGACTCCCCGGTATTCGCGGGTGCGGGTGATGGTGAGTGGCCCGAAATCGGCAGGATCGGTTTCTAGCTGGGCCCTGACCGCGAGGCGGCGTGCAGGTGAATCCGTGCGCACATCCAGGCGGACTTCCCCTTTGAGTCCGTGCGGTGCCCCGATAATAGCTACCGTCAGTTGCATCGTGTCCTTCTTTCAGCTCCCGCACACGGCGGGCAACGGTGGTGGCTCATACAAAACCGGCCCGCAACCCCGAAAGGTTGAGGGCCGGTATGCCGCTACGTTAGTTACGATCCGTTTCGATAACGTCCACGCGCACGGAGCCTTCGTCCGAAAGCGCGTTGACGACGGTACGCAGAGCCTTGGCGGTACGCCCGCCACGGCCGATCACCCGACCGAGATCGTCAGGGTTCACCCGAACTTCCAGAAGTTCGCCACGACGATTACGTGATGCCGAGACCTTGACATCATCCGGGTAATCAACAATTCCCTTGACCAGGTGTTCCAGAGCGTCCGTCAGCATTAGGCTTCCTCAGTTTCCGCTTCGGTAGCGTCGCCGGCTTCGGCTTCCCCAGCTTCAGCGGCGGCAGCAGCCGCGGCTTCCGCTTCGGCCTTCGCCTTCGCTTCGGCAGCGGCAGCACGGCGCTTTTCGGCGTCGTCCTGGACCTTCTTGACCGCTGCGGCGCGCGCTTCTTCAGCGTTCACAGTTTCCGGAACACGCAGGCGGCCTTCCTGGCCATCCTTGTATCCCTTGAACTTCTGCCAGTCACCGGTCACCTTGAGCTGCGCGAGCACGGCTTCAGTGGGCTGAGCACCCACACCGAGCCAGTACTGGGCCCGATCAGAATCAATGCGGATGGTGGAAGGCTGGGTATTGGGATCGTAGTAGCCGATTTCCTCAATAACCTTGCCATCGCGCTTGACACGCGAATCCGCCACGACGATACGGTACTGGGCCGCACGGATCTTACCCATGCGCTTCAAACGAATTTTGACTGCCACTTTTGTGGTCAATCCTTTCTCATTGGGGTGGGTTACCCGGCCGGTTGGGGGACGCGCACCGTGCAACCCGTGAACACAGATGACACCGGGTTGAGAGGGACCCGGCATCTTCCAAGTACATCTAGCTATTCTGCCAGAATTTCCTGGCGGAGGGAACCGGCAATGTGCGGACGTTCGGTGAGATCACTTACGCCGCCACGACGGGGCGATGCCGCTATAGCCGCGGTTCGAGCCCACCGTCTCACCATCGCTCCATCCCACCATCCCACCGTCCCACCGTCCCACCGTTTGAACCTGACAAGCCCCACGGTGCCTGGCAAGATGGGAGGCGTGAATACCACCGTCTCTCCTGCCGCCGCGCCTGCGGGCACCGTCGCCGCCGTGGACTCCCCCGCCACCGCAGCCGCTCCTACCTCAAAACTGGTGCGCTATGCCTGGCTCTCCGTTGCGGCAGCCCTCATCACCATTGCGCTCAAAGCGGCCGGCTACTGGCTCACGGGTTCGGTGGGTCTCCTCTCCGACGCCTCGGAATCGCTGGTCAATCTGGCAGCGGCTGTCGTTGCTGTGCTGGCTCTTTCCGCGGCTGCGAAACCCGCCAATGAGCGCTATACCTACGGGCGCTCGAAGGCTGAATATTTTTCTTCCGCCGTGGAAGGCGCGATGATTTTCGCGGCGGCCGGTTTTATTATTTTTTCCGCAGTTGATCGCATTATTCACCCCCAGCCGCTCTCGGACCTGGGATGGGGGCTGGGCATCGTGGCGCTCGCGTCACTGGTCAATGGGCTTGTCGGCGCCATCCTGCTGCGCGCCGGTGCGAAGCACCGTTCCCCCACCCTGCGCGCCGACGGCAAACATCTCCTGACCGACGTGATCACCTCCGCCGGGGTGATCGTGGGTGTGGGGCTGGTGGCGCTAACCGATCAGCCTCTTCTCGATCCCATCGTCGCTATCCTGGTCGCGGCCAATATCCTGCTCACCGGGGTAAAGCTGCTGCGTGAGTCGCTGGCGGGCCTCATGGACGCAGCCCTTCCCGACCCGGATACCGAAAAAATCGTAGCGATTCTCCGTTCGCATACCCGCCGCGAGGTGCGTTTCCACGGTCTGCAAACCCGGGTGGCGGGGCGTGAATCGTTTTGTAATTTTGATCTGCTGGTGCCCTCCACCTGGACGGTGCGCGAGGGCCACGAACTCGCCGAGGATATCGCGGAGGAATTACGCGCCGCCGTGCCCCATCTGCGTGCCCTCATCCACGTGGAGCCCTTGGAAGACCCGCGTTCCTACGAGGACATTCCGGAAGGTTACGTGCCGTTGGGCGGTATTTCTGATGCGGTGCCGGATATCGTGGTGGAGGCTTTAACCACGGGGAAGAACGACGACGCCGCTCCCTCCCAGAAATAACCACGTGGCCAAGAACAACGTAGCGGGCAAGATTCCTCCTGCCCGCTGCGCCGTCGTCGTCGTTATTTAAGGAAGCGCTTGAGCTCTTCCATACTTGCCATATCGGGCCCCGCTTGAGCAGCGCCGGGAAGCTGAGCTCCCTTGCCGAAGGCCGAGCCCTGTTCGGCACGCTGCCGTGCCGCCGCTGCTTCGGCTTCCTGGCGGGCGCGTTTCGCCGGATTCCCCGAACGCCCCTTCTTGCCGCCCGAAACGTTCTTCTTCGCGCGTTTCTGTTTGCGTGAGCCCCCGCCAACGCCGGGCATGCCGGGCATTCCCGGCATCCCGCCCCCGCGACTCATCTGCGTCATCATTTTCGCAGCACCCTCAAAGCGCTGCACCAGCTGATTGACTTCCTGGACGGTGGTCCCCGAACCGCGAGCGATGCGCTGACGGCGCGAACCGTTGAGGATTTTCGGGGTACGGCGCTCGGCGGGCGTCATGGATTGGATAATGGCCTCCACGCGCCCCATCGAGGATTCGTCCCACTGCTCGAGGGCTTCGCGGTACTGCCCCATTCCGGGCAGCATCCCCATGAGTTTCTTGAGGGAACCCATCCGCTTGATTTGATTCATTTGCACGAGGAAGTCATTGAGGTCGAAGGACCCCTCGCTCATTTTCTCCGAGAGTTCGCGCTGCTGTTCTT
The DNA here is from genome assembly GCF_002860685.3 of Actinotignum timonense. Classification (GTDB taxonomy): domain Bacteria; phylum Actinomycetota; class Actinomycetes; order Actinomycetales; family Actinomycetaceae; genus Actinotignum; species Actinotignum timonense. The sequence continues at coordinate 1,320,205 of NZ_CP136960.1, read as the reverse complement.
GCGTCCAGGTGGCTTCGGCCCGTTCGATAAGGGAGAGAATATCGCCCATATCGAGGATGCGGGAAGCCATGCGGTCGGCGTGGAAGCGTTCGAAATCTTCCAGTTTTTCACCGGTGGAGGCGAAGAGAATCGGTTTGCCGGTCACGCCGCGCACCGAGAGCGCCGCGCCGCCGCGGGTATCGCCATCGAGCTTGGTGATAACCACGCCGGTGAAGCCAACGCCATCTTGGAAGGCCTTCGCGGTGGCAACCGCGTCCTGGCCGATCATGGCATCGATAACGAAGAGTACTTCGTCGGGATTGACGGCGGCCCGGATATCGGCGGCCTGCTGCATGAGGACCTCGTCGATACCCAAACGCCCGGCGGTGTCCACCACGACGGCGCCGTAGCCGTTCGCGGCGGCGTAGTCCACGCCACTGGCGGCCACCTGGATGGGGTCACCCACCCCGTTACCGGGTTCGGGAGCCCATACATCCACCCCGGCGCGTTCACCCACGACCTGGAGCTGTTGCACGGCGTTGGGGCGCTGCAAATCGGAGGCCACGAGAAGCGCCTTGCGGCCCCCGCGGGCGAACCAACGCCCGAGCTTACCAGCCAGCGTGGTTTTACCCGCGCCCTGGAGGCCGGCGAGCATGACCACGGTGGGCCGCCCCTGCGCAAAATTCAGTTCCCGAGTTTCCCCGCCGAGAATCTCGATGAGTTCGTCATTAACAATTTTGACGATCTGCTGGGACGGGTTGAGGGCCTGGGAGCGCACCGCACCGGTGGCGCGTTCGCGCACCGCGGCGGTGAATTCGCGCACCACGGGAAGCGCGACGTCGGCGTCCAAGAGGGCACGCCGAATCTCGCTAATGGTGGTTTCTACATCCGCCTGGGTGAGAACACCCTTGGAGCGCAGATTCTTGAATGCACCGGAAATCCGGTCGGAAAGATTATTAAACACTGGCCAGCCTTCGCGTCAAAAACTCGTTCCATTGTAAAGCAGGGGGCGCGGGCGCGCATATTCGCCGCTGGTGCGGCGGCGTGCCCGCTGATGCGGAGGTATGGTGCGGCGGTAGAGCTACCCGCAAACGTGGCGCCGGGATACCAGCCCGCGCGTCTCTGCCCGCTCCTTGCCCCACGCTCCGCACTTCCCGTACTTCCCCCACTTAGTTCAGCAGGGAATCGACGAAACCTTCCGGGTCGAAGGGAGCCAGGTCGTCCGGCCCCTCCCCCAGGCCCACCAGTTTGACGGGCACGCCCAGTTCACGCTGCACCGAAATAACGATGCCGCCCTTGGCGGTGCCGTCCAACTTGGTGAGCACAATACCGGTCAGCCCGGTCACCTCCGCGAAAACGCGAGCCTGTTGCATCCCGTTTTGCCCCGTGGTGGCATCCAGGACGAGAAGAACTTCATTGACCGGCGCGGTGCGTTCCATAACGCGCTTGATTTTTCCAAGTTCGTCCATGAGCCCGGCCTTATTTTGGAGGCGTCCAGCGGTATCCACAATCACTACGTCCACTCCGGCAGCATCGGCCTGCGCCACCGCATCGAAAGCGACGGAGGCCGGATCGGCACCTTCGCGATCCGAACGCACCACATCGACTCCCACCCGGTCGCCCCAGGTGACCAGCTGATCCGCTGCGGCCGCCCGGAAGGTATCAGCAGCCCCGAGCAGCACCGTGGTTCCCTGCGCGCGCAGCAGGCGCGCGAGCTTACCCACCGTGGTGGTTTTCCCGGTGCCGTTCACGCCCACCATAAGAACCGCCGCGGGATGCACCGCGCCGGAATCCGCTTCGCTGCGGGTGAGGTTGAGGGAGCGATCCATATCCGGACCCACGTGGCGCAGCAGTTCCTCACGCAAAATTTCGCGTACCCGCTGCGGGTCGCTGGTGCTTTCAATTTTCACCCGCGAGCGCAGGCCCTCCATGATCTCGCTGGTAGCATCCAGCCCCACATCGGCCATGATGAGGGTATCTTCCAGTTCTTCCCAGTCCGCCGCGGAAAGATCCCCGCGCGAGAGAATCGCCAAAAGTGCCTGCCCGAAACCGCCCGAGCGAGCCAGCCGGGCCCGCAGGCGCTGCATCCGGGAGGGAATCGATTCGGGTTGTTCAACAGCCGGAACGGTAACAATATCCGGGGTGGCATCGCTGGTGCTTTCACCGGGAGTTTCGCCGGGTGCTTCTGCATCGGTACCCTCCGCGGCTTCTGCCGCACCATCCCCTTCAAGAACTGGGGTATCCCGGCGTTCCAATTCCTCGCGCCGCTGGTTCTTTTTGACCAGGGAAATGACGAGGGGAACAAGGAGGAGGGCGGCAACGCCAGCGATGACAAGTGCAAGAACTACAGGATTATCCACCCCTCCAGTCTTGCAGAGGGGGGCAAGTTTTTCCACCTAGAAGGTTTTAGGCGCTGCGCCGTTCGCGCTCGTCAGTGTCCTCAGGCGCGAAACTTTCTGCGACGTCCGTGCCGTGGCTTTCTTCCGGTGCCTCCGCAGCAACGCCCACGACGTCCGCGCCCTCCACACCGTCCACGACTTCTGCGACGCCCGCACCGTCGGCTTCCGCGCGGTTTTCTTCTTCGGCGCTCACGGCGCGACGGCGCAGCGGCGGGGCGGGAATACGAGCCCGCAGTTTTTCACTGTTGCGGCGCACCGTTTCCGAGATTTCACGCTCCGTTTCTCGCGCGCGGTCAAAGTGCTCATCGAGGGTTTCGGAAGTGATATAAGCTTCGGATTCGTGCGCGAAAGCCTCGAACATATCGTCGACCGCCGTATCGTGGTGGACGATGTCATAGGTGTCCATATCCAGTTCATCAGAGCGCCACGCGTCAAAAGATTCCGCGACGGATGTTCCAGCGCTTTTCCCGGAATTCCGCGCAAAGGACAGGGCATACACCAGCGCTGCGGCAGCGATAATGATGGCGATAACAACGATGATAAGGGGCACGGTCTCATTATGAGAATTTTTGCGGCGGACGGCTACCTCCAACCCGCCCGCGAGCGGAATTGTTACCGAACTGCAACGTAAGTCTCATTGTTCGCGCAGCTCAGACATGCGCTGGGAAACCACGGTGGATACCCCGTCTTCGCGCATTGCCACCCCGTATAGCGCATCGGCAATTTCCATGGTGCGTTTCTGGTGGGTGATGACCAGGAGCTGGGAAGAGCGCTGCAACTCCCGGAAAATTTCGAGAAGGCGCCCCAGATTAACGTCATCAAGGGCGGCTTCCACCTCGTCCATCACATAGAACGGGGAGGGGCGAGCCATAAAGATCGCCACAAGGAAAGCAATAGCGGTGAGCGAGCGCTCCCCGCCCGAAAGGAGGGACAGCCGCTTAACGCGTTTACCGGGAGGCCGCGCCTCAATTTCCACCCCGGTGGTCAGCACATTCTCCGGGTCGGTGATAATAAGGCGCCCTTCCCCACCCGGGAAAAGGCGAGCAAAGACCTGCTCAAAACGGGCGCTAATATCGCTAAGCGCGGCTTTCATAACGAGGGTGACTCGTTCATCAAGCTCCGCCACAATATCGAGAAGGTCAGCGCGGGTTTTCTTCAGGTCATCAAGTTGCTGGGCAAGGTACTTTTGACGTTCTTCCAGCGCGGCGTGTTCCTCCAGGGCGAGCGGGTTAATGGTACCCAGCCGCGCGAGGGCACGCTGCGCCGTAGCCAGGCGCCGTTCCTGTTCGGCGCGCACGTAGGGCACCGCACCGTCCTCGGTGGGCACCTGGATATGCGGTCCGAATTCTTCGACGAGGGTAGTGCTATCGACGCCCAGGTCCTCGAGGGCACCGGTGGCTAGCTGCTCGTATTCCATGCGGGCACGGGCGGTCGCCAGTTCGCGGGCGTGGGTGGAATCTGCGAGCTCGCGTTCGCGGGTGCGTAGCTGATCGACGCGTTCGCGTAGGTGCGTGAGCTGCCCCTCAGCGCCGTGTTGTTCTTCTTCTACCCGACGACGCCGCTCGGCCACCTCGGCACGTAGGCTGCGCACGTAAGCCAAGGCGCGCACCGCCCCGGCTGCGACCTGCCCCGCCAGCACCGCGTGCTGGCCACGGATCTGGCGGGCGCGTTCTTCCCGCTCAATACGTTCGCGGGCCAGCCGGGCCCGGTTATCCAGGGCATCAGCCCGCCCGCTCAGGGCCCGGAAGCGTTCTTCGGCGGTGCGCAGCGCCAGCCGAGCCTCCGTTTCCTGTTTGCGGGCTCCCACGGCGGCCTCATGCGCGCTATCGCGCTGCTGAGAGAGCCGGGCAAGTTCGCCATCACCTGGAATATCGGCAGTATCTTCTTCAGGCTCCGCGAAGCTATCCAGCTCTGCTTGCCGGGCGGCGATATCTTCCCGCAAGGAGGCGGCGCGGGCGACGGCGCGCTCTTCATCGGCACGCGCGGCGGAAAGAGCCTGACGCAGGGCTCCCAATTGGGCGGTGGCGGCGGCCAGGTTAGAATCGCGCGCCGTCAGTTCACTCCCGGAAGCTTCGGCGCGGGCGCGGGCATCTTCTTCAGCGGTTTCCGCTTTCCGGAGCGCGGCGGCTGCCTCATCGGCTGCGGTGGCGGCGGCATCAAGCTGCTCGGAGGCCTCCTGGTAGGCAGCTTGGCGGGCGAGGGTAGCCGCGGCGGTGGCCTCTCCCCCGGTAGCGGTGCAGGCGGTGATAATATCTCCGGTCCGTGTCACCGCACGGGGAGCCCCGGCACTCACGAGCTGACGGGCGGTCACAAGATCGGCAGTGAGGGCGGTGCCGGCCAGGAGCTGTGTGAGGAGGCCAGCTAGATCGCTGCCTGACTGGGACCCGCTCACCACCGCCAGGGCATGAACTGCGGCATCCGGATCTGGGCGCACCGTTTCGAAAGCAGCATTGAGCGCAGCTTCGCGGGCGGCGGCTGCGGCGTCGTCGTTCTTCCCTCCCGCAATGGTGAGGGTAAGGCGCCCGGCTTGCACCTGCGCGGCGCCCCGCAAAATATCGACGGCGCTGTCCAGATTGTCCACCACCGCACCGGATGCGGCGCCCATCAGTGCATTTTCCGCCGCGCTTTCCCATCCGCGTTCCACGTGGAGGTGGTCGCGCAACAGGGCCGCACCGTGCTCGATAGCCCAGGCAGTGGCATCTTCGGGTTCCAGCGAGAGCGCGAGAGTATCGACAATCGCTTGTAAGCGCGCCATCTCTTCGCGGGCGCGTGCCTCGTTTGCTCGGGCTTCTTCCACGGCGGCGCGGGCTGCGAGATGGGCCCGAGTATGTTCTTCGTGGGTGGTGGCGAGGGTATCGTCCCCGGCGGAGGTGGCAACGAGTTCTTCTTCGATGTCCGTGACCTGCACGCTGGTGGTTTGCACGCGCTGACGCGCGGCCGCCACATCCTTCTCTACGCGTTCAACTTCGGCTTGGAGTGCCTCGAGCCGGGAGCGCACCGCGGAAACTTTCCCAGCCCGGCGCGCGGCGTTCTCTCGCGCGTCAGCACGGGCACGGCTCGCCTGGTTATAGGCGCGCTCAGCGGCAGATTCCGCGGTTTCAGTTTCCTCACGCTGGGTGAGGACGGTGCGCAGGGCATCCTGGGCCTCACGTACGCGCCCCTCCAGTTCTTCTTCTTCGGCGCGAGCCCGGACGGCGCGCGCCTGGAGTTCCTCGGGATCGTCTTGCCCGCCCCGTGCTGGCATGGTGCTCAGGGTACGTTCGCGTTCGCGCGCCAGTTCGTCCATGGCGCGGAATCGTTCCTCGAGGGAGGCGAGCCGCTCGGAGCTATCGCGCAACGCAGAGAGCTGAGGGCTCAGGCGCGCATGGTGTTCTTCTGCCTCGGCGAGGGCGGCGCGGGCCTGGGTGAGGGCCGCTTGGTTTTCTTCACGCAGCTGGGCGGTGCGCTGGTCTTCGGCAGCCCCGGCTTCCAGCCGCGCCTGCGCCTGTGCTAGATCATCAGCGAGAAGGCGGGCCCGAGCGTCGCGCTCGGTGGCTTGGATAACCTGGGCACGGCGGGCGGCCTCCGCCTGTTTGGCGAGCGGTCCGAGCTGACGGCGCAGCTCCGCGGTGAGATCCTCCACCCGCGTGAACGAGCCCTTCATCGCTTCGAGTTTACGCAGAGTTTTTTCTTTGCGACGGCGGTGTTTGAGCACCCCGGCGGCTTCTTCAACGATATTGCGGCGCTCTTCGGGACTGGAGGTGAGAACTTCGTCGAGGCGGCCCTGCCCGATAATGACGTGCATTTCCCGCCCCATGCCGGTATCCGAGAGCAGTTCCTGGACATCGAGGAGGCGTGCCGGGGTGCCGTTAATGGCGTATTCGGAGCCGCCGGCGCGGAAGAGAGTACGGGTGATGGTCACTTCGGAATATTCGATGGGGAGCACGCCATCGGAATTATCGATGGTGAGGGAAACTTCCGCGCGTCCGAGCGCGGGACGGCGCGAGGTGCCGGCGAAAATAACATCCGCCATGGAGCCACCCCGTAGAGTTTTCGCGCCCTGCTCGCCCATCACCCAGGCGAGGGCGTCCACCACGTTGGATTTCCCTGAACCATTAGGGCCGACCACCGCGTTAATTCCGGGTTCAAAGCGCACTGTGGTGGCGGTGGCAAAGGATTTGAATCCTCGCATGGTCAAGGTTTTTAAGTGCACGATTACAGATTATGCCAGACGGCGCCACCGGTGGGACTCCGACGGGGCGTCGATACGGTGCTAAGGAGCACCGACGCCATTCGTGGCACGCCGCGGCTCGGCGACAGAAGCCGTTAACGGTGCGACGGTGCGCGGCTAAGGTGCGACGGTGCGCCGCACCGTTACGGGTTCCTAGAACATGAAGGGGACGACGACGATCTTATAAATGAGCGCAATCGCGAAGGTGGTGGCGTAGCCGGTCATCACTCGGTTATCGGTGGTGCGTGAAGTAGCGTAGGAGAGCACCGCCGGCTGACCGAGCAGCCCGGCCACCGCACCCGAAGAACGGGTGGCGGAGGAACCGAGGATCCAGGCAGCCGCCATCATAACCCCGCATCCAACGATGCTCACCGCCGCGGCCAAGAGCAGCGATTTCAAGCCCACCATTGTGAAAACGGTGGAGGCAAAAGCAGAACCGGAGTTGAGGCCCACCGCCGCGAGGAAGAGCATGAGCCCGAACTGGCGCAGGGTGAGATTCGCGGGGCGCGGGAGCTGCCAGGGCACCCGACCGGTGCGGTGCACCGCCCCGAGGATCAGCCCCACCACAAGCGGGCCGCCTGCCGCACCGAGGGAGAAAGCCGCGCCACCCGGGAGCGGGATTTCCACCAGTCCGAGGGCGAAGCCGAGGGCAAGCCCGCCGGCTGCCGCCACCCAGTCCAGTTCCGAGGAGCTGGAGACCGAATCACCGAAGTATTCTTCGAGTTCCTCGACCCGTGAGGTGGGTAGGGCGACTTCTACCACATCGCCCATTTCCAGGTAGGTATCCGGGGTGGCCAGGATTTCATCGTCGGCACGGCGGATCACCGTCACGCGCGCTTCGAAACGACGGTAGAGCGGGAGGGAACCCACCGTGAGGCCGGCAATATCCCGATTGGATACCGTGAAACGGTGCACCGTCAGATACGGATCGGTCAGGCGCCGATGACGCATGCGGCTACCCAGGCGTTCGATAGCTTCGGAAAGCGCGGCCCGGGACGCAAAAATACGAACCCGGTCCCCCGGTTCCAGAGCGCGTTCCATATCGAGCACATGCCAGCGCCTATTGCGCCGCATGGCTACGAATCGCACTTGCTGGCCGGCGATATCCCGCATCTGCTCCGCGGAAATCTCCCGATCCACATAGACGGTTGCCTGTTCCAATTCCACATCATCGGGATCAAGCTGGTCGTTACGTGCTTTCCATTCCCGGTTAATGAAAACAGCAACCATGACAATGGCGAGTGTGACCCCAACCGGATAACCAATGGAATAGCCCACGGCAGGGTTATCCGGATCGGTCATTTCCTGGGCGAGCGCAAGCGAGGGAGTGGAGGTAAGCGAGCCGGCGAAAACACCCACGGCGGTACCACGGAGCAAACCGAGGAGCTCCCCCAGTCCCACCGCGGCTGCCGCCCCGGCCGTAATCGCAATAACCGAAGCGAGCATGAGGCCCAACTGTTTGCGGATCTCCTGGAAGAATGTTTCCCCGGCTTCCAAGCCGATCATATAAACGAAAATTCCCAGGCCCAGATCTTGCAGCAGCACAAGAAGCGAAGTGGAGGGCGGAACCACCGCGCCGACGAGCAAACCGATGAAAAGCGCCCCCGCTGCCCCAAATTTCAGGGGACCAAAAGGAATCGCCCCGAAGGCGGCACCGAGCGCCACCACGATGAAAACAACGAGAACGGTATTGCTGGCGAGAATATCGAGCACAGTGCCACCTCGGAGTTGAAGACTGGTAGATCGTTACCGATTCTACCAATTCAGCGCGCCGCGCCAGCACCTTAGTGCACCGCGCCATCGCCTTTGCGCACCGCGGCATCACGTCAGTGCCCCGTGCCGGCCCCGTCTTTACTCAGTGGGAGCTTCATCAGGAGTCCCTTTGCCCATGATCTGGCGCGCCATACCCGCCAGGTAGACCGAACCGAGGACCGCCACCACCGGCGTGGCGAGCTCCTCACCGGCCTCGGCCTCGGCCCATCCGGCAGCTTCGTCAATCGCGGCAAGCAGGTCGCGCTCCACCCGCACCCGATCCTCCCCGAAGACCTCCCGCGCCAGCTCTGCCAGTTCCTCGGCGTCCATCGCCCGCTCACCGGGCATATCGGTAACCACAACGGCATCCAGCACCGGCTCGAACTGCCCGAGAGTTCCTTCCACGTCCTTATCTGCCATCATGGCGAGCACCCCAACACGCCGGCCGGGATAGTACTCTTCCAGCGCGGCGGCGGTATGCGCCGCACCGTGGGGGTTGTGGGCCGCGTCCACGAGGACCGTGGGCGAGGTGCGCACCACTTCGAGACGTCCGGGCGAGGTCACGGCCATCAGAGCATGTTCGACGACGTCACCAGAAAGCGCGCGCCCGCCGAAGAATGCTTCAACCGCCGTGAGGGCAAGCGCCGCGTTCTCCGCCTGGTAGGAGCCGCGCAGCGCGAGGGGAATATCGTCGTAGCGGGCAGCGGGGGTACGCACCGTCATAAGCTGACCGCCTACCGCTGTCTCCCTCCCGAGCACCTCGATATCTTCCCCGTAAACGGATACGTGGGCACGGGCCTGATGGGCTGCCTGAGCGATAGCCACAGCGGCGTCCTCGGGTTGGGCGGCGCTCACCACGCTGGCTCCGGGCTTAATAATCCCTACTTTCTCCCCGGCGATCTGCGCGATGGTGTGCCCGAGCCAGCGTTCGTGGTCCAGGGCTATGGGGGTGAGGACGGCGACGTCGCCGTCGATCACATTGGTGGCATCCCACCGTCCCCCCATACCAACTTCGACCACGGCCACATCGATGGGTGCGGCCGCGAAAGCTACGTAGGCCATGACCACGAAAACTTCGAAGAAGCTCATGCGCGGCCCGCCCTCCGCTTGGGAACGCTGATCCACGAGTTCAACGAAAGGCGCGACATCTTCCCAGGCCTGAATGAAATCCGCCCGGGAAATATTATGCCCGTCGATGGCGATGCGTTCGCGTACCGAGACCAGGTGCGGGGAGGTAAAGCGCCCGGTGCGCAGGCCATGCTCGCGCAGCAGTGCTTCGATCATGCGCGCCGTCGAGGTTTTTCCGTTGGTGCCCGTCACGTGCACGCACCGGTAGGAATGGTGCGGGTTGCCAAGCAAATCCAGGCACATCTGGACGCGTTCAAGGGAAGGCTGCACCTTGTGTTCGGGAGCGCGGGTGAGGATATCGCGGTAAATGGCCTCTACTCGGGCTTCCTCCGCGGTGGTATCCGCTAGCTCGATAATGGGATTGGGTGATTGTTTGACCTCCCGGATGACGGCCTCGTCCCCAAAAAGCCCAGAGCTGAGGACCTCGGTGAGTGCCGCATCAAGTTCGGCTTCCCGCGACTCCTCCGGATCACGGGGCTCCTCCAGATCCCGTGCACCTTCCGGATCACGGGGCTCCCCCGCATCGGGAGCCTCGGAAGTTTCCTCCGGGCCAAAGTCCCCGGCCTGCTCCAGTTCCCCCTCGCGATAGTTCTGTGCGTCGTCGTACCCCATACCGTTGTGGCCGGTGCCGTCATGCTTCGCGTTATTCGTCCCCATACCTGCCCTTTCCACGGCACACCAGCATATACCACGGGGCCCACGGTGCGACTGGCGCTGCCAGCCCCGTGGGCCCCGTTCCCGGTCGTCTACCGGTGCCCGAGCGGATCCTCAGGCGACATATGTTTAGGACGCGGATTCTTCGGCGTTCTCCACCGAGGGGATGAGGGTGGAGAGCAGGAGCGCGATAATCACCAGGACCGCACCCACCGCGATTCCGGCCTGGTACCCGCCCACCACGTTCTCGGTGCCGCCCACGGCGGTAGCCACGGCGGTCAGGATCGCGAAGGAGAGCCCGGCGCCCAGGTTGAAAGCACCGGCATTCATGCCCGGCAGGTAGCCCTGGTTATCGGCCGGAGAAAGCACAACGCCCAAGCCGTTGAGCATGATATTGACGGTGCCGGCGTAGGTAATACCGATGGCCACGCACAGGAAGAAGATAAGCGACTTCGAGGGCGTCCCAACTCCAAAGACCGCAATCCCGAGGAAAATAACCGTGGAGAGCAGCCCCACCTGGAGCACCTTCTTGTAGCCGAAGCGCGAAGCGAGCTGCCCGGCAATCGGGCCCATAATGAGACCAGCGATAGCGTAGGGCGTCAGCGTCACGAAGGATACTGTTTCTGCCGGGAGCTCCAGGCCACCGGCGCTGGCTTCCAGCTGCGCGAGGTTCGGGATGAGGCCGTTCATGACCGCGAATACCCCCGTCATGGTGAAGAGGGTGGTAGATAGCAACGCCCAGGTGCGCCGTTGCTTGAGGTAGCGGGTGGCCACCAGCGGGTGGGCGCGCGAAGATTCGATCTTCCAGAAAATTACCGCGGATACGGCCGCTACCAGGATTTCCACGCCGATGAGCCACCAGCGGGCATCCCCGAGCTTGCCCAATTCGTTGAAGGCGAAGTAGACGCAGCCGAAAACGATAAGCAGTGCGATAACGCCGGGCCAGTCCATCGGGGTGCGGTCACCCTGGGATTCGCGGGTGCCGAACATCGACGCTACAAAAGCGATGGCGCACACAACCGCCATGCACGCGAAAACGGAGCGAAAGCCCCAGTTACCGGCGAGCCAGCCGCCCAGCAGGGCGTCCACCCCAGCGATACCGCCGTTGACGGAGGTCAGGATCGCCATGTACTTGGCGTAACGGCGCGGCTCGGGTACTTCCTGGTGCAGCATGACGAGCGTGAGGGGCACCATCGGCCCTGCCGTCCCCTGAATCACGCGCCCGATACCGAGGATGGTGACATTGGGCGCCAGTGCGGAAACCACACATCCGATCCCGGTGGCCAGGAGCATGCCCAGCAGAATCTTCTTGCGCCCGATCAGGTCACCCCAGCGCGGCAGGAAGAGGGAGAAGAGCGCGGCGGAGGCGAAGAACGCCGTTTGGGTTACGCCGATTTCCACGTCGGTCGCGTTCAGTTCCACGCTCATGGTGTGCAGGGCTGGGGAGAGCATGGAGGCGTTGAGCTGGAAAGCGAAGACCGCGCACAATAGCGCGGCCATCAGCACGATAATATTCGTGCGCGAACCGGATCGCGCCTGGCCGGCACGCGCGGGAACGGAAGATGCCATAGTTTTTTCTTTCTCACCGGGGAGGACGACGCCGCACCGTGGCAGCGCCGTCCTCCGTTCATAAAGGTTGGGTTGGGCGGGGCTTAGCCCCGTGATTAGCCCAGGTAGTGGTGTTCGCCCACGCGCTCCAGCGCATCGGCGATGAGATCCCAGAAACGCCCGTGATCGAGCCGGGTCGCAGCCCAAGTGTGGCAATCTTCGGGAATGGGGCCGCGGAAATCAGCCACCGTCATCCCCACGGTGAGGGTGCCGGTGAGTTCCACATCGATGGGCACCTGCACCGTTTCCACGATGGTGGGGTCGATAAGGTAGGCCACGGCGCACGGATCGTGGACCGGCGGGTAATCGAAGCCCTGCGCGTCCTGGTAGGAGGCACGGAAGAAGTCCATGAGTTCGTGGACGAAGCGGGCCGGCTGGGTGCCCACCGCGTCAATCTTCGCGTAGGCTTCCGGGGTGCAGAGGGCCTGGTGGGTGAGATCTAGGCCCACCATGACCACCTTCCACGGCTCGTTGAAAACGATATGTGCCGCTTCGGGGTCAATCTTGATATTGAATTCGGCCACCGCGGACCAGTTTCCAACGTGGTAGCCTCCACCCATGAGAACCACCTGCTTGACGCGCTCGGCCAGGCGCGGTTCCTTGCGTACCGCGAGCGCGATATTGGTGAGCGGGCCGGTGGGGACAAGGGTGACGGTGCCCGGTTCGTGCGCCATGACAGTGTCAATAATGAGATCGACGGCGTGCCGGGAATCAAGCTCGATAGCCGGGGTAGGTAATTCGGTGCCGTCCAGACCGGTATCACCGTGAATATCGGGGGCGACTTCCACCGGGCGTACCAGCGGGCGGTCGCATCCGGCCGCGAAAGGCACTCCCGTCATTTTCATAACGGTGCCCACGGCGAGGGCATTATTCGTAACTTTCTTCAGCGTTTGGTTGCCGCCCACCGTGGTGACGGCAAGCAGATCAATCTGCGGATTTGCCCACGCCAGCAGCATCGCAACGGCGTCGTCATGACCGGGATCGCAATCCAAAATGATTTTTTCCGGGGTGTGCTGTGTTGCCATGTTTCTCTCCACATCCTTGGGGAACTCCCGCGGAGTTCTACGTGCTTTCATTAAAACATAGAAAGAACGGTTTCACCGCGAGCGTTCACAGCAGCACCGTAGGCACCGTCAGGATGCTGGCGCCTCCGTCGGCGCCGCCGTGCCCCGCACCAGTGCCGGCGGGAACAACCGCCCCTGGATCCCGTCCGCTGCCAGACCGAACAGGAAGCCAAGGAGCGCCGGCCCGGCCCAGGCCAAGCCTTCTTCCCCGAGCGGCACTATCGCCAGAAGCTCACCCACGGGGGCGAAAATATCCCATTCGGTCACAACCAAGCCGTCCAGGAGAGCGAAAGGCGCCGCGATCCAGGCGGAAGCCCGGTAGGACCAGTGGAGGCGTCCGGGAACCGCAAGATCAACAAGCGTCACGAAAATAAGCACGATCGCGATGGGATAAATAAAGCGGTTGATCGGGTTAATGAAATTGAGGATTCCTTCCAGCCCCAGCGTGGACATGGCAAAAGCAAACATTCCCTGCCCGATGAGGAGGGGACGATAGGCCAGGCCCGGAAGGTAGCTGCGGTAGAACTGAGTGGCGGCGCCCAGCAGGCCAATCGCCGTGGTCAAACACGCCAGGATGGTGATGGCACCGAAAATAAGCTGACCGCCCCGCCCGAAGAAACGCTCGGAGACGGCGGCTAAAGCATCCGCACCGTTGGCGAAACCTTCGGTGGCCACCCGCACCCCGATCTGGGAGAGCCCCAGGTAGATCGCGGCGAGGATAAGGGCGGCAATGAGGGCTACTCCCGCAGCTCCCCCGAAGAGCGCCCCGCGGGAGGTGAATCCCTTGGATCGCAACGATGACACAATCACCAGCCCGAAGACGAAGGCCGCCAGCGCGTCCATCGTCATATACCCGCTCAGCAGCCCGCCGGTGAGCGCATTGGGCGCATACGGTGCTTGCGGGAGCGAAACCTGGGGCGGCAGGTTGAACACCACCACCGTAATAAGAATCGCCATGAGGATCACGAGAGCGGGGGTGAGGATACCTCCTACTCGGTCCACCATTTTGCCCGGGTTGAGGGCCACGAGCACGGCCACCACGAAGAACACGGCGGAGAAAACGAGGAGGGCGGGGCGGGCTGCGGCGTCGTCGTGCATCACGGGGCGGACCGCAACCTCGAAACTCACCGCAGCCACTCGCGGCACCGCGTACAAAACGCCGGTGGTAATAAAAATCGCCCACAGCAGCGCGTGACCGGGGATACGGCCGATACGGGTCGCAATATCTTGCGGGGTGCCGTCGCGGCTGGAGGTGGCGGCGATGAGGCCAATGGCGGGGAGAATCACCCCGGTGCCGATAAACCCGGCGATGGCCAGCGGAGTATTCGTGCCGGCTTGAATGCCGAGCATCACCGGGAAAATAAGATTTCCCGCCCCGAAGAACATGGCGAAGAGCGCCAAGCCGGTCACAGCGAGCGTGAGGACCCGCGAGTTTTTCATCCCTGAACCTTCGTGTGGATTGTGAGAACGGTGCCGGGCCGCGGCGGAGACTATGGTGATCCACCGCGGCCCATGCAAGGCACCCTACTCTAGAGGATCACGGCGCGCCGTTACAGAGCGCGCCGTGTGATACCGCGTTTTTAGTGCGCGACTTTCGTCACCTCGATGCCAAGCGGTGCACCCGCAGCGCCCGCAGCACCTGCAGCACCGTCCGCGCCATCAACGCCGGCCGTCACCTGCGCCTCCACCGCGAGGGTTTCCTCCTGGATGAAAGGCAGGTAGCAGGTAACCGCATCGACGCGCTCGGCGGGCACCGTGAGCTTGAGGGAGATCCGGTCCGCCACGTGCAGCTGCGCGTTCTTGCGTTCGTCCTGCACGGCGCGCACGACGTCGCGGGCGTAACCTTCGGCTTCCAGTTCCTCGTCCACCTCGGTATCCAAGGCGATGAAGGACCCGGAATCGAGCGCCGCGGCCACCGAACCCGGGTCGGCTTCCACCGATACGGTGATCTCAAACTGACCGGGCGCCAGGCGTACCTCCGGGTCGGTATGCAGCACCGCGTCCGCACCGTCCTCGCTCCAGTTCCCGGCCTTGGCGGCCTGGAACAGCGCGGAGGTCATCTTGCGCAGCTGGGGATCCAGTTCGCGCGGGAGGACCTTGAGGTCGCGGCTCACCTTCATCCCCGATTGCGCCACGTCCTTGAGTTCAACATTCTTGACGTTCACTTCCAGGGCGATGAGATCGGTGAAGGGGGCCAGGTCACGGTCGGTGACGATGGTGAGGGTGCGCAGCGGTTGGCGCACCCGCAACTGGTGGGTTTTGCGCAGCGAGTGCGCGGCGGAGACGACGGCGCGCGCCTCGTCCATCGCTTCGCGCAGCGCATCGTCCTTCCAGGAATCAGGCAGTTCAGGCCAGTCTTCCAGGTGGACAGAGCGCCCGCCGGTCAGCCCCTTCCAGATTTCTTCGGTTACGAGCGGCGCGAGGGGCGCCATAACCCGCATGAGCACTTCGAGAGCCGTGTAGAGCGTATCGAAGGCGGCGTGGTCCTCATTCCAGAAGCGATCCCGGGAGGTGCGCACGTACCAGTTGGTCAGCACGTCCAGGAAGCCGCGCACCCGGTCGCAGGCGGCCGGAATATCGTAGTTATCCAGGTCGGTGCGCACATTATCGGCCAGGTCCTTAATGCTGGCCAGCAGGTAGCGGTCCATCACATCCAGACCGGAGGGGTCACTCACCGGCTGGGCGCGGTACCCCTCCCCCTTCGAGCACGTCGAGGCGTAAAGCGCGAAGAAGTAGTAGGCATTCCACAGCGGCAGCAGCACCTGGCGCACCGTATCGCGCAGCGCGCGTTCGGTCACGATGAGGTTCCCGCCGCGCACAATCGGCGAATTCATGAGGAAGAAACGCATCGCATCCGCGCCGACCTCATCGAACATTTCGTAAACATCCGGGTAGTTGCGCAGCGATTTCGACATCTTCTGGCCGTCATCCCCCAGCACGATGCCGTGGGAGATACAGGTGCGGAAGGCCGGGCGGTCAAAGAGCGCGGTGGCCAACACGTGGAGGGTGTAGAACCACCCGCGGGTCTGGCCGATGTACTCGACGATGAAGTCCCCCGGGTAGTGGTCCTCGAACCAGTCCTTATTTTCGAAGGGGTAGTGGACCTGGGCGTAGGGCATGGAGCCGGATTCGAACCAGCAGTCCAAAACATCGGTAATGCGCCGCATGGTGGACTTGCCAGTGGGATCGTCCGGGTTGGGGCGGGTCAGCTCATCGATATAGGGGCGGTGGAGATCCACCTCGCCCTTCTCGTTGCGCGGCAGGCGCCCGAAATCACGCTCAAGTTCTTCCAGGGAACCGTACACATCTTCGCGTGGATAGTTGGGGTCATCGGAGCGCCACACCGGGATGGGGCTGCCCCAGAAGCGGTTGCGGGAAATGGACCAGTCGCGCGCTCCGGCCAGCCAGTTGCCGAATTGGCCGTGCTTGATATGCGCCGGGGTCCATTCGATCTGTTCGTTGAGCTCGACCATGCGATCCCGGAAGGCAC
This sequence comes from Actinotignum timonense, assembly GCF_002860685.3. GTDB lineage: Bacteria > Actinomycetota > Actinomycetes > Actinomycetales > Actinomycetaceae > Actinotignum > Actinotignum timonense. Next base: position 1,303,921 of record NZ_CP136960.1, on the reverse strand, counting down.
TTACCCGCACGAACCACGAAGAGACCGCCTTGTAGATGAGCGGTTTGCGGCAGCGCCAGCAATGCGGGTAGGAGTGCAGGTAGGAGCGTTCTTGGACCAGCACGGCGCGCTCGTTTTCCGGGCGGCGTGCCAGCGGCCCGGTTCCCTCGCGCAGATCGCGGGTGATGGGCAGATTGGCATCAAAAACCTGGGTGCCTTCGTAATCGGGCACCTCGGAGGTGAAACGCCCGGCACCGTCCACCGGCACCACGGGGCGGATGCCCACTTCCTGGCAGGCGAACATATCGTCTTCACCGAAGGCGGGGGCGATATGAACCAGCCCGGTACCGTCTTCAGTAGTCACGAAGTTCCCGGCAATAACGTGGTAAGCATGCGGGCCGGGGGCTTCGTCCGCCGCCCGGTTCATGAAGTAATCGAAAATCGGGGCGTAGGCGCGGCCCACCAGCTGCGAGCCGGGGAAGCGATCCACAACTTCCGGATCTTCACCCAGTTCCTTCGCGTAGGATTCCAAGCGCGCGGCGGAAATAACCACCCGCTCGCCTTCCAGCTTGCCTTCGCGCGGAACCACGGTGAGGTACTCAATATCCGGGCCCACGGCGATCGCCAGATTGGAGGGGAGCGTCCAGGGCGTCGTCGTCCAAATAAGGGCAAGTTCGCCGGTTTCCAGGCGCAGCCCCACGGTCAAGCTGAGATCCTGGCGGTCCTTGTAGACGTCGTCATCCATCTTCAATTCGTGATTGGATAGCGGCGTTTCGTCATTCCAGCAGTAGGGCAGCACCCGGTAGCCGTCGTAGGCCAAGCCCTTGTCGTACAGGGTCTTGAAGGCCCACAGCACCGATTCCATGTAGGTGGTGTCCAGGGTCTTGTAATCGTGGGAGAAATCGACCCAGCGCGCCTGGCGGGTCACATATTCTTCCCATTCCTTGGTGTAGCGCAGCACCGAGGAGCGGCAGGCCTCGTTGAAGGTGGCGATGCCCATATCCTCGATCTCATCGGTGGAGTCAATCCCGAGGATACGCTGAGCTTCCAGCTCAGCCGGCAACCCGTGGGTGTCCCACCCGAAGCGGCGCTCAACCCGACGCCCCCGCATGGTCTGGTAGCGCCCCACCACATCCTTGACGTAACCGGTGAGAAGGTGACCGTAATGGGGCAGGCCGTTGGCGAACGGCGGGCCGTCATAGAAAACGAATTCATTGGAGCCGTGCGGCCCGGATTCACGCTGCTCAACGGAGGACTGGAACGTATTGTCTTTCTTCCAGAAAGCGAGGGTGCCTTCTTCCATCTTCGGGAAGTTCGGGGAGGCGGGCACGCCGCCCTCGCGATGAAGCGGATACATATCCACGCGGTGTCTCCTCGTGTCTCAAACCTATTCGGAATGAGGACGACGCCGGATATCCGGTACCGCGGTACCACCTCATTTGCTACTCGCCGCACGCGTGGTACGGCGGGTAACCGCTTCATTAGGACGCTGACGGATCCACCCGCTCGGTTCTACTGGGCTGCGGGGCAGGGCCGCGCGGCTGTTCTTCCGAGAGCTCACCGGTGATTGCCGGGTCATAGCCAACGCCGCTCATTGTAGCCCTTCCGCGCGCGGGGCGCATCTAGCTTCCGGGTGGCGGGCGGACCGGTGGGTTTTGGGGCGACGGCGCAGCTCCGGCGGGTGGTTCGCGGGGCGGCGCAAGCGTGGCGGGCGGCGCCCCGGGCCCCGTGGCAGGCTCCGTGGTGATGCGCGCCAATTCGCGCATCTGCGGGGAATCCGCGTTTTCCAAATATTCCGAATGCTGGGAGAAGAAACCGCCGCGCCCGGAGAAATGATGCGCGGTGAAATCCGGGTCCTGGCGCGGATTGAAGCCGAGCGCGTCGGTATGCCCGCCCGACACCGCTCCCCCGCCCAGCGCATTGACCACGTTAATAATGTCTTTTTTATTGGAAAGGACATGATTGGAGGCGGCGCTTCCGGCCCCGTGCACCCCGGTATTCATATCCCATCCTTCGGCCACGACCCCGGGTGTTCCGTACACCACAAGGGTATCGACGACGCCGTGCCTAGCCTGCTCCGCGGCAGCTGAGGCCGTCACCGAACCGTAGGAATGCCCCAGCAGATTGATACGCGGGCGATCTTCCCCGCGGACCTGGGCAACTCCCTCCGCGAAGCGCGCGAGGCTGGCCCCGCCTTCCCGGGCCCGCGCCGGGGTGTAGAGAGAGGAATCCAACGCACTTTGCGGGGCGGCGTAATCAAACCAGGTCACCACCGCCGGGCTTCCCGTTTCTCCGCGAGCGGTGAGGATCTCCTGTTGGAGGGTAGCCAAGCGGCCGGCAGCTTCCATATGGGAATCAAGGGAATTCACCACATTGGTGGTCATCCCACCCACCTCGATGGTGATAGACGAGGCAGTATCCACATTCCCTTGGGCTAGGGCCACCTGGATGGTGCGCAATTCTGCACCGGTTCCGGTGCGGGCCCGGTTCGGCCCGCGATACACGAGGAGTTGGCGTGACTGGCCGGACTGGGCGGAGTGTGCGGGGCCTGCCAGCGGAGAGAAACGCGGCGCGGGTGAGTGCGCCGGAGCTGCGCGCCCCGCGGATGATCGCCCCGTGGTTCGCGACGAGTACAGCTTTGAATCACGGGGCGAAGCGGAGCGAACCGGGGCCGCGGAGATATGCTCGCGCCAATTGCGATCCAGGCCGCGCTGGGTGCGGATCATGGCGTAAGCAGCCAGGTTGGCGGTTATGGTGGCATAACGCAGCTGGGCCGCACCAAGCTGGGCGGTGCGAATCTCCCGATCAGTTTTCCCTAAATTACCCTCAAGATCCGCCTGGGCGCTGGCGATCTCCGCGGAGAGCTCGGCCAGGATCGGATCGTAGTAGGCGCGGGCCATCTCTTCGTCATGGCGGGCAACGGCAATATTGGCGCGGTCCCGCACCGCATAGGGTATTCCGTCTAAATTTCCCAGGTCCTGGGGGTAATGCGCGAGCACATAAGAGCGCTCGGCATCGCCCAGGGATGCCCACCAGGCCTGCACATAGGCCGCACTTTTCCCGACCGGCACCCGCCCGACCGAATGGTAGTGGTTGGTGCGAGCTTCCGGGGCTATTTGCCCGGCTGCCAGCTGGGTAAAAACCGTGTCCAGATAGCTGAGGGTATTATCGGCCGACCTGTAGGCTGCCTCTACCTCCGCCCTAATCCGGACCGCTACCTGGCGGCGTTCCCAATCCGCTACCCCGGTGGCATCCGCGCCATCGAGCGGATCGACAACCTCACCGGTGGGGGTGATCTCCATTCCGGAAGCCGCCGCCCGGGAAAGGGCTTCGCTCACGGCCATTTGGGTGCGGGTGATTTTATGCTGGGCCTCCCCGAGAGCCTGGATGAGGTGGTCGATATGGTCGGTGTGCGCGGCGGCGCGCGCGGCCAGGGCCCGCACATCGGAGAGGAAGGCACGTGCTCCGTAGCCTTCCCACGCACCCTTCAAGGAGCGCGCGGCTAGCTGGCGCAGCTGCCAACTGGCTTCTTCACACCGCCGGCGTACGGCCGCCATCTCGCCGAGAACCGCTCCGACTAGGGCCCCGTTCCAGCTGCACAGTTGCCCCCACGTCACCCTGAGATCTTTCATCTTCCAACCCCCGCGATATCCAAACCAGAAATATTCGTGCCCGCAATATCCAGGGCAGAAATATCCGCGCCTGCCCCGCCGTCTGCCTCCTGGTAGATGCGCCAGGCCAGGGCGAGGGAGGCAGCTAGCTCATCGGCTCGGGCCGCGATATCGCGGGTACGCCTATCCAGGGCCGCGCATCCCGCGCTCACGCTGGCCGGCGGCGGGGTGCCAGTCAATGCCGCCGCCACCGCTCCCGACACGGTATCCACCCGCAGCGGAGCCAGCGCGGCACTCACGTCCGCAAGCGCGGCGCGCAGCTCCGCCGTTGCAGATTCCGTGATAAGAACACCATCCACCGTGACCTCCCCTTGTTCGCTCCCGTTTCCTTTGCACTGGCTACGTTTGACTTCTGTGGGCTGGCGTCGCTTACTTTCGTTGAGCAGGCGCCGCTTGTTTTCTGGGCGCCGGCTCCCCCTGCCAAACGCTTGAGCCGATGGTGCCAGGCAGGGAAAGATCCGTCCAGGGCCCATCCACAGGCGGAGTTCGGCGCGTGTGTAGTTATCCACAGGTAGGGGCGCGGTAGGGTGAAGTGTGCGTGTTTTAGTGACTTATTTTGAGCCTTTTGGTTCCGATACCGAAAATGCGAGCCGGGACGCAGCCCTGCGCTCCATCCCTCATCTTCGAGATATGGATCTTTCTTGCGAGGTGGAGGTCGCGACGGCCATGTTGCCGGTGGTGTTCGCGAGCGCCGGGCTGGTGCTGGACGAGGCGGTGGAACGTTTTCACCCCGATGCGGTCATTGCCATCGGAGAAGCGGGCGGGCGTAGCGCTATCACCCCGGAACTCCAAGCTTTTAATGAGAATATCGCCCGAATTCCGGATAATGCGGGAGCTCAACCTGATGGCGAACCCGTGATTCCGGGCGGCCCTGCTATCGCCACGAGCCCCGTGCGGGTAGTCGATATTACCCGCGCTATTAGCGGGACCGGCATCTCCGCGGAAACAAGCCGAGATCCGGGGCGATACCTCTGCAATAACATCGCCTACCGCGTGGCCCAGCTTCCCGTTCCCGGCCTCTTCATTCACGTACCGGCCCTGCGCACCGTCGGAGTGGCCACGGTGGGCGCGGAAACCGACGCACCGTCCGCAGCGGTGTCCCAGCCCGCGCCGCAGCCCGCACCACGGCCCAAGACGGCGCACGCCGCACCGTCAGTCGAAGCCACCGCACCGTCAGCCGAGACCGCCGCACCGGCGCTTTCCCGGCCTGCCACCACCTTTGATGAGCTCGGCCGCGGGATCGCCGCGGCGATTGCGGAGCTTGCCCGGCAGGTCGCCGAGAAACTGTAGCCTCCGGCCACTACTCCCCATCCAGACCTGAGGAAGGCAGGTCTACCACGTCGCTGCCGGTGCGGGCCACCGTCCAGGAATTCGCCTGGGCCACGGGGCGGATAACCACCGAATCGATATTGACGTGGGCGGGGCGGGAAAGCATCCAGACCACCGTCTCGGCAATATCTTCGGCTAGGAGCGGCTCGGCCACCCCGGCATAAACATTCTGCGCCGCCGCGTCCGAGCCGAGGCGATTCTTAGAAAACTCCTCCGTCATCACCATGCCGGGGCGCAGTTCCATGAGCCGTACCGGTTCTCCCACCAGTTCCAGACGCAGGGTGTCTTTAATCATGCGTTCGGCGTGCTTGGCCGCCGTGTATCCGGCCCCGCCCACGTAGGTTTCCTGCGCCGCAGTAGAGGTCACAAAGAGAATGCTCCCACCGTTCTCCCGCATATGCGGGAGAAGCGCCCGGGTGAGGCGCAGGGTACCGAGCACGTTCACGCGGTACATCCACTCCCAGTCCTCGATTTTTGCGTCCGCCACTTTGTCCTGCCCGCGGGCCCCACCTGCGTTATTGACCAGGGAGTCCACCCCGCCGGCTTCCGCTACGGTGGCGGCGAGCCGTGCGACGTCGCCTTCCTCCGTCAAGTCCGCAACCACGTAACTGCACCCGGTTTGTTCGGCGAGCTGGCGGAGCCGATCTTCGCGCCGTGCGGTGGCGATCACCTCAAATCCAGCCGCGCATAAGGCGCGGACGCTCGCCGCCCCGATGCCGCTGGACGCTCCGGTTACAAGTACTCGATGTGACATGTCAAACCCTCCGTTCTGCCGGGTGAGAGCCACGCCGGCCATAAAACACCTTTCTTCAGCCTAAAATAAAACGCGGAGAGCATACCCGGTGTTCGCTCAGCGCCGCTGCGGGAGCACCGGGCCTAGCTGGTAGAAAGGAATTGCTCGTGATCGGCTTTATTGGAACCGGACATATGGGCGGAGCCCTGGCGCGCGGGGTGCTTGCCGCGGGCGCGGATCCGGCGTCCGTCGTCGTTTCTGCGAAAGATGCGCAGGCGGCACGCGACTTCGCGGAGGAAACGGGGGCGCGCCCGGCCACCTCGAATACCGAGCTGGTCACGGCCGTGGGTGACGGAATCGTCGTCGTCGCCGTGAAACCGTACGCGGTTGCGGATGTTCTAGAAGAAATTAACGACGTCGCACGGGAATCTGGCACCGTTATCGTCTCCATCGCGGCGGGCCTTGAGCTTGCCACCCTCGCCCGCCATCTCGCCCCGGGTCAGCCGCTCGTGCGCGCCATGCCGAATGTGGCCGCCAGTGTGCGCGCCTCCATGACGGCGCTGTGCTTCTCGAACTCCGTCACCCCCGCCCAGCAGGACGCGGTGCGGGAGGTCTTCGCCGCCGTGGGTGCTCATATCACCCTGGAAGAAAAGCATTTTTCCGTCTTTTCCGCGCTCGCCGGATGTTCCCCGGCTTTCACTTTTACTTATATTGATGCCCTCAAACGTGCCGCCGTTGCCGATGGGCTCCCGGCCGCGCAGGCGGTGCGCATCGCCGCGCAGGCGGTGGAAGGTGCGGCGCGTCTGGTGCTCGCAAGTGAGCTCTCCCCGGCCGATTTGGCCGATACGGTGCAGTCCCCGGGAGGCACCACCGTGGCCGGTGTGGTGGAATTAGAACGCGCCGGTTTCGGGGCGGCCGTCGTGCGAGGTGTGCAAGCCAGTATCGATAAAGATAGGAATCTCAGCTAAATGAACGGACTGTCAATCCTCGGCTTCGCTGGGATTTTCCTGGTGGTGCTGCTGCTGTGGGGAATTTCCATGCTGCGCGAAGCGCGCTCGCTGCGTTTTATGCGCACCCACGAATGGACCGCGGAAGAAAAAGAACGTATTTTGACGGCCGCGGCGGAGGGAACCGCCACCGCCATGCGCGCCGCGAAAAAAATCCACCCCATCTTGACCGCGCGCCACGCTCGCCTCGTAGTGCACGATCTGGAAAGCGAAGCCGCTGAGGCTCGCCGGCGCGCCAAGCGTGCCAAACCCGGGACCCGCGCGTCCCGCTCTATCCGCGATACTGACGCAAAGGAGAGGTAGCTCGCCTTTTAACTCCACGTTTTCCAACGGTTCACATTGACTCGATAGATACATATATGGCGACGTGTCCGAGCTGAGATGCGCCGAGCCATATTTTGACTTCACTACCTGATGGGAACAGATATGAAGCGTTTAGCGGGCGTCGCCCTGCTCGTTGCCGGACTCGCGCTGTCCGGATGCTCAACCAACCCGCCCTCCGATGCGGCTTCCTCCCCCGCCAGCGGCCCGGCCCCGGTTCAGAATGCGAACCCTGATGCTTCGGTGCACGTTGGTTTTATTTTGGAACCCACCGGCCTGGATCCGACCTCGGTTTCCGGCGCGGCCCTCGATCAGCTTGTTATCGATAATGTTTATGAAGGACTCACCCGCCGCGCTGAAAATGGCGATATTTTGCCGGCTCTGGCCACCTCCTGGGATATTTCCGAGGATGGACTCACCTACACCTTCCACCTGCGCGAAGGCGTGAAATTCCACGACGGTTCCGATTTTGATGCCGCGGATGTGGTGGCCACCCTGGAAGCTTCTGCTGCTGAGGGGTCGAAGAATCCCGATCATAAGCTCATGCGCACGTTTAAATCAGCGCAGGCTTCCGACCCGCATACCGTCGTCGTCACCCTCTCCGAACCGAATATGAATTTCTTGGACAGCATGTCCACGGACGCCGCCATGATGGTGCCCTCCGATAATACGGTCGATTTGAATAAGGAATCGAACGGCACCGGGCCGTTCACCATCGGTGAGTGGAAGACCGGCTCCACCATCACCCTGGAACGTAACGATAACTACTGGGGCGATCCGGCCGGAACCAAGGAAGTGGTCTACCACTATTACGCGGACCAGACTGCCGCCGCGAATGCGCTCGCCTCAGGACAAATTGATATTCTCACCACCCAGAACACCGATACGGTGGAGCGTTTCGCCGCCGACCCGGCGATTATTACCTCGCAGGGCACCGAAACCTCGTGGATGACGCTCGGTTTCAACCACTCCAACCCGGCGCTGGCCAATAAGGATGTGCGTACCGCCATCCGCAAGGGCATCGATAAGGACGGCCTCATTACCGCGCTCGGCGGGACGATGGTGCGGGTCGGTTCCATGGTCTCCCCCGGGATGGCCTGGTGGAGCGATTCCCTCAACGACATCGATTCGTATGATCCGCAAGCCGCCCGCGAGCTGCTCAAAAAGGCCGGTTTCGAGAATCTTTCCCTCAACCTGCGGGTGGCCAATAATTACGATTCTGCCATTTCCGAATATGTGGCCGCCCAGCTCAAGGAGATCGGCATTAATGTGACGATTGACCGGATGGAGTTTTCTAGCTGGCTCGATGAGGTCTACCGCGGGGGAAATTACGATCTGACCATGGTGCTCCACGTGGATCCGTGGACCCTCACCTACTATTCCAACCCCAGCTACTACTGGCATTATGACAGCGCACAGGCCCAGCAGCTCAATAAAGAAGCGATGACCGCCAGCTCGCTGGAAGAACGCGATAAGAAGCTCGGTGAACTGGCCGCTTTCGTTTCCGAAGATGCCGCCTCGGATTGGCTCTACAGCCCCAAGGCCATTATTTTCTCCCGGGAAGGGGTCTCCGGATTCCCGACCAACCGGACCGGTTCTCGCTTCTACGCCGCTGATATTCAGGTTGCGCGTTAATGGCTGAACCACTCGCGCTCGCGCAGGTGCCGGGGGTGCATAGCGCCTCCGGCACCGTGGATCGCGAAACGGTGCTCCGCACCACGACGTCGCGCACCGCCCGCATCGTGCTCGCCGCGCTGGGGTGGGCGGTGGCGGCGTTATTCCTCGCCTCCTTCGTGATTTTTTTCGCGCTCCACACCCTGCCCGGTGACCCGGCTGTCATTATCGGGGGCCTGGATGCTACCGATGCGCAAATTGAGGCGATTCGGGCTGAGCACGGCTGGGATCGCCCGCTTATCATCCAGTACCTGAGCTGGTTAGGTGCCGCCCTCACCGGTGATTTCGGCACCTCCCCCTTTTCTTCCCTTTCCGTGACCCACGAGCTCCTCACGAAGCTCCAGGTCACCGTGCCGCTCGCGCTCATGTCCTTGAGTTTGGCGGTTATTTTTGCCCTTCTTATCGGGGTGTATGCCGCGGCTCGTTCCACCACCCTGGCCGGGCGCCTGGTCTCCTGGCTTTCCCAACTGGGTATCGCGGTGCCTACGTTCATCGTCGGGATGCTGCTCGTCATGTACCTGGCGACCCCGCTCCATCTTCCCTCCACCGGGTTCCCGCGCGAGGGATGGGGCGATCCGGGTGCGGCGCTCCGTAGCCTCATTCTGCCCGCCATTACCCTCGCGATTCCGCAAACGGCGGGACTGGTGCGCTACGTGCGCTCCGCCGTGCTGGAACAGCTCGGCCAGGATTATGTGCGCACCGCCCGCGCCCAGGGCATGAGCCGCCGGCGCGCCCTGCTCACCCAGGCACTGCGGAACGCCTGGCTTCCGCTCCTCGCCGTTATTGCACTCGACGCCGCGGCCCTCCTCATGGGCACCGTGGTGGTTGAACAGGTCTTCGCCCTTCCCGGCATCGGGCACCATCTGGTTGCCAGCGTATCCACCCGCGATATTGTTACCGTCCAGGGCTTCCTCATGGTGCTCTCCGGGGCGGTTATTCTCCTCATGATGCTCTCCAATGTGGCCTCCCGCCTCCTCGACCCGAGAGTGAGGTTGCGATGAGTACCCCATCTCCGGCTCTGCGGGCTCTCTCCGCGGCTTCCCCGTGGCGGGCCCGGTTGCGGGCCCTGCTGCGTAATCCGGCCGGCCTCATCGGCACCGCGGTGGTGCTGGCGGTGCTGGCCACCTTCCTACTGTCCTTCATCTGGGTGCCTTATGATCCCGAAAGCGTGGATGCGCGGGCGTCCTGGGCCCGCCCGAACGGGGCGCATTGGTTCGGTGCCGACCAGCTGGGGCGTGATATTTTCTCCCTCATGGTGCTCGGTTCGCGGGTCACGGTGCTCACCAGCGTGGGCGGGGCGGCGGTGGCCCTGGTGGTTGGGCTGCTCCTCGCCTCGATTATCGTGTATGCCCCGCGTTGGCTCGGTTCCCTAACGGAGCGGCTCACCGATGTGTGGGTCGCGTTCCCCACCCTCATTGTTGCCCTCATTCTCGTCACCGCATTTTCCGGCTCCACCCTCACCTCCACCGTTGCCATCGGATTGGGCTCCGCCCCGGCGGTCACCCGCACCGTCCTGCCCGAATTGCGCCGTGCCACCGCCTCCGACCACGTGCTCCTGGCGGTGGCCGCGGGGGCGCGTTCCTGGTGGATTCTTTCGCGCCATATTTTCCCGGCGATCACGCCCACGCTGATCGTGCGCATCACCCAAATCATGGGAACGGCCACGCTGGCGGAAGCGGGGCTGTCCTACCTGGGGCTGGGCACCCCGCCGCCCACGCCGTCCTGGGGGCGCATGCTTTCCACCTACCAGAGTTTCATGTATTCCCACCCGACGGTTATTCTCATTCCGGCCACCGCGATTGTCCTGACGATTATCGGATTTAACCTCTTGGGGGACGGCCTGCGCGACGTACTCGATCCGCGCGGAAGGGAGACACGATGAGCCTTCTTGAGGTACGTGATCTCACCGTGACTTTCGGTTCCACCGAAGTGGTGCGGGGAGTGTCCTTCACGGTGGAGGCCGGGGAGCGCGTCTGCCTTATTGGCGAATCCGGGTCTGGAAAATCGATGACGGCGATGGCGATCCAGGGGCTCCTCCCCCGGGCGGCACGCGTGACCGGTTCGATTCGTTTCGAGGGGCGCGAATTGGTGGGCGCTTCGGATGCGGAGTTCCAGAAAATCCGGGGGCGCCGTATCGGCTGCATTTTCCAGGAACCGCATACGGCGCTCAATCCGGTGGTGCGCATTAAACACCAGTTGGTGGCGGCCTCGCGTATTCATACGGGATTAAAAAAATCGGCGACGACGCAGCGGGCCAGCGAGCTGGCCCGCATGGTCGAGCTCCCCAGCCCCGAGCGTATTATTAACCGCTTCCCCCATGAGCTCTCCGGAGGGCAACGCCAACGCGTGGTTATTGCCATGGCGATGAGTTTAGCCCCCGCCCTCCTGATCGCCGACGAACCGACAACCGCCCTGGATGCCACGGTGCAGGCCCATATTTTGCAGCTCATGGATGATGCCGCCCGCGAGCACGGCACCGCCGTTCTTATGATCACCCACGATATGGCAGTGGCCTACCACACCTCCGAACGCATCCTCGTGCTGCGCCGGGGCGAATTGGTGGAAGAAGGCAGCGCCGAGGATATTTTGCTCCGCCCCGTCCATCCCTATACCCAGGGCCTCGTGGCCGCGGCCCGTGCCACTAGTTTGCAGCGCCCGGCAGGGCGGGGCGGCGATACGCAGGTGGGTGATCCGCGAAGCTCGCTGGTGCCCGGAGGTGACCAATCATGACAAGCACACCGGAAAAAACCTGGGATCCGCGCGAGGCCGCCCTGCGCATGACCTCCCGCGCACCGTTGGAAAAAGACTGGCCCGTTGAAGCCGGGGATGTGCTGTTCAGCTGCCAGAACGTCACTAAATCCTACGGAAACACCCTGGCTCTGGCACCCACGTCTTTCGACGTACGTGCGGGGCGGTCGCTGGGAATTATTGGCGAATCCGGCTCGGGGAAAACCACCCTCAGCCGCATGATGCTCGGCCTACTTGAGCCGAGCGGCGGATCAATCACCTACCGGGGCCAGGAGGTGCGCTACGGGAAGCTCGGGGTGACCCGGCTGCGCCACGAAGTCCAGCTGGTGCTGCAAGATCCTTTTGCTTCCCTCAATCCGCGTATGACGGTGGGCCGGATTATTGAAGAACCGCTGCGTCTGCTGCGCGTTCCGGGCAAACACCGGGAGATGGTGCGTGATGCGCTGGCCGCCGTGGACCTCAACCCGGAGTGGGGTTCGCGCTATCCGCATGAACTTTCGGGCGGGCAACGCCAGCGGGTGGCAATTGCACGCGCCGTGGCCTGCCAACCCAAGGTTCTTATTGCCGACGAGCCCGTCTCCGCGCTCGACGTGTCGGTGCGAGCCACCGTCCTCGAGCTGCTCCATGACCTGCGCGCCCGCCTGGATCTCACCCTCATTGTCATCTCACATGACTTGGGCATTGTCCAGAATCTATGCGAGGACACCCTGGTGCTGCGCGGGGGCGCCGTCGTCGAATATGCCCCCACGGCGCAGGTGCTGGAGCACCCGCGCCACCCGGCCACCCGGGAACTTATTGCGGCGGTGCCGCTGCTGCCCGCGCCATCGCAAGCAGAGCACGCCGCCCCATCCGCCATGCCCACCGTGCCCACCGCGCCCACCGTATCCGCCACGCCATCCGAGGGAGACGATGACCTATGAGCCTGCGCATCCTGCACCTGTCCGATACCCATCTTCTAGCCGAGCGCGCCCGCCATTACGGAAAAATTGACACCTCCGGGCTGCTGGAAGCGGCCGTGGCCGGCGCCGGCGAGCTCGCGCCCTGCCACGCCATCGTGGTCTCCGGGGATATTTCCGATGACGGCACCCCCGCGTCCTACACCTTCGCGGCCCAGACCCTCGCCCCGCTCGCGCAACGGTGGGGTGCACCGGTAATTTGGGCCTGCGGGAATCATGACCGGCGCGCGGCGATGCGTGAAGCTCTCGGCCTGCCCGGCGCGCCCCTGGACCCGATTTTTTCCGTCACCGATATCACGGTCGGAGAAGCGCGCTGGCGCTTCGTTGCGGCAGATAGCTCGGTGCCCGGGCGCGGCTTCGGCTACCTCGGCGAACAGATTCACCGTATTGAGGATGCCGTGACCAACGCGAACGGTGCACCCACGACGGGCGGTGCACCCACGGCGGGCGGGGCGCCGTCACCGGCCGGCACCGGTGAGTACTTCCACGGGGCGGGCGATGAGCCGCTCCACTCTGTCCTCGTGCTCCATCACCCGCCGCTGGCGGCCCCCACGGTGCTCCACGGGGCGCTGCGCCTCATGGACGCCCCGCGCCTGGCGCAGGGTTTCCAATCCTGGGAGGTGGCGCCCGACCTCGTGCTGGCGGGTCACTACCATCTGGCCGGGCGCGGGCGCGCTGGCGGGGTGCCGGTGGTGGTTGGCCCGGCCCTCGCCAATGAAACCACGCTCGGGCGGGGTCCCGAATGGGAAAGCGCGCGAGCCCGTTCGGCTTTTTCGGTGGTGCAGCTAAGCGAGGCCAGTATCCAGCAGGATATTACCTACCTGGATGGTTCCGTGGCGGCACCGTCTGGCGGCATAGAGCCGGGCGAGGAAATCTTTGCGTATAGTCCGGAAGAAGTGGTGACTATCGGGAGGCGCGCTGGGCGGCCCGGCTGGAGCCCGAGCGACCCGCTGGCCTGGGACGGCCCGGGTTCCTACCTCCTGGAAAACACGCTTGGCACCGGATCGAAAGGACAGTGATGACTTCTCCACGCCTGCCCCTCGGCCTGCATAATCTCCGTTCCCTGGGCGGCACCCCGGTGGCCGGCGGGCATATCCGCGAGCGCGCCCTGCTGCGTTCTTCCGCGGCGTTCCGCCACGATGACAGCCTGGGAGATTTTTTGAGAGCGCAGGGTATTACCGGCGTTATTGATTTGCGCGACGACGCTGAACGCGCCGGCACCACCGATTGGGCAGATTACGGGGTGAGCGTTGCCTCTGTGCCTATTTTCAATAATCAGCTTGCCCACCTGGAGTGGTCTGAACTCGCCGACCTGTATATGCAGATGGCCCGTAATTTCGGTGGGCAATTGGCGCAGGCGGTCACCGCGGCGGCGGAGCTATCGGCCGAAGGCGGGGTACTTATCCACTGCACCGCAGGTAAGGACCGCACCGGGGTGGTCACCGGGCTTATCCTCTCCATCCTCGGGGCGAGCCGCGAAACAATCCTGGCTGATTACCTCACTTCTGCCACGGCGCTGGGCGAAAGCTACCAGGAAGATCTTGCTTTCGTGATGGGGCGCGAATATATTCCGGGGGCCGCCGCGCACCGCGCCGTATACGTGACCGAAGAAGCTTTGAGCGCCGCCACGGTGCGCATCGAAGCGGCCGGCGGGGCGCGCGAGTACCTCCTCGGGCACGGGATTGACCCGGCTGTTTTTGAGCTGTTGCGCGCCCACCTGGTGGAACCGGATACCAGCCGCTAACGGGGCTGTGCCCCGCCGACAGCACCGGGGCACCCACGGCGCCAGCCCCCATCCCGACGGTGCTGGAGACCACCATGACGGTGCCCGGGCACCGCGCGCCGTAGCTGCGCCGTCGCCCCTCTCACGTATGGCGCAGTTTCCCGCAGCGCACGGGGCGTGAAACAATAGCCCCATGACTAGTTTTAACCAAGAGTCCAAACTCCTCGATCACACGGAGGTACCGGACCGTGCCACTCTCGACGGTCTTGAAACTACCTGGGGCAAACGGTGGGAAGAAGAAGGCACCTACGCTTTCGACCGCACCGCTACCCGTTCCGAAGTATTTTCGGTAGATACCCCGCCGCCCACGGTCTCTGGCTCGCTGCATATCGGCCACGTTTTTTCCTATACTCACACCGATACCGTGGCCCGCTACCAGCGCATGCGCGGCAAATCGGTGTTCTACCCGATGGGCTGGGATGATAACGGTCTGCCCACCGAACGCCGGGTGCAAAACTACTACGGGGTGCGCGGGGATGCGTCCCTCCCCTACGATCCGAATTTCGTGCCCCCGCACCAGGGTGGCGCAAAATCCATTAAGTACGCCGACCAGGTGCCCATTTCGCGGCGTAATTTCATTGAACTGTGCTGGAAGCTATCCGAAGAGGACGAAAAGCAATTCGAAGCCCTGTGGCGCCACCTGGGGCTGTCCGTGGACTGGAAGCAGAATTACCAGACCATCGGAGAGAAGGCCCAGAAGGTAGCCCAAACCGCGTTCCTGCGTAACCTCGCGCGCGGGGAAGCCTACCAGGCGCAGGCCCCGGGCCTGTGGGATATTACCTTCCAAACCGCGGTGGCGCAGGCCGAACTTGAGGCCCGCGATTATCCGGGTGCCTATCATGCCCTGGCTTTCCACGGTGCGAGCGGCGACGTCGTTATCGAAACCACTCGCCCGGAGCTGCTACCCGCCTGCGTGGCCCTCATCGCCCATCCCAACGACACCCGCTACCAGCACCTCTTCGGGACCACGGTGCGCGTGCCGATTTTCGATATGGAAGTTCCGGTGCTCGCTCACCACAAGGCAGAAATGGACAAGGGCGCCGGTATCGCCATGTGCTGTACTTTCGGTGACATCACGGACGTGGAGTGGTGGCGCGAATTGCAGCTGCCACTACGCAGCGTGCTCGGCAAGGACGGGCGCTTGGTGCGCGATACCCCCGAGTGGATCACCTCGGAGGCCGGGCGCGCCATGTACGCCGAGATGGCCGGGAAAACCACCTTCTCCGCTCGCAAGGCACTGGTGGAAAAACTCAAGGAAACCGGGGAAATGATCGGCGATGAGAAGCCGACCAAGCGTAAGACCAACTTCTTTGAGAAGGGCGATAAGCCGCTTGAAATTGTTATGTCGCGCCAGTGGTACATTCGCAACGGTGGGCGCTCACACGTGGAAGGCAACGGTAAGGAGCTGCGCGATAACCTCATTGAGGCCGGCAACCAGCTCGCCTTCCACCCCGATTTCATGCACGTGCGCTACGACAACTGGGTCAAGGGTCTCAACTCCGATTGGCTCGTTTCGCGCCAGCGGTTCTTCGGGGTGCCGATCCCGGTGTGGTACGAAATCTCGGAGAACGGCGAAGTAAAGTACGACGCCGTCATTACCCCGGAGGAATCCAGCCTTCCCGTGGATCCTTCCAGTGATGTGCCAGCCGGCTACACCGAAGATCAGCGCGGTAAGCCGGGCGGCTTCGCCGGGGAAACCGATATTTTGGACACCTGGGCCACGTCGTCGCTCTCCCCGCAGATCGCCGGGGGATGGCTCACCGATGAAGATCTTTTCGGGCGCGTGTATCCCATGGATGTGCGCCCGCAGGGTCAGGATATTATCCGCACCTGGCTCTTCTCCACCGTGCTGCGCGCACACCTGGAATTCGGGGAGCTACCCTGGAAGCACACCACGATTTCCGGGTGGATTTTGGATCCTGATCCGGCTAAAAAGAACGACCACAAGAAGATGTCCAAGTCCAAGGGCAATGTGGTCATGCCCACGGAACTGCTCGTCAAGCACGGTGCGGACGCGGTGCGCTACTGGGCTGCCTCCGCGCGCCTGGGCGTGGACGCCGCTTTCGACGAAAAGCAGATGAAGGTGGGGCGCCGTCTGGCCATGAAGGTGCTCAATGCCTCGAAGTTTGCGCTGGGCATGGGCGGGGAAGGTTCACCGGTCTGCCTGGATGCTTCCCGCGTGACCGAGCCGATTGATCGGGCCCTGCTGGCCGATCTGGCGCGCGTGGTGGAGGAAGCCACCGCCGCTTTTGAGGCCTTTGATCACACCCGCGCTCTGGAGGCGGCCGAAACGGCCTTCTGGACCTTCTGTGATGATTACCTGGAGCTGGTCAAGGACCGCGCCTATTCGGATACGCCGGAGGCGGAGAGCGCCCGGGTGACGCTGGCGATTGCGGTGGATACCTTCCTGCGCTTGCTGGCGCCCTTTATCCCCTATGCCACCGCCGAGGTGTGGAGCTGGTACCGTACCGGCTCGGTGCACCGGGCGGCGTGGCCGGAGGCGGCGCCGCTGCGCGAGGCGGCAGGTTCCGGGAATGCGGAGCTGCTCAAGGTGGCCGGTCAGGCACTCACGGTGCTGCGCGGCGTGAAATCCGCGGCGAAGGTATCGCAGCGCACCAGTTTCGCACGGGTGGAGCTGCGCGGAAATACCGCCCTGCTGGAGGAGGTGCGCGCGGACCTGGTGCGCGCCGCCCACGTGCGCGGAGAGCTCCGTTTCACGCCAGATACGGAGGCCAGCGAGCAGATCACCATCGGTGATTACGAGCTGGACGAGCCGGAGCCGAAGCGGAAGTAGCGTCGCAAGAACAACGGCGCGAAGGCGCAGCGCTCCACATAGCGTGGCGCGCGATTGAGTGAATCCTGGTGGCGGGTCTGCGAAAGCAGGCCCGCCACTTCGCGTACATGAGAAGATTCTCATGATTGTTTCCTGGCCCCGTCATCTCGCTCCGGTGTACTTAGGGACATGACAACTCGTGTGAAACTTCTTGCCGTACTTCTCGGGCTGGCGCTCCTCGGTTTCTTGGGTATGCAGCTTGCCCACGCCGTGAGCGGGAGCGGTACCCAGTCCGTGGGCCCCGCCGTCACCGTCACGGCGCCGTCTTCCCCGTCCGCTGGCGGCACTGGTGCCACTGGTGCCGGCAGCACCGCGTCGGCTTCTGCGCCCACGGAGCGCCCGCCGCTCAACAACGCACAGCGCGCCACCCTGCGCAGTCTTTTGGTCGATGTGGCCGAAAATGCGCACTTGTTCACCGGTGACGCCTCGAATAGTACGACGACGCCGCCCGCGGGCACTGCCCCGTCCCCCGCTAACGTCGCTCCGGCACCGGCGCCAGTTCCCGCCCCGGCAGCGCCGGCACCCGCGCCGCAGCGGGTGGCACCGGCTCCCGCGCGCCCCGCACCGCCCCAGTACTCGGATAATGACTGGGACGATGATGACGCGGATGACGATGATTGGGATGATAACGACGATGACGATTGGGACGACGAGGATGACGACTAGACCAGTCGCACACCTCGGCACTACCGCCTGAGCTGGCAGCCCCGTTCCTTCGCTGAGAAGGCCCCGCTGCCTTAGCTCAGGCGGTAGCCCATTCCGCGCACCGTTTCGATACGGTCCCGCCCGATTTTCCCACGCAGATAACGCACGTACACATCCACCACGTTGGAACCGGGATCGAAATCGTAGCCCCAGACCCGGGAGAGGAGTTGCTCGCGGGAAAGCACCTGCCCCGGGTGGCGCATGAAGGTTTCCAGCAAGGTAAATTCGCGGGCGGACAGCTCCACCTGTTTCCCGCCCACGTGAGCGTGGTGGGAGAGTAAATCCAGGATGATACCGCCGTGAGAAAGCTGAGTAGCGGAGCTAGCTGGCGCCGGGGTGGCTGCGGCGTCGCGCAAACGCAAACGGATACGCGCGAGCAGTTCTTCGAAAGAAAAAGGCTTCGCCATGTAATCATCGGCCCCGCCCTCGAGCCCGGCTACGCGGTCCGTCACGGAGGTGCGGGCGGTGAGGAGAATAACCGGAGTGTCCAGTCCTTGCCCGCGCAGGCGCTCGAGCACCGCGAAACCGTCAATATCCGGCAGGCCAATATCCAAAATAATAAGATCGAAAGGAGTGTGAACAGCCAGCTCAACGGCCTGCGCACCGCTTGACGCGGTGGTGGAAGTGTAGCCGGCGGCTTTCAGGCCCTTCGCAATAAAGCGGGCAATGCGCTCTTCGTCCTCGACGATGAGGATGGTGCTCATCATGCTCCCTTCTCCGCTTGTGAGGCTATCACGAACCTCGGTAAACACTGGGCAAACTCAAGGTGAATACGGAGCCCTCCCCCACCCGCGAGCGCACCGTGACTTCCCCACCGTGAGCCCGAGCGATGGAGCTAACAATCGCGAGCCCGAGCCCGGAGCCTTCCGAACGCCCGGTATTACGCCCACGCGCAAAACGCTCAATAATACGTTCGGTATCCTCCGGGGCGATCCCGCACCCGGCGTCTTCCACCGTGAAACTCACCCGCCCCGCTACCACTCTTGAGGAAATCTCCACCGGGGTGCCTTCGTCGGAGTATTTGACCGCGTTCGCTGCCAATTGCAGCACCGCCTGGGTGATGCGCTCCGGGTCCAGGTACGCCTGCCCGCTGGCCACGGCGCCTAGGTTCCAGGCGCGCGGGCCCAGCCCGGTGGCTTTATCGAAGATCCGCTCCGTGAGCGCCGCAATATCAACCTCGCGGGGCACCACAAAATCGGATCGTTCGGCTTTCGCGAGGGTAAGTAAATCCCCGACCAGCGAATTCATGCGGTCGAGTTCTTCGAGGGCGAGGGCGCGAGTATCCGCGGCGTCGCTCGGATCGGTGGCATCCATGAGCTCCAGGTGCCCGCGCACGATCGTGATGGGGGTGCGTAGCTCGTGCCCGACGTCGTCTAAAAGTTTGCGCTGATCGGCATCCATGGTTTCCAGGGAATCGAGCATGGTATTCATCGCCGTTGATAACCGCGCCAGGTCGTCGCGCCCTTCCACCGGGACCCGTCGGGACAAATCCGCATTGGCGGTAATATTTTCGGCCGTGGCGCGCAGTTGCTCCACGGGGCGCAGCAGCTGCCCCACCAGTCGCCACGCGATGGCGACGACGCCGATGACGGCCACCAGGTAGACCACCGCCAGCACCGTCATAAGATTCCAGATACGGGCACTGATGACGTCAAGAAGGTACACGTGCACGAGCGCGCCGGGCTGCGAGCCGGAAAACTGCACCGGCACCACGATATAGCGGTATTCGCGCTGGGCTCCCGCGTAGGTCCCCATCGTTATCTCCCTGCTGCGAGTAAGCGGGAGAAGATGCCGCACCAGTCCGGTGTCTTCCTCGGGGCGCACCGGGCTGGTATCGCCGCCCACCCAGGCGACTCTCCCATCCACAATCCCCATTTCCCCTTCGGCTTCGGAGAGGACGGTACGCGAGAGATAGGTTTCGATGAGCTGGGATGGCCCGGCGAAGGGCTGCCCGGTTTCCGGATCGACTCCGTTTTCGGCCAGCACCCGAAATTCGTCCGCCACCCGCACCAGCGTGGCATCCACCTGGGCGCGCCACATGCGACTCTCGGTGAGGACGACGGCAACGCCGGTTGCCGCCAGCACAACCGCGACGAGCGCGACCATGGTGGCGGCAATCCGAAAACGAATCGTAATAGGACGTGATGTCACATTGTTTCCCGTTCGACGGCAGCGGGCGGGAGCGGCACGGTGTGCACGCCCGTTCGTTCCAGCTTATTCCATTCACTGGCTTTTCCGCGTATTTCTAGCCAGATCGCGCGCACCGTGGCGGCGCTCATCATCCAGGAGAAAGGGAGCCACAGGGGTAGGGCGGGAAGAAGGCGCAGGTCGCGCCAGGCACGATCCAGGATCAAGGAAAGCACCGTTACGCCCAGCGCCATTACCAGTCCCGCTCCCACCAGTACATTCATCCAGTGCGGGGCCGCACCGCTGAGTGCTGCCACCGCCCACACCGCGAGGGTGGCGACCTGGAGCACCGGGGCAACAAGGAGCGAGAAAAGATTGATGGGCAGGTAGGCATCAATGGGGCGCCGCCACGGGGAGGTAAGGCGGGAGCGGTGGATGCGGGCGGTCTGGATGAGGCCCCGTTGCCAGCGCACTCGCTGTTTCCACAGTGCTGGCAGGGTGGCGGGAACCTCGGCCAGCACCAGGGCATGGGGCGCAAATTCCACGTCCCAGCCGGCGAAGTGGATCCGCCAGGTGAGCTCGAGATCCTCGCCCAGGGTATCTTCCCGGAAGCCTCCTACCCGGCGCACTGCATCAGCCCGGAAAGCCCCGGAATTTCCTGCCACGATGGGGAGCATTCCCACCAGTGCCAGGGCACGGCGCGTCATGCCGGTTCCGACGTGGGTCATGAGGGCAAGCAGCGCAGTGAGGGGACCGGTGATATTGACCGGCTGGTCATTCCCGCATACGGCGCCTACACCGGGGTGGCGGAACCCTGCCAGGAGCTCCGGAATGGTGGTGGGGGTGAAGAGTCCGTCAGCATCCACAAAGATAAGGATCTCCCCGGTGGCCTGGGCAATACCGAGATTCAGGGCGCTGCCTTTCCCGCCGTTCGGCTTGCTGAGGAAGGTGACACGCGGATCACTGGTAAACGGTGCGGCAACGGCGGCGGTGGCATCGGTGGAACCATCATCAACGACGATCACTTCCAGACGGCGCCAGCCAGTGGCGAGGATGGAGCGCAAGCAAGCGCCGAGCACCACTTCCTCGTTGTAGGCCGGGATAATCACCGAGACTTTGGTGTGCGCACCGTAGAGCGGGCGGGGCGGCTGGCGCAGCTCCCCCAGGATGGCAGCCGGGTACATCATCCAGGTCACCGCGGTGAGGATGAGGGTGGGTACGGCAAGAATGAGAAGCAGGGTGGTCATGCAGTCACCTCGACCGTGCCGCGGGGTGTCGAAGCAGGCTCCGTGGGTGCGTAAGCCTCCAGGAGCGCGTCCAGTAATTCGGGAGCATGGGCGCTATGGGCGCCGAAGCGGGCATTGATTTCAATGAGGGCGGGGCGGCCTTGGGTATCGCGGCGGATATCCACATCTGCCGCGCCGCTCAGGCCCACCGCTTGCGCCGCCGCGAGCGCCAGCTCGGCGACGTCCGGGGCTTCCACACGCCGAACCCCGGTCGCATTTCCGTGCTGTCCGGAGGCCAGACTGGTTTTTTCTAGTACGACGACGGTGGGGCGACGCCGCGCACCGCCCCGCGCTCCGTCTCGCGCGCCGCTTCCTGCACCGTTCACTGCCCCGTCGCGCCGCACGCTTCCCGGGGCAGGCAGGTAGAGCTGGGCACAGTATTCGGTGCCGGGGAGGAAAGCGGAGACCATCTCGGTATCGCGCAGTGGCGTAGCGGGCGGGAATGTTGTTTCCAGGCGCACCCCGCGCCCGCCGCGTGCCACCCGCGGGCGTACCACGTAGGGGAAACCGAGCCAATAAGCGCCTTCCTCGGTGAGGGTAGGAGCCTCCAAACTGCGGGGCACGGCCAGACCGCTACTTTCCGCTACCCGATGGGTGAGCCACTTATCGGCGGCAATCGCCACCGCGGCGGTGGGAGCCACCGCGATGCGGGCGCGGTGGAGCAGTGCGGTGCGCAGCGGTGCGAGGACGGAGAGTTCTTCATCCACGGTGGGGATGAGGAGGTCAATAGAGTATTCCTCGCAGATGGCGGCCAGGGCGCTCACAAAATCCGGGGCCGTAGCCGGCGGGCATTGGAGGATTCTCAGGCCATCAGTGCGGGGACGGGGCGCCATATCGACGCCGAGCACTGGAATCCCGCGCTCCCACAGCTGGGTGAGGAGGGAAGAGCCGGCCGGGCCGCTGGCCCCGGTAACGAGCACGCGCGGGCGGGAACTGAGAGGTGAATGATTCATCATGATGGTCCTTATAGGTAAGAGAGGGAGATAACGGGGCAACGGGGCGGGACGGTGCGACGGCGCTCGCGGCGCGGGCAACAGCAACGGCACAGGAACGGGGCAACGGCGCCCGCGGCGCGCGCAGGCACGGAGCGCCAGCGCCCAGCCAGGCACTCCGAGCTGAGAGCACGCCACGAAGATTTAGAGCACACCCCGGAAAGCGGGAATACGCATCGCCTCAAAAGCTTCAGCGGCCTCCATTTTGGCTTGTTCGCCCCGGAAATTAGCTTTGGCGGTGAGCACGTCGCCGGCCATATACGTCTTGTTCATCTGGTCGGCGTGGATGGCCACCCCGGCGCTTTTCACCCCGGTGTAATCGGTGATATCCACGAATACCTGCGGGGAAAAGTTCGCGGTGGCGGAGGGTGATTCGTAGCAGAGAATCGCCGGGTGGCGCCGCCCGGCCCGCATGGTAGCGCGGTGCACGGCGGTGTGATCCTGGTGCTGGTCATGAGCCGAATGCGTGAAAATAATATCCGGATTGAGGGTGCGGATTTTTTCTTCGATAGCACCGGTGAGGGTATTTTCATGCTCGGCTAGGCGGGTATCGGGAAGGCCGAGGGTGCGCAGCGAGGTCACCCCGAGGAAAGTACCGGCGCGCTGGGCCTCCCCGGCCCGCTCCCCGGCATTGCCTCCCACCGCACCGTCCGCGGCCACGATGGCGTGAATCTCGTGCCCCGCATCGGCCAAGCGCGCCAAAGTCCCCCCGCAGGCTAATTCCAGGTCATCGGGATGCGCCCCGACGGCGAGGATACGGCGCGTGGGCGCCGCCGCCCCCACCGGAATCCAGCCGCTGATAAGAAGAACAAGCTGGGTGGCCAGCGCCGCGACGGAGCCCAGGCTCACCCACCGTTCAAGGTTCCCGGGCGCATTCCCGCCCAGCAAAGCGATATTCGCCGGGACGAGGAGGAAAGCACTCCCCAGCGTAAAAAGCTGGAGGGGCCGGAAGGCGCGGATGCGTCGTCGTACCGAAGTTTCGAGAAGGACAACGGATAGGGCCGTTACAAGAAGGAGCACGGCAAGCAGAGCATTCATGGAGATCGTCATGGCTCCAGTGTTCCGCCCCGTGTTAATATCGCGGTGAGGAGGTGATGAGAACTCTCTCATCGCGCCTCCACCCCCGTTTCCCGCGCGTGCCGTACACTTTTACTTACTCACGCGTAACCTTGAGGAGAATCATGGCCGAAATCGAGCGGACTGAAGTTTTCACTCCCGGAAAGATTCATATCACCGATGAAATGACGATTCCGTGGGTTTTCCGTAATATCGCACGCGAACAGCCCGAGCGCACCGTGGTGGCGCGCAAAGCCTCGTTGGGGCAATGGGTGCCGGTGGCGTGGCGGACTTTCGAATCTGAGTATCGCGCGCTGGCACGCGGTTTTATTGCGATGGGCGTCCAGCCCGGGGATCGTATCGCGCTTATGTGCCACACCCGCTACGAATTCTGCGTGGTGGATTTCGCGCTGTGGTCCATCGGTGCGATGGCCGTGACCGTGTACGAAACCGATTCCACGGAGCAGGCTCGCTGGATTGTGGAGGATGCGCACTGCCGCTTCGCCGTCGTCGAAAATCAGCAGATGGCCGCGGTTATGGCGCCCTTCCGGTCCGATTTTGATTTCTTCACCGATATTTTCGTTATTTCTGATGATGACCTGGCCCGGATTTCCGCGCGCGGCACCATGGATCTCGACGCTGAGATTGACCGCCGTATCGATGCGATGCATGCCGACGACGAAGCTACCGTCATCTACACCTCTGGCTCGACAGGCCGGCCCAAGGGCGTGGTGCTCAGCCACCGTAACCTGCTGCACGTCGTTATTAACGGGCCGCTGGATGATAATCTCGCCCCGATCCTCTCCGGCGAGAAGCACACTCTGCTCTTCCTCCCCATGGCCCATGTTTTCGCGCGTTTCATTAACCTGGTGGCCTTCTACGCGGGTAATACCATCGGGCACTGCCCCGATACCCACAACCTCGTTGAGGACATGAAGTCCTTCAAGCCGCATTATATTTTGGCGGTGCCGCGCGTTTTCGAGAAGATCTATAACGCGGCGGATGCCCAATCCACCGGCGTGAAGCAGAAGATTTTCCGCTACTACGCGAAAGTGGCGATCGCCTATTCGCGGGCCCTCGATAGCGCGGCCGGGCCTTCGCTGGCGCTGCGGGCCCAGCATGAAGTGGGCGAACGCCTCGTCTACTCCAAGATTAAGGAAATTACCGGTGGGAACCTGGAGAATGTAATTTCGGGTGGTGCTCCGCTGGGTGCACGGCTCGGGCATTTCTTCCGCGGCATCGGAATTAATATTTTTGAAGGCTACGGTGCAACGGAAACGTCCGCGCCGACCACTGTGAATCGCTTCAACCACCAGCGGATCGGTTCGGTGGGTCCGGCTTATCCCGGCTGCCACGTGGCTATTGATACCGACGGCGAAGTGCTCGTCAAGGGCGATCACGTTTTCCATAAGTACCTGAATAATCCGGAAGAAACCGCCAAGGCGTTTACCGAGGATGGCTGGTATCGCACCGGGGACCTCGGCAAGATCGAAGATGGCTTCGTGTGGATTACCGGGCGGAAGAAGGAACTTATTGTGACGGCCGGTGGGAAGAACGTCTCCCCTGCAATCCTGGAGGACCGCCTGCGCGGCCACCCGCTGATTTCGCAGGTGGTCGTGGTGGGTGACCAGCGGCCTTTTGTGGGTGCGCTCATCACCCTGGATGCGGAGATGCTTCCCATTTGGCTGAAGAATAAGAATCTGCCGGCCATGTCTGTATCGGAAGCCGTGCACGATCCGCAGATTATTGCCTCGGTGGATCGCGCCATTAAGCGCACCAACGAAGCGGTTTCCCGCGCGGAATCCATCCGTAAATTCGTTATTCTTCCCATTGATTTCACCCCGGAGAACGGATACCTCACCGCTTCCCTCAAGGTGAAGCGCACCGCGGTGCTCCGTGATTTCGCCACCGTGATCGGGCGCGATATTTACGGGGATAAGGGCGATAAGAACCGCGATTAGCGCATGTTCAATTGCGAACGGGGCGTGGGCTACCTTAGTCCACGCCCCTATTCGTTTCTCCCGGTGTTGTGCGAAGCTAGTTCACGCCTTCATCGTCAGCTTCACGCTCATCGCGGTCCGTCTGCACAACACCGTCATCCTGAACAACGCGGGAAGCCTGAACAACGCGGGAAGCACGGGAAATACGCTGGTGATCCTCGACCGCGCGCGAGGTAATGACATTATGTACCCGCACCGCGAAATCGGGATCCAGCCCAACCCCGCGCGCCAGCTCGGCAATCCGGGCATGTTGGACGCCCTCGCGAGCCATATCGCGGGCGGGAAGCCGGTAGCGATCCTTGAGGCGCCCCACGGCATCGGTGACCTGCTTGCGCTGCCCCAACAGCTCAATGAGCTGGGCGTCCAAAACGTCCAGGCGTGCCCGCAAGGCCCCGAGCTCAGCGGCACAGCGCTCCTGCTGCGCCGTGCCCGCATCCGCGCCATCGGCACCCGGAGCACCCGGAACACTCCCCACGTCTACCGCGCAGCGCTCCGCTTCCGATTCCGAGGTACGCCGCGTCTCTTCGCCACCCACTAGGCGCTCTTCCGTTGCGCCGCGGAAACAATCTCCACGGGCGCGCCGTCGGTAACCGCCGCGCGGGTCACAATCACTTCCCGCACATCTTTCCGGGAAGGCACATCAAACATGGCCGGGCCGAGCACCCGCTCCATAATGGAGCGCAGCCCGCGCGCCCCGGTGCCCCGTTCCATCGCTTCACGCGCCATGGCGCGCAGCGCCTCATCCTGGAAGGTCAGGCGCACCCCGTCCAGCTCAAACATGCGGGTGTACTGCTTGACGAGGGCATTACGCGGCTCGGTGAGAATCTGCACCAGGTCGTCTTCGCCCAGGGCTTCCACCGTGGCAATAACGGGCAGGCGCCCCACCAGCTCCGGGATGAGGCCGTATTTGTGGAGGTCCTCCGGGGTGACCTGCGAGAGCATATCCGAATGGGCGTCGGCGTCGTGCAATTGTGCCCCGAAGCCGATACCGTGGCGTCCAACGCGAGTGGAAATAACATCCTCCAAACCCGCAAAAGCCCCGGCGCAAATAAAAAGAATATTCGAGGTGTTGATCTGGAGGTATTCCTGCTGGGGGTGCTTGCGCCCGCCCTGCGGCGGCACCGCCGCGACCGTCCCCTCCACGATTTTGAGGAGCGCCTGCTGCACGCCCTCCCCCGATACGTCGCGGGTAATGGAGGGATTTTCAGATTTGCGGGTGATTTTATCGATTTCGTCGATGTAAATAATGCCGGATTCGGCCTTTTTCACATCATCACCGGCCGCCTGCACGAGCCGCAATAAAATATTCTCCACGTCTTCACCCACGTACCCGGCTTCGGTAAGCGAGGTGGCATCGGCAATCGCGAAGGGCACATCGAGCATGCGCGCCAGCGACTGGGCAAGATACGTTTTCCCAGTTCCGGTGGGTCCGAGCAATAAAATATTGGATTTGCCGAGCTCAACGGTATCTTCCCCGTCGGCGGGGCGCGGCGCAGCCTTCGCGCGCAGCCGCTTGTAGTGGTTGTACACGGCCACGGCAAGCGTACGCTTCGCGGCATCCTGCCCCACCACATACTCATTCAAAAACGCATAAATATCAGCGGGAACGGGGAGCTCGTTCGGGGAGAAACCGTCGTTTTCTTTCCCGAATTCCTCGGCGATAATCTCATTGCACAGCTCAATGCATTCGTTGCAAATATATACACCCGAACCGGTGATAAGTTTCTTCACCTGGCGTTGGGTTTTCTGGCAGAACGAACACTTGAGAGCTTCTGCTGCATCGACGGTCGCCATGTTCCTCCTTGCCTCGCGGCCGCGCCGTACGCGCGTCTTCCCTATTTCACCGCATCTGCGCCCAAAGGTCACGTTCCCACGCGGGGCGCCCGGTCAGTGAGATGTACGACGACGCAGCTCCCGCGCCATGCCCCGCCGCCCCATGCACGTGAGCGGGCAGGAGCACTCGGCCCCTACCCGCCCATGATACGCGCTACCGCCCGAAGCTACAGCCCTGAGCGCGAGCGCGAGCGCGAGAATCGCATTAACCGTTGGTTACGACATCCGCATTTTTACGCGATTCGAGCACGTTATCCACCAAGCCATAATCCTTGGCCTGCTGGGCGGTGAGGATCTTATCGCGCTGGATATCCGCCCGCACCTCATCGGGAGACTTCCCGCTGTGGTGGGCCAGGGTATTGACAAGCCATTCCGTCATGCGGTCGAGCTCGTCGGCCACGATGGAAATATCCGTGGCCTGGCCTTGCATGCCCTCCATCGCCGGCTGGTGGATAAGCACCCGGGCATTGGGGAGCGCCAGGCGCCGCCCCGGGGAGCCGGCCGCCAGCAGCACCGCCGCCGCGGAAGCCGCCTGGCCCAGGCACACGGTCTGGATTTGCGGCTTAATGTACTGCATCGTGTCGTAGATAGCGGTGAGCGCGGTAAAAGAACCACCCGGGGAGTTAATGTACATGGTCACCGGGGAGTTCGGGTCCATCGATTCGAGGACGAGCAGCTGCGCCATCACATCGTCGGCCGAAGCGTCATCCACCTGCACTCCGAGGAAAATAATGCGATCCTCGAAAAGCTTGGTGTAGGGGTTGGAGCGCTTGTACCCGTAGGGGGTGCGTTCTTCGAAATCGGGAAGCACGTAGCGGTTGGAGGGCATCGGGCCCGCGCTACCGTGGCCGAAACCGGCGCTCGGTAGGTTCCCAGCGCCCGGAACGTTGCCAGCACCGTAGGCGGCCATCATAGCGGGCAGGTTACCCGCGGCTCGGAAATTCATCGTCATGAGAGCTCCTCCCCCGCGTGGCTGGCGTCGAGTGCGCCGTCGTTATTATCGCTATTCGGCTTCTTGAGCATGACCTGCGAGTTGGAAATAATGTGGTCCACGAAGCCGTATTCCAGTGCTTCCTGGGCGGTGAACCAGTGGTCGCGTTCGGAATCTTCCAGGATCTGTTCCAGCGACTTACCGGTGTGCTTGGCGTTGAGCCCGGCCAGTTCTTCCTTCATCTGCAAAATGAGGTTGGCGTTGATGCGAATATCAGCGGCCACCCCGCCGGCGCCGCCCGAAGGCTGATGCATGAGGACGCGGGTATGCGGGGTGATATAACGCTTGCCCTTCGTGCCAGCTGAGAGCAGGAATTGGCCCATCGAGGCTGCCATGCCCATCGCCACCGTCACAACATCCGGCTGAACATACTGCATGGTGTCAAAAATGGCCATACCCGCGGTGACCGAGCCACCCGGAGAATTAATGTACAGGTAAATATCGCTCTCCGGATCCTCCGCGGCAAGGAGCATCATCTGGGCGCAAATCTGATTCGCATTATCATCGCGAACTTCCGAGCCGAGCCAAATGATTCTTTCCTTGAGGAGGCGCTGGTAAACAGCATCGCCGAATGCTGAAGGCTGGTTATTATCCCGGCCTTCCATGCGAGGTGATGTGGTCACGGTTTTCCTTCCTCGGAACCTCCACGCGGAGATTCCATACTCGTATGCGACTTTAACGCCCGCGGGCCGCCGTGATCATCCTGGCTCGAGACTTTTTCGCTGATGGCGCATGGTTGGCGCCGTCACTGTGACACGGGGCGACGGCGCCCACGGTACCACGGAGCACGACGGCGCCATCACGCCATGCGCCAGCATGGCGGCGCAGCGTTACGGTGCCACGCGCCAGTGCCCCGTCACGGGGCCACCACGGCGCCGCAACCGAGAAAAAGAGCGGGAGGGCGGCGAGCTGATACTCGCTGCCCTCCCGCTGGAAGGTGGCTAGCTACTAGCCGCTGGTAGTGAGCCGCTAACGATTGACGGCCGGACGGTCAGCGCCCGCCCCGTTCCAGTCACCGGCGAGGAACACATCACCGGCGCGGCCGAAGCCGAAGCTGGCCACCGCGACGCCCTCGCCCACGTTCTCACGCAGGTGCCAGACGTTACCGCGGACCACGCCGATGCCGTCCACACCGTCCCCGTTCCAGTCACCGGCAAGGAATACATCGCCGGGCCGGCCGTAGGAGGAGGTGGACTTCGCCTGGGTGTCCGCGAAGGACGCCTGGGCGAAAACGGTGTTACCGCGGCGCACCGCAAGTTCATCGCGCCCGTTGCCATCCCAGTCACCGGCCACCATCTGGTCGCCGTGGCGCCCGAAGGAAACCATGGCGGTGTGGTTGCCACCGGCTAGGTCATCGCGCACGTACACCGTGTTGCCGCGGCGCACCCCGATGGTGTCCTTGCCGTCCCCGTTCCAGTCGCCGATAACGATCTCGTCATCCGCGCGGCCGAAGGAGAATTGCAGCTGGGCATTGCCGGTGGCGGCATTGGTGAGCAGGAAGGTGTTGCCGCGGCGCACCCCGGGGGTGTCCACGCCGTCGCCGTCCCAATCGCCCACGAAGATAGTTTCGCCAGCGCGACCGTAGCTGGTCACGCGGTCGGCGTTGCCGCCGGCCAGAGCGGTGGAGCTGAAGAGCAGGTTGCCCTGCGGCGCCGCCGCCTTGCTCGGTTCTTCACTCGGCTTATCTCCCGGTTCGGTCCCCGGCGCGCTCGGTTCCGTACCCGGCGTGCTCGGCTCCGTGCCTGGCGCGGTAGGCTCCGTGCTCGGCGCCGTCGGCTCCACGCTCGGCTCCACACCCGGCTCTTCACCGCCGGGCTGCTCGCCACCCGGGGTTTCCCCGGCGCGCGCGGTCAGCCACTTGCTGGAGTCCAGCGGTTCGCCCACGAGGCGGACTTCACCGATGCAGCCCTGGAAGCCGGATTCACGCACGCCGGCGTAGGAGCCCGCCCCGAGGACCCACGGCAGGCCCTGGGTGCCCACGCCCACGGTGCCCGGCGAATTACGCAGCACCGGTACCCCATCCACGTACATGGTGGTCATCTTGGTCTCCGGATCATTGACCACCGCGAGGTGGAGCCACTGATCGCGCGAAACAATCTCACCGGACCAAGCCGAAGATTCGGCCGGGGTGGGCTTCTGGGAATCCACGAAGGAGAACTGGATTTCCGCCAGGTTCGACATCGCCCACGCGAAGGGCGGTTCCTCACCCTCGGTGTTGTTGTAGCCAGCGATATTCTGACGCTGGCCATCGCGGGAAAGCCAGGCCATCCAGGCATTGTTCTTGTTATCGAACTTCGGGGAGATCTTGATGAAGGTCTCGAAGGTGAAACCGTTCTCGAAGGTCTCGTTATTGACGGCGGCATCGGCGGCGGTCACGAAGTTATTCCACCGTGCGTTATCACGCCCGCCATTGGCGAAGCACACCGCACCGGCATTGGCCGAGAGCGGGTGGTGGTCACGGGTCCATACGACGTCGCCCTCTTCGGCTCCCTTGGAACCGGGCTGGTCCAGCGGGGCCCGGGTGAAGTTATCCCCACCCACGGCATCCACGATGGCCTCACCCACGGCAACCGGGGTGCCTTCGGCCTTATCCACCGGCATCTTCCAGTGGGCCACGGTGCTCTCCACCTTGGGGTAGTCCTCCGCGCCGCTCGGGGCGGTGGGGGTCACCTGGGTCGGTGCATCGTAGCTGGCAAGCCACTCGCGCAGCTGCGGCGTCGTCAAAGAAGCCTTCGTATCAGCGATCACAAGGTTCGGGAAACGTTCGGCGAAGTTGAAGTCAAGCTCGAAAGTTTGACCCGCACCGTTAAGAATCGCCTGGTCGTCGGGAACAAGGGTGTCCTTGGCCTTCGTCATCACCCAGGGCGAGAAGGAGGTCTGGTAGATCTTATTGCCCGGCAGGTCGAATTCCACCATGCCCATGTAGCCGTTTCCGCCCATGTAGGCCATCTGGTAATCCATGAGGACCTGGTAGACGGGGTGGCCGGCGTCGTTCGTGCGCGTCCAGGTGGTCGCGCCGTGATGGTGGCCGTTGAAGGTAAGGAACACCTGATCGTGGTTGCGGATGAGCTTATTCCACACCTTTTCACCGAACTCGGTGGCCAGCGGGGTCACGCCGTCGCCCTCCACGTTAATCAGCTGATGCGAATTAACAATCGTGGGGGTGGTGGGATGCGCATCGAGCACATCGGATGCCCATTGCAGCGCGTCATCCTGGGCCTGCCAGGACAGGTTCATGACCAGGAAATCTTGGCCGTTCACCTTGAGGATGTGGTATTCGTGTGCTCCGGAAGGATCGCGTTCCACGAAGGTGGAGTTCTTGGCAGCGCGCTCGGCGCCGAACCATTCCTTGTAGGTGCCGTAGCCAACCGGATCGGTATCCGAGGCATCGGCCCCGACGTCGTGATTACCGGCAAGAATCGAGTAGGGATGCCCCGCGTCCTCGAGAATCTTCATGGCTTTATCGGCGATTTCCCACTGCTGGGGGTGGTTGTACTGATCCACGATATCGCCCAGGTGCATGGACATCTTAATGCCGTATTTCTCAGCGTTCTGCGCAATCCAGGAGGTCTGGGCGGAGAAGGGTTCGCTGCCGTACATGGCGCCGAATTGGTTACCGGTTTCTTCCGTGGCGTAGCGCGAGTAGAACTGGGTGTCCGGGATAACGCCGAGCGCGAAGTTCGAAAGCGGGGTCTTTTCTTCCGCCTCACCGGTGCCGCCATCACCGGTGCCGTCCTGCGGGGTGCCCGCCAGCGGGTTACCTTCCGCGTCGAGGTACACGGTGAACTGCCCGGAGAGCAGCTCGCGGCGCTCCACCTTTTCCACCTCGTAGTTATTATCGAGGATCGGGAAGAGCGAGATGGGGGTCATGACCATTTCGGCGGCCGGCTTCACCCCGGAATCGAGGGCCGGGCCGGTGTAGGGGTTGATCTTAATATCGAGGTGCCCGTAGTGCTTTCCACCCGAGATGAGCTTCTTCACGCCCGCCTCGTTGGTCTTCCACATTTCCGGTTCGTTAGCCTGCGCCATCCACACGGAGTGAGAGTTGAAACGCAGCGGTTCGTAGGCACCGTTCTCCCCCGTCTTGACCATCTTTTCGCCGCGCAGGCCGTCGGAGG
Organism: Actinotignum timonense; assembly: GCF_002860685.3. Taxonomy (GTDB): domain Bacteria; phylum Actinomycetota; class Actinomycetes; order Actinomycetales; family Actinomycetaceae; genus Actinotignum; species Actinotignum timonense. Next base: position 1,271,779 of record NZ_CP136960.1, on the reverse strand, counting down.
CTACCCCGACGTCCCAGTGATACACGCCCACGCCATCGCCGGCTTCGTCCACGTAGGAGGCCTGGAACATTTCGTCATGGCCGGAGAAAACGGAGGCCACATTGTACTTTTCGAAAAGCGGCTGGAGGTGGCGCATGGGCACACCCGGCTGCTGATCGGGGAACTTGTGACCCATCGGGGTGCCGTGCACGCCGTTGGAGTAGGCCACGTGGTGGTACTGCACGATAATGATCTGGCCCTTGGCGCGGGCATCAGCCAGCTGCTTTTCGAGCCAGCGGTACTGATCCGAGCCGGGCATAAAGCTGGGCTGATCCACCGAATCGGGAGCCGCATCCGGGCCCCACCAGCCGGCCGCCACGGACTTGGGGAAGTCCCGCGCGTATTCCTCGTACGGGAAAACGCCCTGGGTGTCGGTTCCGAGCTGAGCGGCGGTAATGCCTTCGTCATTACCTTCGATCTTGGTTTCTTCCGGCATTGTCTTCGGAGTCTGATCGGTGCCGTTGGTCGAATCGAGGCTGATGATCGTCACCGGGCCCATATCGGTGCGGTGGTAGGCATCGCGCGCATTCGCGTTATCCGAACCGTTGGTATCAAATACCTGGTTGTAGGCGGCGCGGGCCCGCGCTACCGCGGTGCGATCATCCGGGCTGCCGTAGCCGTACACTTCGTGGTTGCCCAGCGAGGTGATCACCGGGATGGAATCAAGGAGCTGGCCCTTATCACCGGCGAAGTAGCGGAACCATTCGTCCCAGTGGCTTTGGGAGGAAGCGCGCTCGGCAATATCGCCGGGCAGCAGCACCAGGTCCGGCTTAGCGGCGGCAATGGCGGCGTTATTGATTTCCTGCGCCTTATCCTCGGTGAGCATGTAATTGACGGCGTACTTCCCGTTGCGGGTAGAGCCGCCAAACTTCTCATCCCAGGCCGAGCCCTTGCCCGGGCGCTCTTCGGAGCCTTCGGCCAGGTTGAGGGTCTGTTCCCATTCGCGGTAGGTCACGCGCCCGATGGGATCGGTTTCGGTATCGGAGAAGGCAATGATGTGGAGCGGATCGGTGATCCCGGCCTTCCCATCGGGGAGGGTACGGAGCGTGGCGGAATGCGCGTAGCCGTCCACCGTGACCGTGTAGGTGTAGGTGGAGCTGGGCTGGAGCTCTTCCACGCGCTGGCTGTACTTGTAGGGATGATCGGCGCGAATCCAGGCGCCCTGCGGTACGGACAGCGCCTTCCCGCGGCTGAGGGTGCCTTGCTTGAGTTCGTAATCCTGGTAATCATTGACCGGGTTCTGCACGCCGGCCACGGTGTAGGTGCGCCCTTCGGCGGGCAGGCCCGGACCGCTGATGGTGAGAACAGCATTATGGCCCAGTTCCGTAAACCAGTTAATCGTCATCTCGTGGGCACCGGGGCGCTGCAGGTAGGGCAGCACCCGGAAACCGGGACGCGGATCCATGGGTTGAGTCACCCCGTCCACGACGACGGGATTCTCATTCGTAGAGGCGAGAGCCGGAGAATCGACTCCCGGGAGTACTGGCTCGGCCGCGGCTGGCACCGTGAATGCCACCCCGACCGGCACTAGCGTAGCGGCAGCTAGAGCCGCTACTGCTCGACGCACGTGTCGCATGAATATCCTTCGCTTTGAGCTAGTCGGGGCGCGGATTGGCCCGACTCGGAAACACGCGTTTCCAATGCTCAAACTATTGAATTCGCCTTAATGAGCCGTAAACGGGCTCTTAATTTAAGGAGCTTCACGTGAATATCACATTGCGGCGGGGCAACGGGGCCGACGGTGCGACGGCGCAATGGCGCCACGGCGGGAAGGGCACGGTGCGGACGGTGCGGCGCCCCGTGGGCGCCGTGGTGGTACGACGACGGCGCAGCTGCGCTGCGCGCATACGCGTGTGGGGTGGGAGGCTGAGCCTCCCACCCCACACGCCCACCACGCAAGCGGGCAGTTAGTGTACTTCCCGAATTAGCCGAGGAGCTCCTCGAGCTTCTTCACGAGGGTCTTGCGGGCCTTACCGGCCTTCTCAGCTTCGAGCACGCGGGCCACTTCAGCGGCATCCGCACCCTGGGCGTATTCCACGACCTCGTCCACTTTCTTGGCGGCCGGATCAAAAGCATCCGCATCCGCGGCCGGCGCATCCGCGCCGGAGTCCGCTGCGGGAGCTTCCTCCGCGGCAGCGGCAGCTTCGGCTGCCGGGGCCGCGGCGGCGTCGTCGCCCTGCACCGGAGCGGAATCAGCCGCGCCGTCCTCATCAACCGGGCCATCCCACACCGGGCGGGACGGGGCGGCGGAGAAGTCCGGGGTCAGTTCGCCTTCCGGCTTTTCGCCGACGACCTTGATAACATCCACCTCGTTGCCGTTGGTGTCCACAACCTTGGCCAGGCGCAGCGCGGAGATGAGCGCCTTGCCACGGCGCAGCTCGCCGCTGAAGGCACCGAGCTGACCGGTCTGCGCGGCCGCGGAGATGAACTGGTTGGGATCCATGCCGTAGGACTGGGCCTGCTGGACCAGGAAGTTGAAGAGTTCATCCTGGGTGGTCTCCACACCGAACTTCTTGACCAGTTCGTCCAGGATGATCTGATCGCGCAGCGAATCGCGGATTTCCCCGCGGATTTCCTTGGCGTGGTCATCGTCGGTGGCGCGGTTTTCGGATTCGAGGTGGCGTTCCACTTCGGCATCGATCACGCGCTTGGGCAGCTGGACCTTGACATCCTCACGGAGCTTATCGAGGAGGAGGTTGCGAGCGGCCATGACCTGGACCTGGGCGGCATCCGTGGCGGCCTTCTCCGCCAGGTCCGCGCGCAGTTCCTCAATAGTGTCAAATTCGGAGGCGAGCTGGGCGAAATCATCATCCGCTTCCGGAAGCTCGGATTCCTGCACTTTCTCCACCACGACGGTCACATCGGCCTGCTCCCCGGCGTGCTCCCCGCCCACGAGGGTGGAGGTGAAGCTGAGCTCATCACCAGCGGAAGCGCCATTAACGGCCTCATCGAGGCCATCGAGCATATTGTCATCACCGATGCGGTAGGACACGCCCTCCACCGAATCAACTTCTTCGCCATCGATGCTGGCGGAGAGGTTAATGGTGACGTAATCGCGGCTGGCGGCGGCGCGTTCCACCGTCTTGAGGGTGGCGAAGCGTTCGCGCAGCTGCTCGAGGCGCTCATCCACGGCATCCGCATCCGCATTGGTTGCTTCCACTTCGAAGCTGTACTGCGCCGGATCCGGAATCACAATCGCCGGGCGCACATCCACCGTAACGGTAAAGGCGAGCGGCTCGGTGGAGTTCTTCTCCATCGCCACGCCGGTCACGTCCACCGCGGGGCGGCCCATGGGCACGAGGTCGTGTTCTTCCAGAACGTCCTGGTAGTAGCCGTCCAGGGAGTCGTTAATCGCCTGCTCCACAATCGCGGCGCGGCCAATCTGCGCTTCCAGAACGCGCGCGGGCACGTGCCCCCGGCGGAAGCCAGGGATCTGCACCTGGTTGCCGATGGTCTTCGCGGCCTTGTCAATTTCCGGCTTGAATTCCTCGAAAGGAACCTCAACGGTCAGCTTCACCTGGGTGGGATCGAGCTGTTCGTAGGAGCTTTCCAACTTTTTCTCCAGTCTAAAAATGGGGGTGATAACCCTTGCCGATAGGACGAATCCGTCCCCTTACTGCGCCGCGCCGGGCGCGGGCATACCCGCTAATTCTACGGCACGCACCCCGGGTGATGGGAGTTCTAGCGCAAAACTACCTGCCATATGTGAACGCACTCTCACCCGCGCAGCATTCAGGCCTCCGCCGCTAAGAGCGTCCAGAAACATGCCGACGACGCAGCTGCCCGGCACCTCGAAGCGAGGCGCCGGGCAGCTGAGATCACTGGCCTACCGGTGCGGCAGGCACGGCGGGGTAAATCCGCGCGGCGTGATCACGCGCGGGGCGATCGTGCTTAGAAGGCGGGAATAACTTCGCCATTGGGCCAGGTATCGCGAATGTACTTGGCAACTTCGGGGCTGTGCAGCGCGGCATCCAGCTTCTTCACGCCCTCGAGCTTCTCGCCGGTGGCCTTGGAGTTCCAGGCGAGGATATTGCCGTAGGGGTTATCGGTCGGGTCTTCGGTGTAGATAGCATCCTTGGAGGGAACCAGGCCGTTTTGCAGGGCGAAGTTACCGTTGATAATCGCAATATCCACATCCGGGAGGATCTTCGGAACCGAGGGGGCATCAGCTTCGCGGAAGGTGAGGTTCTTCGGGTTATCCACCACATCGTAAATGGTGGGGGAAGCAACCTGCGGGTTGAGCTTGATGAGGTTGTTCTTCTGGAGCAGGTCGAGGGCGCGAGCCTGGTTGGACGGATCGTTGGTCACGCCCACCACGGCATTGTCCTTGAGCTCGCTGAGCTGCTTAATCTTCTTGGAGTAGATGCCGTAGGGCTCGATGTGGATGCCCGCGCCGTGGTCTAGCGTGTAGTTCTTTTCCTTGATTTCGTTCTCAAGGTAGGGCAGGTGCTGGAAGTAATTCGCGTCAATTTCCCCGGCGTTGAGCGCCACATTGGGCTGCACGTAATCGTTGTACTCGCGGATATCCAGAGTGAAACCGGCATCCTTGGCGAGGTTGTCATTGACGAATTCCAGGATCTGCTTATGCGGGGCCGGCGAGGCGCCGACAACGAGGCGCACCGCGCCGTCGTCGTTCTTCGCGGGAGCGGAGGAGGACGAATCCGAGCTACCGCAGCCGCTCAACGCGAGCGCGCTCACCGCAGCTACCAGGGCAATTTTCGAAAGCTTCTTCATGGTTGTATATTCCTCTATTTTTCACAATGTTGGTGGTGATGACGGATCGCTGTACACCGTTATGCTGACAGCGCTGGTCCGGGTGCTTCCCGGTGGTGCGTGACCCGGCCGGCGGTTCCTTAGCGGTGATCCACCAGCCGGCTGAGCATGTCACCCAGCGCCTGGATGACCATGACGAGGAGCACCAGTACGATCACCACGATCGTGAGCACATCCGGGCGGTTATTGTAGTACCCGGCGTTTTGGGCCATGGCGCCCAGGCCGCCGCCGCCCACGGCGCCCGCCATCGCCGAGTAGCCGACGAGGGTGACCGCGAGGATCGTGACGGATTGGACGAGGGCCGGCAGCGCTTCGCGCATGAGCACCCCGAACATAATGCGGGTGCGGGAGGCTCCCATCATGAGGACGGCTTCCACTTTGCCGCGCTCAACGCCCATGAGATTGGATTCCACCAGGCGCGCGAAGTAGAAAGCCGCGGAGATCGTGAGCGGAACGGTGAAGCCTTGCCAGGCGCTGCCCGTTCCGGCGATGGCACGCGAAAAGCCGATAAGGATAAAGACGAAGATAATGAAGGGGATGGCGCGGCCCACATTGACAATAAAACCGAGGGTTTTATTGAGGAGAGGCGAGGGAAGCAGTCCCCCGCGGCCGGTCGCCACCAGGATCATCCCGAGGATAAGGCCAAGCGCCGAGGCAATCACGGTGGAGATCCCCACCATGGCCAACGTTTCGAAAGTGGCACGGGCCAGGCCGTCCTTGATTTCCGGGGCGTCGAACCAGGTGCCGCGCTCGAGCGGGAGGGCGGCCGCGGCGGATCTAACCGGTGCGGAGAGGGTCGGGCTGAAGAGTCCCGCGGCGGATACCGCCGGCGAGAATGCGCTAAGAATGGTCATGCTGCCCGCACCTCCGCGGTGATTCCGGCCTCGTTCATCGCGGTGAGAACGGTATCCACCTGCGCGTCATCGACCACGAGGGCCAGGCGCGCGATCTGGATCGCACCGATAGATTCAAAAACGCCCGCGCCAATATCGCAGCCGAGCCGCGCGGCCAGGCTGAGCGCCTGGGAGCCTGCAGTTTCGCCGGGGCGGGCAGTAAAGGCAATATCAATAACGGAGCCGGAAACATTGGTTGTTTCAATATCCGGGGCGGGCACCAGGCGGCGCGCCAGGGGCGAACTCACGTCCGCGAGCACGCTTTCGATGGTGCCGCCGGCGGTAATCCGGCCCGATTCGAGGAGGGTGACCGAATCGCAGATCCGGCGCACCACGTCCATTTCGTGGGTAATAATAACGACGGTCACCCCGTAGGCATCGCGCACTTCGCGCAGCAGTTCGAGGATTTGCAAGGTGGTATCCGCGTCCAGCGCGGAGGTGGGCTCATCGCAGAGCAGCACCGAAGGTGTGGTGGCCAGGGCGCGCGCAATGGCTACGCGCTGGCGCTGCCCGCCCGAAAGCTGGGATGGATACGAATCGCCCCGATCAGCAAGGCCGACGACGCCCAGCAGCTCACGCACCCGTTCGGCGATCTTCGCGGATTTTTCCCCGGCGATCTGGAGGGGGTAGGCGATATTTTCCGCGGCGGTACGTGCCTCCAGCAGGTTGCCGCCCTGGAAGACCATCCCGATGGTGCGCCGGGCCGCCCGTAATTTCGAGGCCGGCAGCGCGTTGAGATCTTCGCCGTTAATACGAATGGCGCCGCTGGTGGGTTTTTCCAGGGCGGTGAGGCAGCGAATGAGGGTGGATTTACCGGCCCCTGATTCGCCGACGATGCCGTGGATTTCCCCGGTGGGGATGGTGAGCGAAATGCCGCGCAGCGCCGCCACGGATTCTGCTCCGCGGCGCGGGTAGATCTTCTCCACCTCGGCTAGTTCGATCATCTCGTATCCCCTGACGTTTCCCTTAGTGCACAGCGGGGATGCTGCGCACAGTCAATCATCGTAGGTGTTTTTGCCGGGGACAACAACGCGGTAGCTCACTCATGAGATACGCCACGGCGGGTTTGTGCGGCGTAAACAGCGCTATCCCCTCGGTTTTCCCCGGTATTTTAGCGCTTTCCCCGCCGGCGCTACCGGTCGAGCTTTTGCGCAAATATTTCACCAAGGTCCCCGAGGGGATAGCTGGCAGGCGTGTGACCTGCTGTTTTAGGCACTTAGGGACCAGGCGCGGCCGCGGGCCAATCGCTTGGCTCGCGGCCGCTTCCGGTACTGCCTCGAATGCCGCTTAGCCGCGGTACTTCCGGCGCAGCGCGAAACCGCCCAGGATGAGCGCGGCTGCTCCCGCCATCCCGGTTGCCGCCGCGGCGCCGGTATGCGCGAGCTTGGCCGCGGGGCGCTTGACCTTCACCGTCGGAGCCTTCTGCTCCGGCGCGGGCTTCTGCGGCTGCGGCGCAGGCTTCGGGTCAGCCGGAGCGCCCGGGCCAGCGGGTTCGCTCGGCGTCCCGGGTGTTCCAGGCTGCGGATCCGGGGTACCCGGAACTTCCGGAACCACCGGCGGCTCAGGCGTACCTGGATCACTCGGCTCGCCAGGCGTACCCGGTGTACCCGGAGTCCCGGGCTCCGGGTCGGGACCCGCCGGCGGGTCCGGGTTCACCGGCGGCTCGGGCACGGGGCACGGCCGGGCGGAAATATCGAAGCTCCACTCGGTCTGAGCTCCCGTGGCGAAGGTGTAGCGCTGCGGATCCTTGAGCTGCGCCGTCACGGTGACGCTGCCATCCGCCTCCACCCGGGTGTACTCCACGAAAGCGGATTCCGGAATGCTCACCGTGGCCGGCGTCCCGCAGGTATCTGCCGGAACGAATGTGGGGGCAATCGGGGTGACCGCGGGCTTCTCCAGCGGAGTGGCCGTGCAGGAGGTTGAGGTGAGATCCAGGGTCCAGGTGGCCGTGCGATGGTCCTCATCAACCGTGTAGCTCGCCCCAGCCCCCGGCGTAGCGATGAGGTACCCGGGCTTTGCAGTCGCGGTCACGGTGGCCGTGGTACCGGTAATCTCCGGTTCACCGTAGGTCACGCCCTTAACATTCTCCGGCAGGGTTACCTTCGCCGGTGCCACGGTTCCGCTCCCATCGCAGGGCTGCGGGGCGGTCACCGGAGCCGCGGGCACAATAATCGTGCCGTAGACCGGGGTCAATGTAAGATCCTCGGCCGGCATGGCGAATTTCAGGGCGCTATCGGCGGGATTCGCCTGCGCATTCTGCCCGAGGGCTTCCTTGCTCAACTGCTCCGCGGGAGTGGCCAGTTCAGATACCGTCCACCAGGCGAAGGGCAGATTCTTCTCCCCCGCCGGGATGCTCGGCTGCGCGCTCGTGCTCACCTGGGCTTGCGGCGCGGTGAAAATATGCTGGCGCGCGGTACCTTCCGGATAGTGCTGCGAGCCGGGCTCAACAACCTGGCCGGTCACGGTGCCAGTTTGTGATGTATTGCCGATCTGCGCCACGTAGCCCTGGCCAATCGTCCAGTTCCCGGTGCGCTGACCCTTGTGATTGACCACGAAGCGTGTGCGTGCGGTAGAAGAAACCGGGCTGGTACCTGCCGGGCCGGCCACCTTGTTCCTGTCGAGATTCTCATCCACCGTGAATGCACCGCTAGCAAATTCGGCCAGGGCAAAGGTACCGGGCTTGGTCACGCCAATGCGATCCCCAAATTCGGTATTCGGGCAGGTGAGGTAGGCGCCGTAGCCACCCTCGGTTTGGGCGGTCACATTCCCCGTGCCCAGGAAGCGGCAGGTGCCTTGGCCCGCCGTGAAAATCGCGGGAGCGTTCTTGGCCCCGTTCATCTTGATGAGGCTCTCGCCAGTGCTCGCAAACGTCACCCCGGTGGCGCCGACAACTCCGCCAGCAACATTCGCTGAGGAAGCGGCCACCGTGAGAGTGGCTGCGCCGTCGGCCTTCACCTGCGCCGCGCCGTACACCCCGTACCCTTGCGATTGCGAGGAGGAGGTGACGCTCAGCGCGGAGGTGCCCCCAACGTTGAGGTCTCCCGCGCTGTACACGCCGAAGCTGGACTGCCCCTGCGCCGTTGCCTGCGCCGTGACCTTCGCGTTGGTGATGCTCAAAACGTCGCCGGTGTTATCGGTATCGCCGCCGCCGGCCTGTATAATCGCCGTTGCCGTGGAGGCGTTGGAGCTGGCTTCTACCGTGACCGTGGCGCCCTGGGTGCCGTCGATGCTGAGGTTCTTCCAGGCGTTGATGCCGGTTGCTAAACCGGTTTCGTTGGTGACGCGGGCGATGACCTGAACATTGCCGCCGATACTGAGGTCCGCGGTGCTGCGGATCGCGGTGCTCATCGCGGTGTTTTTATCCCCCGTCCCGCACTTCTCGCAGGTAATATCCCTGCCCACGGCGGTGAGCTTGCCTTGACCCACAATTTCAATCGGCGCACCCGAGGAGTCGAGGCCAATCGAGCCACCCTTGAGCCAGGTCGCGTTCGGATCGCTGTCCTCCAGATTCACCGGGTATTTATTGATGGTGTTTGTGGCATCGAAGGTGGCGTCGCCGTCAAAATCGAGGACGTATTTATAGAGGCCATCCTGGTTGCCGGCGAAATAGAGGGCGTTCGCGGTGTAGCCGCCCTCGCTGGCGGTGAAAACGTTTGTGCCGCTGAACTTGACCGTCACATCGGAAGCGATCTTGCCCGTGTCCACGGACACGCCGCGCTTGTAGGAGTTCGTGGCGTCCTGGACATAATTATTGAACCACAGGGTTTTTGTGGCGGCGTTCCACGAAATCTTGTTATCGCCGGTCACGAAGGACTGATCCAGGCAATACGTCACACTATTGGTGTAGTAACTATCCTGAGCCGGGTAGGTTTTCCCGTCATCCGGCTTGGCGGTGCGGAGGGTACGGCCCGTGCAACTATTGCCGGTCGCGCTCACCACCACCGAAGTCACATCGGCTACCGCATCGGCGGGCACAAAGCCCGCGGGCAGCTCGCTCGCCGGCGCGGGAACTGCCACAGCGGAGGTGACAGCTCCTATTCCAGAACCTAAAAGTACTAACGCAGCTCCGACTGCGACAGATTTTCTCAACATAATGATCCTAACGACATAGGTGCAATCATTATTATAGAATACCTATAGATTGAAAATAATATCGTGAAAGTGAGGCATTTCCCTCGTGGGGCATGGTATGGCACCGGGAAAAGTAAAAACATTGCGCGGGAGTTTCTATAAATATTCGCCTGATGACCAGCGAAAATACAGAGCGAGTGAGGAGAATCGAACTCCCATCATCAGCTTGGAAGGCTGAGGTTTTACCACTAAACTACACTCGCGCAGAGCCGCTTTCGCGAACGCTACCCGAAGAGAATACCACCCCACCCCCAAGAGTTCCACTCCGTTACGCACCCCGGGGCCGTGGGCAGCACCGGCCAGAATCCATTACACTAGGCACGTTGCCTAGGTCGTGCCGCAAGGCCGGTAGGCCGGGAGCATTCAGTTTCCGGCACGCGGCAACGTATACACAACCAGTACGGGACGTGGCGCAGTTTGGTAGCGCACCCGCTTTGGGAGCGGGGGGTCGCGGGTTCAAGTCCCGCCGTCCCGACCGTACATTCTTTCGTTTATTGCAGCCTCGCCATATTTTTATGAACGACGACGCCGCCAGCTGGCAGCGCGCAATTTCCACAAGACCGGACCGACGCGGGACGTATGTCCTTAATTTACGCCAACCAGGCACGGTACTCACGTCAACCCATTTCACCCATCACGCCACCCACTTTCCCGCATGTTTTCACGTATTTCTTGTAAATCTCCCGCGTGATCGAAATTACACAACGCGCCGCCACACGCTCTTCCCATAGGCCATACGTCCCAGTAGATTAGAGAGCGTGGCGCCAGTCACGGCACCGCATTCACCAGAGCGACTCAATGAGGAGAAAACTATGAAGGCTCTTGTCTACGGAGGTCCGGGTATTAAGGAATGGAAAGAAGTTCCTGACCCGCAAATCCAGCAACCCACCGACGTTATCGTCAAGATGGAAGCAACCACGATCTGCGGTACCGACCTCCACATCCTCAAGGGTGACACCCCGGAAGTGCAGCCCGGGCGCATTCTGGGCCACGAAGGAATTGGCCGCATCACCGAAGTTGGCTCGAACGTGACGAACCTCAAGGTCGGCGACCGCGTGATTCTCTCCTGCGTGAGCTCCTGCGGGCATTGCTCCTACTGCCGTGAAGGGATGTACGCCCACTGCATGGATCCCGAAGGTATGCCGGGCGTCGGCTGGATCTTCGGCTACATGATTGACGGCACCCAGGCCGAATACGTGCGCGTGCCCTTCGCGGAAAATTCCGTGTACAAGATTCCGGAAGGCGTGAGCGATGCGGAAGGTATCCTCCTTTCCGATATCCTCCCCACCGGTTTCGAAATCGGGGTGCAGAACGGCAAGGTCAAGCCGGGCGATGTCGTCGCGGTGGTTGGTTCGGGCCCCGTGGGCCTGGCCGCGGTCATGACGGCGCGCCTGTACGGGCCGGCCAAGGTCATCGCCATTGACCTCGATGATAAGCGCCTGGATCGCGCCCGTGATTTCGGTGCCACCCACACGGTCAATAACAGCTCCGCCGATTGGAAGGAGCAGATCATGGCCCTCACCGATGGTTTAGGTGTCGACGTCGCCATCGAGGCCGTGGGTGTTCCCGCCACCTTCGATACCTGCCTCCAGATTGTGCGCCCGGGTGGCCACGTGGCCAATGTGGGCGTGCACGGCAAGCCGGTTGATCTGCCTATCGACAAGCTGTGGATCGCCAATATCAATATTTCTATGGGCCTGGTGTCCACCAATACCCTGGAAATGCTGCTCAAGTTGGTGGCCGCCAAGAAGCTGCCCGCCGATAAGTTCGTCACCCACGAATTCGCCTTCGAGGACATTATGGAAGCCTATGAGGCTTTCGCCCACGCCGCGGATACCAATGCCCTCAAGGTCCTTATCCACTAAAGGAACCTGTCCACTCCAACCAGATCTGTCCTCGGGCTCCTAGCAGCCTTCCCTCGTTTAGTAACCCGAGGACGCATCCCCTACGGCCGGGCGCTCCCGTAAGCGCCCGGCCGTAGGTTTGCTAGGGCGCCCGAGGAGTTTCTCCGCCCCGCTGAGGAGCGCGAGCCCGGCCAGGTCATTGGGCTGGTAGGGAATGGAAAGAAGCCCGCCGTCCAGGGCGCGGTCGGTCAGGAAACTGGTGGAAGCCGCGGTGGCTTCGGGATGGTGCAGATCCCAAACCAGCAGGCCGGCGAGGAGGGCCGCGGCGGTATCCGCGGCAAGGGGCGGGTATCCCAGCCGTTCCAATCCGGCATATCCGGCGCGTAGCGGCTGGGAAATGAGGACCGATTCGGTGCGGGCCATCGGCGCGATGGTGTAGGAAATATCCCGCCCGGCTTCCCGCTCCACGGTGGCGCGCCACCGCCCGATGCGTTTAGCTGCCGCGTAATTAGGGCCCTGGATATCTTGGAGCAGATTGACGACGCCGCCCTGCCGGGCAGGCCGCGCCCCGGCGAGCTTCGCCCAGCTGCGGATCGCCGCTCGGGAAAGCAGCCCACCGGGGAGTTCGGCGGTGCCAGGTAGCTCGGCGGGGCTAGGTAGCTCAGCGGCGTTGGCGAGGTCCGTGCCGCCAGAGAGTTCAGCGGCGCCAGCCGCTGCGGCGTCGTTCCCCGCCACCGGGTAGGCATCCGTGGGGGAACCGTACCAGGCAAAGGCGGCCGCGCTTTCTTCGCCCACCATGCGCAGCACCGCATCCGCTCCCGCTTCCACCAGCACGAACTTATATCCGGGAGCGTATAGGGTATCCACCACCACGAGGTCGCCGGGCAGGGAGAGAAGCCAGCCGGCCACCGCATCCGGGGCCGCGGTCACATCACCGAAGCCCGAGGGAGCAATATGCAGGTCCCCGGCAGCTTCCAGGGCCCGGGCGCGGAGGGTGCGCATACGGCGCGACTCGCTGCGCCCCACTCCCGCCACCCGCGCACCGGTGGCCAGCAGCGTGGGCGCGGGCGAGAGCTCCGCCCCGGCACCGAGCACCGCCACGGTGCGCCCCTCCAGGCGCATCATCTCCGGGTTGTGCACCACCTCGGTGAGGGCCGCCAGCACCCCCGGCTGCACTCGCCCGTTTTCTTCCCAGAGCGCGAGGTGGTCCAGGAGCTCCGTGCCGCTCAGGTACACGTAGTCCCCGCGGGCATCCTGGCGGGTTGCCCCGCGCCGGTGTTCCGGAATCTCCCGGCCTCGGAAGGGCACGGTGAAGGGGCAGGGCACCGTGGTGCCCCGCAGGATTTCGCCCCGTGGTGCCCCGCCGCGCGGGCGCAGTTCGGCGAGCGGCGTGCCGTCATGCAAGGTGAGGGTGCTGTGCACGAAGTCCAGGCCGGCGCGCGCCGCCTGCGCCCCGTGGGCCGGATCATCGATCCGGGTGAGCTGCGCGTAGGGCTCGCGGTAGGTACGGCGCCAGGGAATTGCTTCTTCAAGGGATGCGGCGAGCGCGGCGTCGCCTTCCGCGAAGACTTCTACCATGCCCCGCGAGACCGCGGTGCTCGAGGGTTTCCCCTCGCGGATGGGGAGCACGATGCCGGCCTGCGCCTCGCGTAATTCCGAACTGGTGTAGCGCAGGTGGACGAGGTCGCGCCCGGTGCGTTCTTCCACCACGGCGACGGCGCCTTCCTCCCCCACGGCGCGCAGCACCACCTTTTGGGGCAGCACCACCGGCGCCCGGAAGCTGACCTCCCCGCTGCCCTGCGCATCCCCGCGCAGGCCGAGCTGGCCGCAAGCCCAGGCATCGGTGGCGGCGCCGTGGAGCACCGCCCCGCTAAAGCCGAAGAGGCGCGCAGTGGCGCCCGAGAGGTGGATCGGGTTGATATCTCCCGTCAGGCGGGCCCAATGGCGGGCGTCTTTGGCGGTGAAGCGCCGTTCGGCCAGAGCGTAGGGGGTGGCGTAGCGCAGATGCCCGGCCTCATCCACCCCAAATTCGGTACGGAAGTCGAGAGCGGCGCCCGGCGCGGACGGCGCGCCAGGTGCCGATGGAGCGGGGGCCGAGGATGGTGCGGACGGTGCGCCGCCCTCCGGCCAAACACTGTGCTCGGGTTGCGGTTCTGCCCCGGTGAGGTGCACGGGGCTCCCGGAGCTGCCGCGGTCCAGGTAACGGGCGATTTCCCGGTAACATACTGCGCCGTCGTACAAAATATCCGCCGCGACGCGTAGCGCCGTTCCCTTCTCATCACGCTCGAAACTGGCCACCCACGCCCGCACCGTGAGAGGGCGGCCGAAGGGGACGGGGCTGAGAATCTCCCACCGTAGGTCGGTGATCACGGCACCGGTGGCCACCAGGGGCAGGCGAGAGTCGGCAAGAATATCGAGGGTGGGGCCCAGGCACAGCTGGTGTAGCAGGGCAGCCGGGGCGTGGCCGCCCACTCCCCCGCCGGCGAAACGGGCGATGCCTTCTCCCACGGCGCGCTCGGCGACCGCGTGGACTTTCACCCGCGGCAGCTCGTCAGCCTGAGGAACGGCGCGGCGGCTGAGTTTTTGGCGGGCCGCGGCGGCGAGGATGGCGGCGTAGCGACGGGTTTGCATGGGGACCCCTTTCGTCGGTGTCCCTTCCATTCTAGGAAATGAGCTGCCCGCTGCTGCCAGCAACTACCCCGCAAGATAAAAAATACCCCCGTGAGGAATCCTCACGAGGGTAAGCAAGCTTGAGCTTCCCGCGGACTTAGTCCGAGAGCAGACCCTTCTTGTAAGCCTTGGCCAGCTTGCGCGGGATGCGCACTTCGCGGCCCCGCACGCGGACGGTCTGGAGCTCGGTGAGCTCGGCCTTCCACTGGGAGCGACGAGAGCGGGTGTTGCTGCGGGACATCTTGCGCTTAGGTACTGCCATGTCAACCGCTCCTCTCTACTTTCCGGGCCGCCCTGCGCAGCCGCTACGAATCTTCGTGAATATCCGCGCCGGAACCGGCACTTCAATAACACACAGCGAATGAGTCTACCTCATCACCTCCCCGCCGCGCCAGATGGCGCGTGTGAGATATCAAGCATCGCCGCGCCCCGTAGGGGGGATGGTGCGGCACGGTGCACCCAGCGGTGATGAGACAATACCGATATGTCGGATGTGCTATTAGAGGCCGGGGCGCGCTACGAAACCGAACTTGAGATCAAGCGTTCGCGTTTTATCACGGTGCTGGCGCGGGTTGCCACGGAGGCGGAGGCACGCGCCGTGATTGACGGTGAGAAGCGGCGCTTCCCCGATGCGCGCCACCATTGCAGCGCTTACGTGGTCTCCGTTCTGGGAAGCGCTCCGATCCACCGTTCTTCTGATGACGGCGAGCCCTCCGGCACCGCCGGGCGCCCCATGCTTGATACTCTCCTCGGCGCGGGCATTACCGACGTCGTTGCGGTGGTGACCCGATATTTCGGGGGAACCCTGCTGGGAACCGGTGGCCTGGTGCGCGCATATTCGGATTCCGTAACCCAAGCGCTCGGCCAAGCCCGCATGGTGGAACGGCGCGTCGTGCCCCGTTACCGGGCTTTCCTCCCCCATTCCGATGCCGGCAAATACATTGCTGCCCTTTCGGGCGCCGGCTTCACCCCGGAGATGGACTACCGCGACCACGGTGTTGAACTGCATATTTCCACGGAGCGCGGCGCAGCCCTGGCCGCTATGATGGCAGAGTTATCCGCGGGGAATGTCGGCGTCGAACAAATTAAGGATGCGATTATCGAGGTCCCTCTACCTGGATAAACATGACGACTCGTCTATAGCGCGTTAAAATAAACAAAAACGGCCACATCGTGCTGCGCCGTATCGACATACGTCAACCACTGAATACGGTGATGCCATGAGAAGCCCCCTGCGGTCACACAAGAAGACCGGCCCTAAACCGACCTTTACTGCCGATGAAGCAATCGATGCAGTTTTCGACATCGGTTTGGATCGATTCACGCTCGGCCAGGTTGCCGAGAAGCTCGGTGTGGCTACATCCGCTCTCTATCGCCTTTTCAAAAGCCGCGAAGACCTCATGGAAGCATGTTTGGCGCGTGTTTCGAGCGAATATCCCCCACCCGAAGGGGATAGTGCGGATGCGTTGCTGCGCGATTATGCGAATAAAGTGTGGGAGCTCATGGATACTCACCCGGGACTCGATCTGCTTTTCGTGCAGTTCTCCGCCACCTCGCGTTTTATCGCCCCGCACCTCAACGCCCTTATTAATGCGCTCGAAGATATCGCCGGCTGGGATGTGGAAATCGGGCTGCTGGCGGTGGATACCGTTACCAATATCATTATGGCCACGCACGCCGCGGCGGCGTCATTCAATAACGTCAAAGATGATACCGATATCGCCCAGCCCACCCGCGGAAATATTGTGTTGTTCTCCCGCCTGAAATGGCGCGACCGGGCCAACCTCGATACCAAACTCGATTTCCTCATTCCGGCTTTCGCCGCGGAGGCCGAACGGCGCGCGCAGGAATCAGGCACCACCACGCGCGGCTAGCGCGCCGTCCGCGCACCGTACCCGCCGCTCCGGTTTCCGCAAGAACACTCCGCCGCGCCGGGAACGCGCGGCTAGCGCGGGCATTTGCCCAGCTCTATCCATATCTCGGGCCACGGCGCGCCGCGCGCGCTCCAGAAAATACGATGGAGCGGCGGGAACAATATGGCTCGCAGCGGCGTTAGCGTACCCGAGGAGGAAAATATGACCATTTTCAACGACGCTACTGAACTAGTGGGGCACACGCCCCTCGTCCGTATCAATAAGCTCGCGGAGGGCAGCTCCGCGGAAGTCCTCGCCAAGCTTGAGTTTTACAATCCCGCCAACTCGGTGAAAGACCGGGTGGCGGTGGCCATTGTCGACGCCGCTGAAAAGGCCGGTGCACTGCGCCCCGGCGGCACCATCGTGGAGGGCACCTCCGGGAATACCGGGATCGGCCTGGCCTGGGTGGGCGCGGCGCGCGGCTACAAGGTTATTTTGACGATGCCGGCTTCCATGTCGGTAGAACGGCGCATGCTGCTGCGCACTTTCGGGGCGCGCCTGGAGCTGACCGATCCGAAGGAAGGCATGCGGGGCGCCGTGGCGCGCGCCGAAGAAATCGTGGCAACTACCGAGAACGCGATCCTGGCCAGCCAGTTCACGAACGTCGCCAACCCGGCGATCCACGAAAAGACCACCGGTGAGGAAATCTGGGCGGATACCGAAGGCAAGGTTGATTACTTCGTTGCCGGTATCGGCACCGGGGGCACCATTACCGGTGCGGGCCGCGCGCTGCGCCGCCACAACCCGGACGTGAAGATTATCGCGGTGGAGCCGGCCGAATCCCCGCTGCTCTCCGAAGGGCGGGCCGGTTCGCACGGCATCCAGGGTATCGGCGCGAATTTCGTGCCTGAGGTTCTCGACACGGAGCTCTACAACGAAGTCATCCCGGTTCCCACCGCGAAGGCTCTTGAGGTGGCCCGCGCGGCTGCCACCTCGGAGGGCCTGCTGCTGGGCATTTCCGGAGGCGCCGCGCTCCAGGCCGCCCTCGAGGTGGCGGGGCGCGAGGAAGCTGCCGGCAAGCGCATCGTTGTGATCATCCCCGATTTCGGTGAGCGTTACGCCTCCACTCCCCTTTTCGATCCCTACCGCGACTAGTGGGAGGTACCGGTACGACGGCGCAGGCCAACCTGGCGCGGGGCTATACGCCCACGGCGCGGGCGGCCGGCTAGAGTAGGTCCTATGGGTTTATCTCGAGCACTCCGGCTCATGCGGGAAGATATTGATACGGCGCGCCGGCGCGATCCGGCGGCGCGTTCCCGCCTGGAAGTGGTACTGGCTTACTCCGGCGTGCATGCCGTGTGGGGGCACCGGGTGGCACACGCGATGTGGGAGGCGACGCCGCGGCTCCGGCTGCCGGCGCGCCTCCTCTCCCAAGCCACCCGGTTGCTCACCGGGGTGGAAATCCACCCCGGCGCCCACATTGGCCGCCGTTTCTTCATTGACCACGGCATGGGTGTGGTGATCGGGGAAACCGCGGAGATCGGCGATGATTGCATGATCTACCACGGGGTGACCCTGGGCGGGTCATCAGCCGAACCGGTCAAACGCCATCCCACTTTGGGAAATGGTGTCATGGTGGGGGCAGGCGCAAAGATACTAGGCCCTGTTCACATTGGGGACGGTTCCCAGGTGGGCGCGAACGCCGTCGTCGTTCATGATGTGCCGGCGGAAGCGACCGCGGTGGGAATCCCCGCGCGGGTACGCACCCCGGCCCATCACGAACCACTCATCGATCCGGCGATATATATTTAGGCCGCTTGAGGCGCCTTCGTACTGCTTTAGGCGCCTTCGTACCGCGCGATCTGATCGATACGGCGCTGGTGGCGCTCATCTTCACTGAAGGGCGTCTCCAGGAAAAGCTTGACCAGGTTCCAGGCTTCTTCCTGGGTATGCTGGCGCGCGCCGATGGAAATGACGTTGGCGTTATTGTGTTCGCGCCCGAGCTTGGCCGTATCCTCATTCCAGGCGAGGATGGCGCGCACCCCGCGCACCTTATTCGCGGAAATCTGCTCGCCGTTCCCGGAGCCACCCAGCACGATGCCCAGCGACCCGGCGTCATCTACAACGCCCTGCCCGCAGGCAATGCACGGGGCGGGGTAATCATCGAGCGCATCGTAAGTTTTTGCGCCGTGGTCAACAACTTCGTAGCCACTTGCTTCGAGCATCTCCACCAGGAATTCCTTGAGCTCGAAACCGGCATGATCTGTTCCAATATGTACTCGCATGCAGCAATCCTATCCTATTGTGCCGCTTGTCACTTTTACTTCGGGGATGGTGCAGCGACGGCGCCCACGGGGCCAACGGTGCATACGGCGCCCACGGTGCGCCGCGACGGTGCGGCGGCGCGACGGCGCCACTAGCACGAGCCCGGCGGGAACGGGAAGCTGCGCCCGTGGCGATGCGCTATTTAAAGTGTCGTAGGCGTCCACTACCCTGGACACATGACTGATACTGCTTTGCATGCCGTGCTTTCGGGCGCTGATACTTCGGTGCGCCCCCAGGATGATCTTTTCCGTGCCGTCAATGGCACCTGGTTGCGTGAAAAGGAAATTCCGGCCGATCAGGTGTCGGTGGGTTCCTTTATCGATCTGCGCGATGAAGCTGAGCTCCACGTGCGTGAACTCATTGAGAAGGCCGCTGATGCGGCGGGCGCCACCTCTTCGGAAACGGCCGCGGATTCCGCGCCGGGCGTTCCGGCGGAATCGCTGGCGAAGGTTGTGGCCCTCTACCGTTCATTTATTGATACCGCGGCGATTAATGAGAAGGGCACCGCTCCCCTCGCCGCTGATCTCGATCCGGTAGCTAGTGCGAAAACAAAGGAAGATCTGGCCCGCGTGATCGGCGCGCTCATGCGCACCGGGGTGGATAGCTTCTTCGGGGTGGATGTAGCCCCCAGCCTGGCCAATCCCAATGTGAACGAATTTTCCATCGGCCAGTCCGGCCTGGGCTTGCCTGATGAAGCCTACTACCGCGAAGCGCAATTCGCTCCCATGCTGGATGCTTACCGGGAGTTTGTGCCGCAACTAGCCCAGCTGGCTTTTGATGAAGCGGCCACCCAGCCCAGCCCCGCCATCACGGCCGCTTCCGCGCGCGTTATCGATGTGGAAACGAAGCTCGCCGCCGCGCATATGAGCCGCACGGATGCCCGGGATATGGATAAGGTCAATAACCCGATGTCCTTCGCGGATTTCGTGGCCTCGGCCCCGCAATTCCCCTGGGCAAGCGCGCTGCGCGCTATCGGCTATGACCCCGATCAGCTCGGCACCATTATTGTGACCACCCCGCAAGCGCTCCAGGCTGCCGCGCAGCTGTGGGAAGAAACCCCGCTGGAAACCTTGCAGGAATACACCCGTTGGCGCATTCTGCTGGCGCGTGCCTCCTACCTGCCCGAAGTGATCGACGCGAAGAATT
Organism: Actinotignum timonense; assembly: GCF_002860685.3. GTDB lineage: Bacteria > Actinomycetota > Actinomycetes > Actinomycetales > Actinomycetaceae > Actinotignum > Actinotignum timonense. Next base: position 1,252,105 of record NZ_CP136960.1, on the reverse strand, counting down.
TTGATTTCTACGGCAAGGTGCTGGCCGGCACCACCCAGCAGCGGGATCGTTGGAAGCGCGCGGTGCAGCTGGTCAATGGCGTGCTCGGCGAAGCGGTGGGCCAGCTTTACGTGGCCTCCTACTTCCCGCCCGAACATAAGGCAACCATGGATCAGCTGGTCGCGGATCTCCTGGATGCCTACCGCTTGTCCATCCGGGGCCTTGACTGGATGAGTGAGGCCACCAAGGAGCGCGCCCTGGCCAAGCTGGATACTTTCGCCCCGAAGATCGGCTACCCCGATAAATGGAAGGATTATTCCTCCATGCAGATCGGCACGGATCTGCTGGCCAATATTCGCGCCGCCTGCGAATTTGAGGTGGAGGAAAATATCGCCAAGCTCGGCAAGGAAGTTGATCGCAGCGAATGGCATATGAATCCGCAAACGGTCAACGCCTACTACAACCCGCAGTGGAATGAGATCGTATTCCCCGCCGCTATTTTGCAATGGCCTTTCTTCGAGCAGGATCGCGATGCGGCCTTCAATTACGGAGGTATCGGCGCGGTGATCGGCCACGAAATCGGGCACGGTTTCGATGACCAGGGCTCGAAGTTCGATGCGGATGGCTCCCTCAACAACTGGTGGACGGATGAGGACCGCGCCGAATTTGAGAAGCGCACCGCGGCTCTTATCGCGCAATTCAATTCCTATATTCCGGCCCAGTTGAATGGGGATGAGGCCTTCCACGTCAACGGTGAGCTCACCCAAGGTGAAAACATCGGGGATTTGGGCGGCCTGTCCATCGCGCTCAAGGCTTATGAGATTCACCTGGAACGCGAGGGCCTCACTCTGGAAACTGCCCCCGTGCTTGACGGCTACACCGGCGCGCAGCGCGTCTTCCTCTCCTTCGCCAAGATCTGGCAGGGCAAGAACCGTGACGAATGGGCGCGCCAGCTCATCGCCATCGACCCGCATTCCCCGTCCGAATTCCGGTGCAACGGCACGGTGAAAAATATCGACGCCTTCGCGCAGGCTTTCGGCCTCGAAGAAGGCGACGGCCTCTACCTCGCCCCGGAAGAACGCGTGCGTATTTGGTAAAAGCGCTCTTTCGCGCATACGGCATTCGCGGGCGCGGCAATCGCGCATACGCACTATTCCGTATGCACGGCCCAAATAGTACGACGACGGCGCTAACGCGCGCCTAGTTGCCACGGCGTACCGGCGGCGGAGCGCCGGACTGACCAGGCCACCTATCCATGACATCTGTCATGAAGAATTGGTGATGCATGGCAGTTCCGGCGCACCGCCGCCAATTTTTACACTGATGGCATGAACACAATACCCGTGGCCAACTCGGCCCACCCGGCCCGGCCGGATCAAGCGACGCCCCCAGCCGGCACCGCACAGCCGGCCACCGCGATGCAGCCAGACGGCACCGCACAGCCGGCCGCCGCGAAGCAGCCAGACGGCACCGCACAGCCAGCCGTTTCCGCTCGCGCCCTCAGCCGTCATTTCGGGAATGTGCGCGCCGTCGATAATATCGACCTCGGAATCGACACCGGGGAGATCGTGGCGCTCCTCGGCCCCAACGGTGCCGGGAAAACCACGCTCCTCGATATGGTGCTCGGCTTCACCAAACCCAGCCGCGGCACCCTGGAAGTTCTCGGCCAGACTCCCGGTTCCCCGGCTCTCACCGGGCACATCGGGGCCATGCTGCAGACCGGTGGAATGCTCCGTGATCTCACCGCCGCGGAAACCCTCCGTTTCCTCGCCGATTGCCTCCCCTTCCATCTCCCGGTGAGCGACGTTATTGAACGCGCCGGCATGAGCGACTTCGCTTCCCGGAAAATCGCGAAATGCTCCGGCGGGCAAATTCAGCGCATCCGCTTCGGTGCCGCCCTGCTATCCGACCCAGAGCTGCTTATCCTCGATGAGCCCACCGCGGGGCTGGATGCCACGGCGCGCCGTGACTTTTGGGAGCATATTCGGGCCGACGCCGCTCGCGGGCGCACCATTATTTTCGCCACCCACTACCTCCAAGAAGCCCAGGACCTCGCCGAGCGAGTCATCCTCATGAATAACGGGCGCATCGTGGCGGACGGGAGCGTCGCGGATATTACCGCCCAGCAACGCCACCACCTCACCGTCACCTGGAATCCGCAGGCCGCCATCTCTCCGGAAGAACTAGCCCGGCGCACCGGCGCCGACACGGTGGCACGAGACGGCGACCTCGTGCGTTTCACCGTGGCTGATTCTGATCGGCTTGCCGCAGTGATTCTCAATGAAGGCCTCGGCTCCCATCTCCAGATTTCTGCCGCCAGCCTCGAAGATGCGTTCTTCAGCCTCACGGCCTCCCCGCACACCGATTCGCCCGCCGCCGCGGCACCCGAAGGAGCCCTCTCATGACCACCCTCATAGCCAGCCCGGCTGCGCCTCGTTCCCGCACTAATATCTTCTTCTCCTATATCCGCCACGAGCTCTGGCGAAATCTGCGGATGGTGGACTCCCTTATCTTCCTTATCGCCCTCCCCCTCGTGATCTTCGCGGTTTTCGGAGTGGCCTCACCGGGAACGGACAAGCACATTCCCGGGGGCACCATCGCCGCCTACGTCATGGTGAGCTTGGCCCTCTACGGGGCGGCCACCGCCGCGACATCCATGGCGGGCGCCGCCGCCGTGGAGCATGACAGCGGCTGGGGCCGCCACCTGGCCCTGACCGGCATGCGCCGCGGGGATTACTTGGCGGGCAAAATCATCGTCAGCCTCCTCATTGCCTGCCTCCCCATCGGCGCGACCTTCCTCCTCGGAATCCTGACCACCGCGCAATTTGATACCCCCGGAATCTGGCTCGCGAGCGCCGGGCTGTGCCTGGTGGGCGTCTTCCCCTTCGCTTTCTTCGGCCTTGCCGTTGCCCTGGCGCTCCGCAGCGAAACCGCGGTGTCCATTGCCTCCGGTGTGGTGGTGCTCCTCGCTTTCCTCGGTAATCTCTTTATGCCACTGAGCGGATCCATGATGGAGCTGGCCCGGTACACGCCCTTCTACGGGGCGGGCGTGCTGGCGCACTGGCCTCAGAACGGGGACGTGATTATTACCGGTGCTTTCGCCACGCCGGGTATGCCGGAGGCCCTTCCCACTGAATCCTTCGCCTGGGCGATTGGAAACGTGGCGGTGTGGACGATGATTTTCGCGGCACTGGCGCTCGTGGCCCTGCGCCGTTCGACGGTGCGGCGCTAGAGTACCGCGCTAAGATATGGCTAACGTGCGAGCACATCAGCAGGCACGGGCAGCGGCCGCGGAGGAACTTCGCGGCCGCTATGCTCATGGTATGGCCCCGTCCCCCGCCGCTCTTTCAGCAGGCTCAGCCCCGTCCCCCGCCGCTCTTTCAGCAGGCTCAGCCCCGTCCCCCGCCGTCTCAGCGGTCAGCGCCGTCTCAGCGGCCACCGCCGCCCCGGCCACCGCCGCACCGTCTGCCTCCGCAGCATCGCCCTCCAGCCATTATTTGAACCGCATGTGGCGCACCGCCAACCAGATACCGGCGGCCCCGACCACCCACCGCGAGCGCCTGACTATGCTCTTCGGCAGCGGGATCTGGCTCATCTTCCTGGTCTTTCCTTTCGCTGGAGTTCTCTTAACACCAAGTCTCACTCCACTTGAGCGCGGCCTCGGTTACGCGGGAATTTGCGGGTTTGGACTGACGTATATTCTGATTTTCCAATTTCCGGATATGCGTCCCTCCTGGCCCCGCTGGGTGTCCCTCACGTTATGGAGCATTCCGCTGCTTGCCTGCGCGGCACTTATCCGTCCTTTCCCCTTTGGCTTCGCTTACACGGCACCCTTCGTCGCGGCAGTATGGATTTTTTCGCTCCCGCTCATACCCGGGATTCCGTGCGGGCTTGTGTGTTTCGCGGGCGGAGCGGCGGCCCATATCTGGGCACCGTATGATTTCGTGTGGGCAGCATTTCTGGGCAGCATTATTATCCCGATGATCCCCATTCTCATCTCGCGGTTGCTGGAAGAATTTGCCACGCGGTCGGCGCGGATGCGCGCGGAGCTCATCCTTTCCGAGCAGCGTTCTGAACTGGCCTCCGTCGTCCATGATGTGCTGGGCCATTCGCTGACCGCCATCACCGTGAAAACTCAACTGGCCGCGAGATTATTGGAGAGCAATCCGGAGGCGGCCCGCGCTGAATTAGAAGACAGTCTCAAAATTTCGCGCAATGCTATCGACACGGTGCGGGCCACCGTCACCGACCTGCGCCAGCCCACTCTCGACGTCGAACTGGATTCTGCTTACGCACTGCTCCGTTCGGCGCGTATCACCGCGCATTTCACGCCTCCCCCGGAACTTCCCCTCCTCACCGCCCAGCTTTTCGCGTGGGTGGTGCGCGAAGCGGTCACGAATACGGTGCGCCATTCGGGTGCGCGCAATTGCACCATCACTATCGAGCAGAGGGAGACTGGCGCGCGCTTGCGGGTGGAGGACGACGGCGTAGGTATCCCTACGGGGGCTCCGGCAGGTACCGGGCTGACCGGTTTGCGCGAGCGCGTGGAGGCTGCCGGTGGAACACTGGCGATTAGCCGGCTGGAACCGGGAACTCGCGTGGAGGTGGTCTTATGAACGACGGCGCACAAGTAGATGGCGGTGCTGCCCCCGCCACCAACTCGCACGTGGGCAACGGTGCGGCTACGGGGCACCGCCGCCCCATCCGGGTAGTGATCGCCGATGATCAGCGGATGGTGCGCGAGGCTTTGGCGGCGCTTCTCAACCTGGAAGAGGATATTGAGATAGTCGCGCAGCTGGAAGATGGCAGCGCCGTCGTTCCCACCGTTGCGGAAACCGGTGCCGATATTGCGCTCCTTGATATTGAAATGCCCGGCGTGGACGGAATCGCAGCAGCGCAGGCACTGCAGGCGGCGGGGGCCGGCTGCGGCGTCGTTATTGTGACGACCTTCGGGCGTGCCGGGTATTTGCAGCGCGCCATGGCGGCCGGAGCGCGCGGTTTCGTGGTGAAAGATGCGCCGGCTGAGGAGCTCGCCGCGGCGCTGCGCACCGTTGCCGGCGGCGGCTACGCTATCGATCCGCAGTTGGCCGCGCAGGCCTTGCAGATGGGGCCCAATCCGCTCACCGAGCGCGAGGGTGATGTGCTGCGGCTGGCGCTCAGCGGGGCGACCGTGAAAAGCATGGCCGCGCAGCTGTATCTCTCGCAGGGGACGGTGCGTAATCACCTGTCCGCCGCTATCGGGAAAACGGGGGCGAGCACCCGCACCGAGGCGGCGCAGCTCGCCCGGGCCCGCGGGTGGATCTAAACGTGCACCCGCGGGCGCATGGCGCACCGGTGCAGAGCTAACCGTCACACCGGTGCGCAGCTACCAGCACACCCGCGGGCGGAACTACGGCAGCTGAGCCGAGGAGCAAGCTCGGCGGCTAGCTAAAAATTGGCCCCGTGGTACGCGAGCGCTTGAGCTCGAAGAAACCGGGGGTGCGAGCCAGGGCGAGGCAGCCATCCCAGAGGGCGAGGGCGGCTTCACCGTGCGGGGCCGGGGAGATGACGGGGCCGAAGAAGGCTGCGCCGTCGAAAGAAATAATGGGCACGCCGACTTCGTCGCCGACGAGCGCCAGCCCGGATGCGACGCTGTCACGCAGGGCGGCGTCGTAATGGGCGGCGTCGTTCAAATATTCGCTACCTTCGCCGAGAGCCGCGAGCACTTCGGCAAGAATCTCGCGCCCCACGGGGCGCCGGTCTTCGTGAATAGCCTGGCCCAACGCGGTGTAGAACTCGCCGAGCTTCTCGTTACCTTCCAGCTGGGCGATTTTCATGGCGACGAGCGCCGTTTCGCGCCCCTCCTCCACGTGGGCGCGGTACTCCTGCGAAATATCTTTGCCCTCATTGAGGATCGCGAGGGAGAAAGGCCGCCACGTGACGGCGAAATCACGGGCGGTGGCCACCTCGGTGACCCAGCGGGAGGTAATCCACGTCCACGGACATGTTGCATCAAACCAAAATTCAACCTGAGTGCTCATGGTTCTATCCAAGCGTGAAAACGGGCGCCGTGGGCCGCCTCGCGCCATGAGCGAAACTGGAACGGGGCGCAAACGGTGCGGCAACGGCGCGCGAACGGTGCGGCTGAAAGCGGGCGTTGCGGGCAAGGGCGCGCCAGAACCGGTAGGATTTCACGTAAATTGTGCTGAAAGCCAAGGAAAGGAAGCTTGATGGCCGGGACTAATCTCACCCGCGCAGAAGCTGCGGAACGCGCGCAGATCGTAGCGACGCAGAATTACCGCATTGAACTTGATCTGACCACCGGGGAGGAAACTTTCGCGGCGGTTACCGAAATTGATTTTGAGGCCACGCCGGGTGCCGATACGTTCCTCGACCTCATCGCGAAGTCGGTGGAGCGCGTGGTGCTTAACGGCGCGGAGCTCGACCCGGCCAGCTACCAGGATTCGCGCCTGCCGCTGCCCAACCTCGCGGCGCAGAACACGGTGCGGGTGGAATCCACCCAGTACTACTCGCGCACTGGCGAGGGCCTGCACCGCTACGTGGATCCGGCCGACGGCGAGGTCTACCTCTACTCCCAGTTTGAGGTGGCGGACGCGCGGCGGGTCTTCGCGAATTTTGAGCAGCCTGACCTCAAGGCGAATTTCACCTTTACGGTGACCGCGCCGGAGAACTGGAAGGTGTTTTCCGTGTCCCCCACCCCGGAGCCGGTGGCCTTGGGCGAAGGCAAGGCGCGCTGGGATTTCACGCCCACCGAGCGCCTATCCACCTACCTGGTGGCGATTGTGGCCGGCCCCTACGAGGGTGTGGAAGGCGAACCCTTCCATTCCATCGACGGGCGCGATATTCCGCTGGGCGTATACGCGCGTAAGTCGCTGGCTCCCTACCTGGATGCCGATGAGATTTTCACCATCACCCGCCAGGGCTTCGAGTATTACGAAGCCAATTACGGGCATCCCTACCCGTTCCGCAAGTACGACCAGGTGTTCTGCCCGGAATACAATGCCGGCGCCATGGAGCACCCGGGCCTGGTGACCATTGTGGAAACCTATGTATTCCGCACCAAGCCCACCGGCGCGATTATCGACCGGCGCACCATCACCATCCTGCACGAACAGGCCCATATGTGGTTCGGTGACCTGGTCACCATGAAGTGGTGGGATGACCTGTGGCTCAACGAATCCTTCGCGGAGTTCATGAGCCACCTGGCCGCCGCCAATAACACTCGCTGGAAGGATGCCTGGACCACCTTCCTCGCCTCGGAGAAGACCTGGGCGATCCAGCAGGATCAGCTTCCCTCTACCCACCCGATTGCCGCGGATATTCGCGACCTGGAAGATGTGCTCGTCAATTTTGACGGCATCACCTACGGCAAGGGCGCTTCGGTGCTCAAGCAGCTGGTGGCGTACGTGGGGCAGGAACAATTCCTGGCCGGGGTGCGGGCCTATATTGCCAAGCACAAGTGGGGCAATGCCACACTCACCGATTTGCTCACCGAGCTGGAAGCTTCCTCCGGGCGTGACCTCAAGGAATGGACCCGGGTATGGCTGGAGGAATCCGGCGTCAATACCCTGCGGCCCGAAGTGGAGGCCAGCGGCGGGGTTATCGACCGGCTCACCGTGGTCCAGAGCAACGACGCGAACTCTTCGCTGCGCCCGCACCGTATCCGCATTGCCGGCTACGACCTGGACGGGGACGGGCTGCGCTGCGTGAAATCCGAGTGGGTGGATATTGCCGGTGAGCGCACCGAGATCGCCTCCTTCCAAGGTGCTGAGCGCCCCGATCTTATTCTCCTCAACAGCCAGGATTGGGGCTACGCCAAGATCCGCTTCGATGCTGATTCCTTCCGGGTGGCGCTGGAGAATCTCGAGAAATTCGATAACCACCTGGATCGCTCCGTGGTGGTCTTCGCGGCGATGGATATGATGCGCGACGGCGAACTCGACGCCCACACCTACGCCGATATTGCGCTGGCGGTGCTGGCGGATGAAACCGATGGCACCGTGCTGCGCGTGGTGCTCGGCTCCCTGCATTCCGCGGTGGAGCTCTACTCCAACCCGGCCACCCGCACCGAGTTCGCGGCCGCCGTTTCCGAGCGCATTTTCGAACTGGCGCTCACCGCGGCACCGGGTTCGGATCGCCAGCTCCAGCTCATGGGTGCGGCGATGCGCCGGGCCGTGAGCGAGGAGCAGCTCGGCCTTATTGCCGGGTGGCGCGACGGCGTGGCCGTTCCGGAAGGGTACGACGTCGATCAGGAAGTCCGCTGGAATATCCTCATCGCCTTGGCGGCTAACGGGCGGGCCGATCAGGCCGATATTGACGCTGAGTTCGCCCGCGATTCTTCCTCCTTCGGGCAGATTTTCGCGGCCCAGGCCGAAGGAGCGTTGCCCGACAGCGCGGCCAAGGAAAAGGTCTGGGAAGAAATCGTGCATCCGGAAACCAATACCCGCCAGCGCAATCTCGCCCTGGGCACCGGGCGTTCCTCCGCCGAAAGCGTGCGTGCCTACGCAGAGAAGTACTTCGCGGTGGCCAAGGACATGTGGGATAACAATTCGGTGGAAATCGCCTCGAATATGCTCGAGTACGCCTACCCGGCTCAGCTGGCTGGCCGTACCGACCTCGGGGTGGATCTGCTGGCCCTCGGCCAGGAATGGCTGGCCACCACGGATGCGGCGCCGGCCTGCCGGCGTATCGTCTCCGAAGTGGTGGACGGCACCGCCCGCGCGGTGCGCAACCAGGAAGCCGACCGGAAGGCTGGGAACTAAAAGTTACGCGCTAGCCACGTAGCTGATTATTCCGATACACAAGCGGTGCGGGAACTCGCCATGGGTTCCCGCACCGTGGCATTTAATCAGCCCGCTCCGGCTACCCCAAAACTGAAACTATCCTGGATATTTTTATCATCACATTTCCTAATATCCTTTTATTACTTCGCTATAAACTTGTGGTGCAAACCGTCATATTCAAAGAAGAGGAAGACACCCCGATGAAGCACCCGAGTTACCTGGCCGTTGCCGCCGCCGCAGCCACCGCCATGTTCATTCCAGCCGCGGCGCTCGGTGCCCCGGCCACATCCACCAGCCTGACGAGTAATCTTTCCCGCGCCGGTGCGGATACGAACAGGGATAAGGCCGCTGAGGAGAAGGCCACCGCGGAAGCGGAACTGGCTCGGGTCACCGCTGATCTGGCCGCTGAAAAGGCGAAGGTTCCGAGCCTTGAAGAAGACCTTGCCGCCGCGCGCCAGCGCCTCGCGTATCAGGAAGCTCCCCTCGCTCCGCTGCGTGCGCAGCAGCAGGAATTGAGCACCGAGTGCGGCAAGATCGGCCCCGCCATTGCTAGCCAAGAGAAGAAACTGGCGCAGCTCCAGGCCACGCTCAAGGAAGTTCAGGAAACTGAATACGCCACGATTGATGAGAAAAATGCGCTGGTGGTCAAGCGCACGCAGATGCAGCAGGCCGGCGCGGATGTGACGGAAATCAGCGCGCAGATTGACGCGCTGGAGAAGAAGCTCGAGCAGCTGCGCACCCAACAGCAGCAGCTCAATACCCAGATTTATACGCTCAAGCCGCTGATCGAAGAGCTGCGCGGGGCGCAGGCGCAGTGCCCGGCTATGGAGGCCGAGCTCGCCCAGCAGATCAAGGATGCGGAGGCCGCGGCCGCACCGGCGCGCGCCGAGGTCGCCGAGAAGGCGAAGTCGCTCGAGGCGGCGCAGGCCCGCGTGGCTACGCTCACCGAGCGCGTCGCGGCGCTCGAGAAGAAGATCGCAGAGTTGAATGAGGTTCTTGCCCGCCCGCTTCCCGCGCAGCCGGCGCAGCCTTCCACGCCAGGTGTTACGACGACGCCGCCAGCCGGCCCCGTGGCAACTCCGGCTATCACCGGTGCTCCGGCTGCGCCCTCTGCTCCTGCCGCCCCGGCAACCGCCGCCCCCGCGGCAACAAATACGCCCGCCGTAGCCACGGCTCCCACCGCAACAGCAACACCCAAGGCCAACGCAGCCAAGCCGCAACTGGCCCACTCGGGTGCGGAGCTGGGCAGTGCCATTGGCGCGGCAACGGTGCTCCTCGGAGCGGGCGGGGCGCTGGCAATCCGGCGGGCGCGCAACTAGGCACCAGTCCCAACGTCTAGCAGGAAAGCTACATTCCTCGCATACAGGCCGAAGCGGCGGATACCCACCGGTATCCGCCGCTTCACTTAGTGCGCGCTACTACTTTTATGACACGGTGCCGCGCCGCCCCTTAACGCAAGGCACGCGGGAGCCGGGCGCCGTCGTCGTTAAAAGCGGAGAGGCGATAGCAGGTGACGGTGAGCTCCCCGCTCACCTCCATCCGCACCTGCCCGCGCGGGTAAATGCGCTGGGTGAAGGAGGTGGTGCCTTCCTGGAAGAGTTCCACCAGGGAGCCGTCCATCCACAGGGAGGCCGGCGCGTTCACGGCGGCGGTGAAGAGCACCTCGTTCGTTTCCGAATCGCGCAGGGAGATGGTGCCGCTGCCCGCCAGGTCCAGGGAGAAGGAGTGCAGCTCGGGCAGTTCGGTGACCACGGTGCCCTCGCCTTCGCGCAGCGCGAAGATTTCGGGAGCCGGCTCGGTCCACACGCGCCCGTCGGAAATACGCACCTGGCGCGGGTAGGTCAGCGCACCGTTGTAGCCCGAGGCGTCGATATCGGCGTCGGTGCGGTCGGAGCCTTCCCAGGTCCAGCCCCAGGCGAGCACGCGCTCCCCGTCCACCACGCACTGAGGCGCGTAGAAGTCGGGCCCGGCGTCGAATTCACCGCCGGCACGGGGCACGAAACGGGGGTACCCGGCGCTCATATCGAGATCGCCCACCAGGTAGGCCACCCCGGTGAGGTGATCCATCAGCGTTTCCGCTTCCACCCACTGGGAGACGATGAGCACCCACGCCTCCCCCACCTGGATGAGCTGGGGGCATTCCCAGATGGAGGCCGGGGCGTAGATGGAGGCAAGCGGGTCGTCGCCCACCAGGAGGGTGTCCAGGTAGCGCCAGTTGCGCCAATCGGAGCACTCGTAAAGGAAGATCACGGGGGTGCCGTCCTCGAAGCCGCCGCCGTGGATGGCATACGTGCGGCCCTCCACCTCGAAAATGAAGGGGTCGCGCATGGCGCGCACGTTTTCGATGGGCGGCATGGTGGCGACGACGCCGGTGGGCTCCCAGCCACTCCTATCGGCGTTTTCCTCCGCCAGGACCGTCACGGAAGGGCCGTCCCCGCGGGTGACGGCGGTGTAGAGCAGCGAGGATACTCCCTCGTGCACGGTGCCCACGCCGGACCAGCAGCCGGCCGAATCGGGCTGCCCGGGGCGCGGTTTGAGGGCGATGGGCTGCGCCGTCCAATTGACGAGGTCCGTGGAGGTGGCATGCCCCCAGTGGATGTGGTCATGCCAGGGCGCCTTGGGGTTGTACTGGTAGAACATGTGCCAGGTATCGCCCACCTTGTGGATGCCATTGGGGTCGTTGACCCACCCGAAGTTCGGGCGCACGTGCAGGGCGGGGAAGAAACGGTCGGGGAAGTGGTCGAGCTGTGTCATGAGTGCCTCCTTTGTTGAGGGGGTTGGGGGCGGCGTGGCGGCCAGCGGGGAGCGGCTGTGTCCCTCATCGTTGAGGAGGGCACGGTCGGGTACCCAGCCGGCGTGACGGCGCCCGTGGGCTGCGGCGTAGAGCCGATGTTGGTCAGTTCCCGCCGTTGAGCTTTCCTGCGGCGCCGTGGGGCAGCCGCAGCTCGGCCCGGTGATGACGGTGCAGGGCACCAGTCGGGTACGGTGCCGCTCCGCGGCGGCATCCGGATCACCGAGCAGGCGGGTGATTTCGGTAATGGCGCGCTCGGCAACCGCTTCTACCGGGTCAACGGCGCGCAGGAATGATTGGGCTTCGGGCAGGTGGGAATCATCGAAAACGGCCAGGCGAATATCACGGCCCGGCACCAGGCCGCGGCGCCGTATCTCCGCCATGGCGGGCACGCACATGGCCGAGTTGCCCAGCACCAGGGCGTCAATATGGGCGCAGGAGTCAAGCACCTGGGCGATCTGGCGGCGCACCGCCCGCGGGGAGGAATGGGCGCCCACCAGCTGGTGGCGGGTCACCCGGTGGCCCCGTTCCACCAGGGCTTCCTCGAAGCCGCGCATATGCTGCGAGCCGTTGGCGATGCGCCGGTCCGGGTAGAAGAGCACCGGGTAGCGCACCCCGTGGTCGAGGAGGTGTGCGGTGATATCGCGGATCCCCTGCTGGTAGTCGGTGCTCACCTGCGGGGCCACCACGGCGGGGTCATTCCCGTTGACCACCGCGAAGGGGATGGCGTGGCGGCGCAGCCGCGGCAGCGAGTGCCGGCGCCATCCGGGCACGGGGCTGATGATGACCGCGTCCAGACGGTGCGCGATGAGGGCGCTGAGCGCCGCTTCTTCGGTATGCACATTCGCACCGGTATCCAGCAGGAAGGGCACCAGGCCGGCATCGGTAGCCTGGCGGGCCAGCTCCAGGGCCACCGCCGTGCCCCCGGCGTTGCCGAGCAGGGTTCCCACAATGGCGATTCCGGGTGAAGCCCCGGCACGTAGGGAGCGGACGGTGCGCGGGCTGGAGTAGCCCAGTTCCGCTGCCGCCTCCAGCACCCGCATCCGGGTGGATTCAGCCACCCGCCGGGTCCCGTTGAGCACGTGGGACACCGTGGTGATGGACACCCCGGCGCGGCTCGCCACGTCTTTCATCCCTACGCCCGCCATTGTTCCTCCTTCTTTCTTTTACGACGACGCCGGCGGCCCGCTACGCGGGCCGCGCCCGCCGGTCGGTGCGCCACCTTGACGGTGCGTGGGCACCGTACCAGGCGCGGGGCGCACGGTGCGCCGCACCGTGGGCGCGCCATGGGCGCCGCCCGGGCTACACGTCCTCGAGAAGAGTTCCCTTCGTCTCCGGCATCATAGTCCGCGACCAGATGACCGCGCCGAGCATGCACGCAGCGTAGAAGAGGAAGGTGAAGGTCATCGAGGCTTGGAACATCACCGGGAAGGTGCCGGAGATGATCGCGGCGGACACCCAGTGGGCGGCCGAACCGACGGCCTGACCGTTGGCGCGGTGGGCCGGCGGGAAAATCTCCGAGATGAAGACCCACAGCACCGAACCGATACCCACCGCGAGCGCCGCGATGAACACGATGATGAGAACCAGCACAATAATGCCGGTGGTGGTGGACAGCTCCGAGCCGTTGAAATAGAAGATTCCGGCGATGGCCAGCAGCGCCACCAGGTCGATACCGGCGCCCAGGGTCACCAGCGGGCGGCGCCCCACCTTGTCCACGAGGGAGCGCCCCAGCAGGGTGAAGGCCAGGTTGGTCAGGCCCACCAGGATGGAGGAGGCGAAGGCGGCGTCGCCGGCGATGCCGGCGGACTGGAGCAGGGACGGTGCGTAGTAGAGCACCGCGTTGGTGCCCGCGAATTGGGAGAAGAAGGCGATGAGGATCGCCATGGTGATGGGGCGGGCGGTGCGCTTGGAGAAGAAGGGCTCCGTTGCCGCGGCGTGCGGGGCGGCGTTATGCATATTTGCCATGACCTGCGCGGCTTCGTTCTTGCCCCACAGGTCTTCCATGACGCGCAGCGATTCGCTATCGCGCCCGCGGGTGTAGAGCCAGCGCGGGCTTTCCGGAATGAAGTAGCACACCGCGAGGAAGATGAGGGAAGGCACCGCCTGGATGCCGAGCATCCAGCGCCAGCCCAGCTCCACCGGCATCATTTTGACGATAATGTAATTGGAGAAGTAGGACACCACAATGCCGATCACGATATTGAGCTGCACCGTGGCCACCAGTTTTCCGCGCCGTGCGGCAGGCGATATCTCCGCCGTATAGAGCGGGGCGATTACCGAGGAGGCCCCCACCGCGATCCCGCCGAGCATGCGGAAGATGAGGAAGAAGACCCAGCTATTGGCTACCGCCACGCATACAGAGGTGATGAGGTAGAGGGCGGCCACGCCTTTGAGGACGGGGCGCCGGCCCCATTTATCGGCCGGGATGCCACCGAAGAGCGCCCCGATAATGGTGCCGATGAGGGCGCAGGAGACCGTGAAGCCCAGCTGCCCGGCGCTCAGGTCCCATTTGTCTTGAAGGGCTGCTGTGGTTCCGGAAATCACCGCGGTGTCGAAACCGAAGAGGAAGCCACCGAGTGATGCGGCGGTGGCCGAAAATGGTACGAGGTGTTTTTTCATGTTCTCTCCTCACCGTTGAGAATGCTGTTCGTGGCTGGTGCTGCGAGGGCGGGAACGGTGCGCTTCCGTTGCGCCCCGTGCTCCTTACCCCGTGCCCCGTTTCCAGCTCAGGAAAGGGGCAGACCGGCCGGTGCATTCACTCTAAGAAGAAGTGCTGGCGTGAGATAGGCCCGTCTCCTAAAATTTGCGCAAATTTTAGGAGACGGGCCTAGCTGCGTCGTCGTACCTTTTAAGACAGTCGCGAACCGCTACTGTGCCTGAGCTGCCTTAGCCGCGCGGGTGGCAGCGCTCGTATTCCGCCGTGTACGCGGCGATGAGGGAACGCAGCCGGGGGTGCTCGCCCAGGTCCTCGGTGAGGACCACCTTCTCGGTGCCGTCGGCCAGCGGGATCTTCCAATTCGGGTATTCGGTATCGGTGCCGGGCTGGTTTTGGGTGCGCCGCTCGCCCACCGCGTCCACCAGAGCAATGGCCTGGAGCTGGGCGGGGGTGCGGGCAATATAGCAGTGCATCGCCTCGATGAGCTCGCGTTCGGTGGGATCGTGGCTCTCCAACAACCCGCAGCCGCACAGGGTGTCAATAAGCACGCTGCGCTCGCGGCGGGCTTCTTCACGCACCTGCTCCACGGGCTCCACCAGGATATCCAGGGAGGCGCGCAGGTCCACGTGTTCGCCGGCCAGGTAGCCGGCCAGCGGGGGCAGGTCGTGGGTGTCCACCGTGACCAGGGAGGCGCTGCGGTAGTGTTCGGGGGCGCGGAAAGCTTCCCCTTCCTTTTCGAAGAGCATAACGGAGGTGCCGAAAATGCCCCGTTCGGTCAGGAAATCACGCACCCAGGGCTCCACGTTGCCCAGGTCTTCCCCGATGAGGAAGGTGCCTGAGCGCGCCGCTTCCAGCATGAGCACGCCGATGAGGGCTTCGTGGTTGTAGTACACGTAGGTGCCGTCCACCGGCTTATTGCCCGCCGGGATCCACCACAGCCGGAAGAATCCCATCACGTGGTCGATGCGCAGCGCCCCGGCATGGCGCATGACGGTGCGGGCCATATCGCGCACCGGTGCGTAGTGCTGGCGGTCGAGCTCCACCGGGTTGAAGGGCGGCGGGGACCAGTCTTGGCCGAGCTGGTTGTACATATCGGGCGGGGAGCCCACGCTCACGCCGCTGGCGAAGGCATCCGGGTTGGCCCAAGCGTCCGCGCCGCAGGCCTGCACCCCCACCGCGAGGTCGTGCACCACGCCGATGCCCATGCCGGCATCGCGCGCCACTTTCTGGGCGGCTTCCAGCTGCTGGTCCATGACCCACTGGCACCAGCAGTAGAAATCGATGCGTTCGCTCAGCTCCGTGCGTTCGCGGCGCGAGGCCAAGGTGTCGGGGCGCTCGCATTCAACCGGGAAGTGCTTGCCGTAGCGCTCAAACATCGCGCACCAGAACGCGAAATCTTCCAGGCCCTGCCCCTCAGCCGCGCGGAACGCGTCGAAATCGGCCTGGCGGGCGTGGCTGCGCGGTTCGCGGTAAATCACTTCGAGGGCGCTGCGTTTGGCTTCCCAGCAGGCGCTGCGATCCAGCAGAGTATTGTGCAGCGAGGATTCCTTAGGCGCCTGCCCCGCCCACGTGACCATGGAGCGCTTGCCGGAGTCCATATAGGCCACTTCGCGGATGTCCTCCGGGCGGATGTAGAGGGGGTTGAAGAAGCGGCGCGACGTCGGCAAATACGGCGAGTTCGTGAGCTGCCCGCACGGTTCGGCGGCGTGCAGCGGGTTAATGAGCACAAATTGCGCCCCCAGCCCGCCGAAGAGCGAGCCGAGTTCGGCCAGGTCCGCGGTGTCCCCCGTGCCCCAAGAGTCACGCGAGCGCACCGAGTAGAGCTGGCTCATGACGCCCCAGCCGGCCACGCCTTTTTCTGCCGGGGCGGGTAGGCGCGCGGGTACCACGATGAGCGCGCCGCTATGCCAGGTGGCGGCCTCCTCCCCCGCGGCTGGCGGGGTGACCTTGGCGCGCACCGTATGGTAGCCGAGCGGCAGGTTACCCGGGATGATGAAGGCGGCGCGGCCAATCATGGCACCGTCGATAAGGCGCGGGAGTTCAAAATCTTCGGACTGCACGGCGGGTAGTTCCGCGCCGTCTTCCAGTTCGTAGGTGAGGGCCACGGCGGCACCGTGGGGCACATGCACGCGGATGATCTGCTCATTGCCTTCGCGCACCACCGTGGTGGCGGGCAACACGTGGCGCCATTCGCGGCTATCGACCGTGTCCAGCGCCGCCTGCGCCGCTTCCGGAGTGGAGGTATCAATCCCCATGGCCGCGAGCACCGCGACGAGCGTATCGGCATCCACCGTCACGTATTCGCCCGCGAAACTCCAATAATGCGTTGCCACTCCGTATGCATCAGCGATGCGGTTGAGCATATCTTGCGGTGGTGAACCCGCCATGGTTCCCTCCTTGTGTCTCCCCGTGTGTCCCCGGTTGCTCGCCTCCGGTGGCGAGCCCGGTTACTAGAATATCTGCTCCGTTGCCTTTCCGTGGAATTTGGCGCCGTGGTGGGGATGGTGCGACGACGACGGCGCAGCTGGCGCGGGCACCCTGCCATGCGCCGTTGGCCCCGGGCCGGGCACCGTTGGCGCGTAGCAGGGCACCGCTGGTGCCCGGCCGGGCAGCGTCAGTCTAGGAATTCACGCGGGTATTCCGGCGTACCCGAAGCACCAGACCGGCCGCCAATGCACCGCCGGCAATCAGGCCGAGCATCGCCATTCCGCCCGCGCCGGTAGCCGGGAGGCGTGTGCCGGGAACGGCGGGGCGAGTTGGCCGCGGCGCAGGGGTTGTCGGGCCGGATGTCGGGACTGGTGCGGGCGTGGTTGGCTCCGCCGTTGGGACTGGTGCAGGCGACGTGCTTGGCCCCGTTGTCGGTTCCGGGGCTGGGGTGGTCGGGTCAATGGTGGGTTCGACCGTTGGCTCGGGCTCCACCGTCGGGACTGGTGCGGGCGACGTCGGCTCTGGCGCCGTTGGTTCCGGCTCCACCGTGGGTTCCGGCGTAGTTGGCTCCACTGTCGGCTCCGGCGCGGGCGGAGCGGGAGGCGCCACGGCCTTCACTTTCACGCGCACCTTCACCTTCGCTCCGGGAGTCACGTGGGTGCCCCGGCAGGAAAGCTGCGCGCCAGCGGCGCCATCCGTGACAGTGCAGGAGGTGCGGGGAGTCACTGCCGTGTATTGGCCAGCTTTCGCCGCTCCGACTGCGCTATCGCGGTCGGTCTCCACAATGTCCGAGAGTCCGATAATCTGCCACGTGGCGGGCGTGCCGTCGGCATAGGTGCCGCCGGTAAGCGGCAGGTTCTCCGCGGCCCACTCCCCGGAAATATAATTTCCTGGATTGCTGGCCACGAATTCAAATTCTTGTTCGGTTTCCGCCGCAACGTTGGTGGGAGCGGCGGGCGCCACCATGCTCACGCCTGTCGCTACGTCGGTCGCGCCGCTGAGCGGAGTCCCAATAACCGCGAACTCCGGAGCATTCAATTTCGGGGTGCCGCGGTACATGGTGAAGAGCCGCCCCGTATCCCCGTAGGCGGTGGTGTCACTGGCGGCGTCATAATTATCGACGGCCACCTGCCAGAATTCGCCGCTCTGATATTCGGTGAAGCCAAATAATCCTGGACGGATCATCATGCCGCTGACGAATTGGAGATTCTCATTTTCGAGCGAGCTGCTCGGCGTGGAATAGGCGTCGTCGTGCAGCTCCGCTTTATGCAATTCGTGCACCTGTACCGTGCTGGCCTCCACTAAGCCCGGCATCTTAATTCCCTGGGCGGTGATGGTGTCTCCGGTTTTCGCGCGCACCAGGCTGTTTGAGCGCATGGCCCAATATGTTCCGTCCTGGTAGAGCATTCCCTGCGCGGCCGAATGCGAGCTTTCCCCGGCGAATTCGCCGCTGTTGGTGAAATGGGTGCCGCCCCATGCGGGAGTGATGATGTCGGTAAGCGGCCGCGCCGTCACCATATCGGAGCGTTCCTTGATGAAAACATAATTCGGTTGGCCCTGGACGGGCACCAGGGCTGCGTCAAGCACCTGGTCGCCGTGGGGCATAGCGCCCAGGCGGGTGGTAACCACCTGGTTTTCCGCGGCCAAAGCGGGGTCTTTCGCTATTTTGATGAAGGAATAATTCGCGATCTCCGGGGCGCAATCCCCCTGCCCTTTCGAATATCCGGTTGCGGCGTAAATATTGCCGTCGGCGGGGTTGTAGACCAT
Source organism: Actinotignum timonense (assembly GCF_002860685.3). GTDB lineage: Bacteria > Actinomycetota > Actinomycetes > Actinomycetales > Actinomycetaceae > Actinotignum > Actinotignum timonense. The sequence goes on along the minus strand of NZ_CP136960.1, from coordinate 1,233,699 downwards.
CGCTTCGACGATATTTCCGACCGTCCCTATTTTTGTTGTTTCCCAACCGGATGCGGTTCGGGTGTTTTTCCAGATTTCTGTTCGTCCGCGCGGAGCATCCGCCGGGCAGGACCCGGGGTTATCGAAAACGTGCTTCGCGGTAATAATGGAGTTGGAATCGGTGGCGAAACTTGCCGGTTGTTGTGCCAGTGCGGCAACCGAGCCTGCCCCGATAACGGCGAGCGCCGCAATAGCAGCTCCGGCGGTGCGTGTGTGGCGCGAAAAAGCTCTCAGGATAGACATGCTCTGCCCTTTCAGAGACGACTAAACTTTCCTCCATCTTAACTAATTATTCACAACTTGTGGGGAATTCCGGCGCAAAATCTATGCGGAACTGCATATCTAAAACATCAAATTATTTCGGTGCGAAAATCTATGCCTGCGAAAAATCGCACACGGCGCCCTACGGCCGTGCGGACGAGCCTACATCGTACGGGCGGGTCTACGTCGCGCAGGTGGGCCTACGCCCCGCAAGCATGCCTAAACCGTGCGCGCAGGGTAGGCGTGCCGAAGGTAGATAAAGGAAATAATCGTTGCACCCGCGATAAGCAGCCAGGTTATCCCGTAGGGCAGCGCAGAAATGCCATCTCCCGATACGAAAGCCAGGGCCACGATGGAGGTGGTCAGCGGGATAAACATCGTGGATGCGAGGGATTCCACGATCACCGCAGAGCTGGCCATCTCCTCGATGGTGATGCCGTCGGGTTCATCCGGGTCGTCGAAGAAAATATTGAGGGTGTCCAGGTAGGCGATGCCTATGCCGATCCCGGCAAGGGTCCACGCGATGCAGAAGACAGGCGTAGCTGATACCGGGCGCCACCCGAAGAAAATCCACGCCGCGAAGAAGAGCGCCGCGAGCGCGATGAAACCGAGGCCGAAAATAACACGGAGCTGATATCCGCGCCGAGACGCGGCCGGTTTGATACCGCAGACCACGCCCACAACGGCCCAGCCGAGCCCGCCGCCCATAATGATGATGCCCAGGGCGTCCGGGCCGGCCTGGTAGAGGTCGTGCGCGGTGAGGGAAACGAGTTCATTTCCCGCAAAATAGCCGCCGGTCAGGAAGAGCATGCCGGCCAGTGCGGCGCGGCGGGGTGTTTTTTGAGTGAAGGTGCCCTGCGGCATGAGGAGCACGGCCACGCGGCCCAGCACGGCCACCCCGATGACCATGAGCACGATCTTGAGCGGGCCGGATGCCGGAATAATTGTTATTCCCACGCCCGCCACGATGAGGAGGAGCGCGGTATAGGAGAAGGGTGATTCTTTGCGTTCCCCTTCGGTTTGAAGATTGAGGGCGATAACGAAGCGGGCTATCAGAAGTAGCGGGAGGTAGAGGAGCATGGCCCAGCGCCAGGAGAGCAGGTGCGTTGCCCACGCCGCATAGGCCGGGCCTACCACGGAGGAGACCACCCAGCTGGCGGAGGAAAAAGCTAGGGTGAGGCGCCGGGCACGCCCGGATAGCCCCAGCGCTACCGCGCCGATGGAAGTCATGGCCAGGGTGGAACCGGCCAGCCCCCGGATCACCGCACCGAGAAGATAGACCGAGATATGGGGCGCCGCAGCGCTGGTGCACGCACCCAGCACCAGGAACACGGTGGCGCCCATGAGGAGGCGCGGCAGCCGCATCCGATTCATGAGCGCCGCACCGATGGGCAGCCCCGCCATGGAAGCAATCGCGGATACTCCCATAATCACGCCGTAGAGGTTTTGCGCGTGCAGGTCTTTGGCCAGGATCGGCAAAATCAGCTGGTTGAGGTAGGTCTGCATTCCCCCGATAAGTTCGAGGATAATGACGGCAATAGCGATCACCAGCCCGGCGCTTCGTTTTTTCATGGTCTAACTGTAGCCGGGCCGGAAGTCCCAAGAAATACCGAAGCCGCCACAAGATCTCGCCACAAGGCCCGTCTCAAAATATGGACACATATGCTATGGTGGCTTCGTTCGACCAAGCACGCATCTTGACGCCACCGCTATAAAACAGCGCGATCCGGTGCGAAACAACACTATTCGAGCGCCACACTCTCCACGTATGCGCGATATGGCCTGTTCAGATGCTGAGATTGTGAAAGGTTTCTGTGCCCGCTTTTATCACGCATCTGCGTTCCCTACTGCCCTGCACCGATGACCTACGCGCCACCAAAAAATATTGGCGCCAAGATATCGCTGCGGGGGTCACGGTGGGAATCGTAGCCCTCCCCCTCGCCCTAGCTTTCGCTATTTCCAGCGGCCTGAGCGCGGAGGCCGGCCTCATTACCGCCATCGTTGCGGGAATTATCGCGGCAATCTTCGGCGGCTCCAATTACCAGATCTCCGGGCCCACCGGCGCCATGGCGGTCATCTTGGCACCCATCGTCGCCGCGCACGGTGCGCGAGTGGTGCCGCTCCTGTGCCTCATGGCGGGAGGCCTCATCCTCCTGGCCGGGGTGTTGGGCCTGGGGCGCGCCGTCTCCCTCATTCCCTGGCCGGTGATCGAAGGTTTCACGGTGGGCATCGCCGCCATTCTTTTCTTCCAGCAGGTCCCGAATATTATCGGCGTGGAGACGCGCGCCGGCCTGAGCACCCTGCCGGCCGACTTCGAAGCCCTCACCCGCATAACTCCCGCAACGGTGCTCACCACGGGGCTGCTCTGCCTGGCCGCCATCGTCATTATCGCGGCGTGCACGAAAATCTCGAAGAAGCTCCCCGGATCTCTCATCGCGGTACTGGTGGTAAGCTTGGCCGCCTGGGCCGCCGGCCTCACGGTGCCCACCATCGGCACCATCCCCTCCACTCTCCCCGCACAGGTCGTCCCCGAAATCTCCATAAGCCTCCTCAGCGCCCTGGCGCCGGGCGCGCTCGCGGTGGCGGCCCTGGCGGGTATCGAGTCGCTCATCTCCGCGCGGATCGCGGCGGGGATGGTGCGCGGCGGCAGCTATTCTCCGGATCGGGAGCTGGTGGGCCAGGGCCTGGCGTCGGTGGGCTGCGGGCTTTTCGGCGGCATGCCCGCCACCGGCGCGATCGTCCGCAACGCCGTGAATGTGCGTTCGGGTGGGCGTTCGCGCCTGGCCGCCCTCATCCATTCCCTGGTTCTCATCGCGGTGGTCTACCTGGTCTCCGCCGCGGTCTCTGCTATCCCGCTCTCGGTTCTTGCCGGCGTGCTGGTGGTGACCTGCTACCGCATGATTAATCCGGATACGGTGCGCCAGGTGATGCGTTCCAACCGCTCGGATGCTTCCGTTTTCGTGATCACGGCGATTATTACGGTGGGTCTGGATATTATTTGGGCGATCACCGTGGGAATTATTATTTCCGGGATTCTGGTGTTGCGGCGCATGGCGAACCGTTCGGGTATTTTCCGCGAGGATCTCCCCTCCGATCCGAAAATTGCTATTTTGCGGGTAGACGGCACCATGTTCTTCGGCGTGGGCGACCGCATCGAGCGCGAAATCCCGCGCCTGGCGGGCGTGGACGTGGTAATTTTGCGCCTCTCCCGCGTCGGAATCGTGGACGCCACCGGGGTGCGAGCCCTGGCGCAGGTGGTGGACCGCCTGGTCGATGCCGGCAATACCGTGCTGGTCAAGGGCCTCCCCAAGCAGGTGCAGGAGATGGCCCAGCGCATGGAACTGGGCCAACTCAGCATCGGCGATTATCTTTTCACGGATATGGACGGCGCGATGGCGCAGGCCCGCCGCATCGTGGCCGCGAATGGCAGCTCCACCGCCACCGGCCGTTTCCGCGCGGTCGAAGAAACGTAAGTCCCCATCATCTACCGGTCCCGCACATTTTCTGGTACCGTTCCCGGTGACAGGACTCCCCGCACCTCTCGTAGAAGTGTCCCAGGGGAGACGTTTTTTCTCACCACCCCGCGAACCATACCTTGTCGCCTTTTCGCGCGCGTGCGAAATAGGTACGACGACGCCGCCTCCCCCGCTACCGCCTAAATGAGGGATGCACCGCACTCATGAGAATGCCCAATGCCAGCAGCACCACGCATACTGCAATCGGTAGCCACGGTGCGATCCCATAGAGCGCCGTGGACGCAACGGGGGCCAGCACATAGGCCATGCCGTTATTGGCATTGATGAGCCCGGCCATGCCGCCTTGCTCATGCGGCTCCATCTTCAGGGTGGGCGCGGTGTTATAGCCCGGCATCGCTAAACCGGAGCCGAGCCCCGCCAGCACGCAGGCCAGCACGAAAATCCACAGGTGGCTCGGGTAGAGCAGCAGGGCCACCGCCACGAAGAAGATCACCAGGCCGCGGCGGAAGAGCTGCACCGCGTTCCAGCCGAGCCGCGGTGCCAGCGCGGCCTGGGCGATGATCATGACCACTCCCATAATGGACATGCACAAGGCCGTAAATCCGGCGGTGGCCGCCGCTTCCAGCCCCAATGCGTCTTGGAGCAGGAAGCCGAACACGGTGGTCAGGGTGGAAAATACGGTGAACATGAGGAAGCCGCAGGCTAGGAAGGCGAATGCTCGCGGGTCGAAGTAGCTGACTTTAGCGGGCTTCTCCACCCGCTTTTCACCCCGGGTGGGTTTGAAGGTCACCAGCAGCACTACAACCCCGGCCAAAATCATGAGCGGCATGACCACCAGCGGCAGCATAAATCCGCCGAGGGCCGCCAGGCTCCCACCCACCAGCGCACCGAGGATGGTGGCGAATCCTTGCGCGGCGCCCAGCATGCCCACGCCTTTGACTCGCTGCGCCTCACTGTAGGTGTGGGTGATGATGTAGGTCTGGGCGGCGGGCGTGATGGCGGCAATGGATCCGCCGTACAGCAGGCCCCGGGTGAACACCACCCCGATCACCAGGGCGCTCCCAACCAACGCTCCTTGCAAGCCAAACCAGGCCACTACCGCGAAGGCCGCGAGCGCGGTGGCCGCGCCGAGCATGCCGGTCACCAGGATGGGGCGGGTGCCCCGCCGCAAGGAGACCCTCCCCCACGTGGTTGAGCTAAGCGAGAGCACGATGGCCGCCAGGGAGATCGTCGCCCCGATATGCCATTCTTGCAGGCCGATTTCGCGCGAGAGCGGGGCAATAATCGGGTTGAGAATCATCTGGCCCATATAGGCCAGTAACACGGTGAGAAATAGTGGGAACAGGCCAGGAATCTGGCCCTTTGTCGAGCCAGGCTCCAATTCCGGTTCCGCTGCCGGTTGCGGGTGAGTATTCGCGTCGGTCATAGCGCTTCCTTTTCAGAAGTAATGGGTGAACGGCACACACACTAGAACACTGTTCTAGTAATGTCAATGCGGGGTGGCGATATGCTGGGCATATGCACGCTAAATCCGTGAACACCGGCCGGCGCGTCGGCCTGACCCAGGATAAGATTCGCCACGCTGCCCAGGCCCTTTCCCGTGACCGCGGCATCGAAAATTGGTCGATTCGCGATTTAGCGCTTGAACTCAAGGTCTCCCCTTCGGTGATTTACCACTACTTCGCCAATCGGGACGCCATCGTCGATGCCGTGATAGCGCATCTCATCGGCTCCATCGCCCTGCCCGAAGCAAGCCTGGAGTGGAAAGAGTGGTTCATGGCGCTGGCGCAGAACGCCCGCCCGGTTCTGCTTGAACATCCGGGGGTAACGGAGCGGATGATGCACGGCAATTTCAGTGCCGAGATGCTCCCCCTCCTTGAAGCATCTTTCGAAAAATTGCACGAGGCCGGTTTCCGCCATCACGCCCCGCAGGCCTACACCATGATTATCAATACAATTCTGTGGGCGATCACGGCGCGCAATTTGCGCAGCCCCACTCGCCGCGAGCAGCGCCACGATCTAGGCCGCATGGTCGCCCAGGCCCAGCCCCTGGCCGCCACTTCCACCGCGCTCACCGATATGCTCACCAACTACCTGCTGCCCCTCACGGATCCGCAGCACGAAAACCAGATGAGCCAGGAATACTTCACCATCATGGTGCAAGCCCTCCTGGTGGGCCTGGAACAAACGCTCCTCCCCCGCGAAAGCACCGAGTAGCGCGTACCGACGTTCACTTATACATCTAAGATTGTTATAATTCTACAACTCGACGGCGACTTCACGAGATTCTTCGATCTTCCGGTAAGCCGTTGCAATTTAGGTTTCCAGGTGCCACTCCAGGCTCACACGGCACCGCTTCCATGGTGTGTAGACTACATAGGAATGGGAATGGGAATGGGAATGTGAGGAGACAATATGGGGTACCCGCTAGATATTAAAACAGTTGCAGTCACAGAGCTTTCACTCGACCTGCGCAATTATCGCATGCCGATCCACGCTACCGACGAGAATGAGGCCATTCTGTATCTTATTCAGAATGAAAAGGTCTTTGAACTAGCTAGCGAGATTCTAAAGGCCGGCTACCTCGACAACGAAATCCCCCTTGTCACCTCTACGGATACTGGATATACAGTTCTCGAAGGAAATCGCCGCGTTACAGTACTGAAACTACTGAATAACCCCGCACTCGCCCATCGCTTCGGAGATAAAATCGCGACACAATATGATCGACTTGTCACAAAATACAAGAGCGAATTGGCCGATATTCCATCTCACATCCGCGTTATGGTCTCGGAATCCGCAGATGAACTCCAGCCACATATAGCGCGACTACACACGCAAACAGCAAAGAAGCAATGGTCTACCGAGCAACAGGCACAGTTTTATTACGTCCAGATTGAATCCGGATCGACCGTCGCAGATTTAAAGTCGCGTTATAATTTAAAATCCCGTCTCAATCGGCTTTTGCAAGCGGGATCATTTTTCGCTCTGGTCGACGCACTGCGTGGGCGGCTCACCGAAGAAGAAGTGAAACTATTAGCATCGGTCAAGGCATCCCCTCTCGAATACGCGCTCCGGCTGGAAGAGATTCGCCAACTTACTGGGCTGAAATTTACAAAAGAAGGTCTATTCGCTCCCTGCGGGACGACACCAAAGGAAATGGCAGATAGATTAACTGACGACCAGCTGGTTATTCTCGTGCGGTTAGCGCAACTCATGAAGGAAGGGGAACCACCTCTAAATACCCGTCATCCGATTCACAAAGGTGACGAAAAAGCTCGCTCGGAAGTTCTAAGTTTCCTTTCCAACGGTGATACGCCCCCAATAAATAAAGAACAAGATCAAGGGCACCAGGACAACTGCGCTAAAAAATCTTCACCTGAATCGGAGCCCTTTTCCCGTCCAAAAAGCGAGACAAGTAACAATCATTCCCCGAAATCCCCTGGCGAGAGCTCGCAACCAAGCGTCGATGCCACCCTCGACTCAGACGTCTTTAAAAACGGAAATATTAGCCTTAAGAATGCATTAAGGAAAAATCTAAAAGATGGATCGCACAATGACGATAACCAGCTCGGCGTCAAGTACGTCCACCCAACTTTCACCATCAACGAATCCGTTGAGTTTGAGCACGTAAATGGCCTCCTTTATGGAGTATTCACTTACGGAAACCTACCAGCTAACCAAACAAACAGGCGCGCGAAGCTCTACCTTATTACTCCAGCGCTCCGGTCCCTTTTCGAACTCACTCTGTCCGCGTTGGACCTTTCAAATATACCGGACATGAAGTTGCCTTCCCGTCCCCACTCCAACCATAAGCAAAATGTAGACTATGTTGTCGAAAAACTATCGGACAATTCCTTCCTCACTTATGTTTCAAAACAGTTCCCAGAATTCGGCGGATACAAGAAGCTCAAATCAACGTTCGATGCATGCAATTTTTCAGAAGCTGCTGGCACCTATGGAAATCTAGCAGCACATGCGTCCTATCAGAACCTGACAGGGCAGCACGTTATAAGCGCTTTCAATGCGGCAGTACTTTTCGCCTTCCTCTCTCAATGGTATGCGGACTATAAAACTAAATAAGTATATTTTCGACTACTCTACATACCTGCAACCTTATTTATGATTGCAATTTTATCCGCCAGGTACCGTGATGTTATTAAAAGTTCCTGAGCGGTTGTTTTCTTATGCGCTGAATAAGTAATCGAGAGAGGCACACAGTAATCATTGCGGTACAAGTCTCTAACGAGAGGGTGGTTATCATAAGTGATCACCCACCGCCCTTCTGGGTATTCATGGATGACATTGGCTAGACTCATATGGTCGTAGCCGTCAAAAGCGTTAAGGTATAGTCTCGAGCCCGCTTGAACATACGGGGGATCAATATAAAGAAGCGTACTCTCATCATTGCCATAAGCACTAATAATGTCGCGACCATCCTTGTTTGTCACCAACATCTGGTCAAGATGCGGAATTAAATCCGTGACACGTTTAACCAGCGCCCCTCGGTTAAATCTAGCATCCATCTTATAATTACCGGTTTGCTTTTTACCACCAATCACACCTGCATTGAGGATTCCCGACCTGTTCGTACGATTGAGATAGAAGAATGCTAGTCCTAACTCCGGGCTTGGACAGAGCGCCTCCCTATATATTGTTCTTTGATAATTCCATTGTTCAACGTCGAGTGGAACGTTTTCAATGAACGATACCAAGCGGTCCACGTTATTCTTGAAAAGCTTCCAAAATGAGTAAACAGCAGGATCGAGATCATTGATGTGCAACTCATTAACCTGGCCGGAAGAAAGAAGGGCAATTCCTGCACCGGCACCACCTGCGTAGGGTTCCACATAACGTCGAATACCACCATCCGAGTCGAGAATTTTAGAAAGAAACCCGGCCAGTTTCGCCTTCCCCCCTGGATACCGAAGTGGCGATAATGACGAGAAAGTACGTCTAGCTACAATGCATAGCGCATCGGTTTGCCCTTCGCATTCGGCTACGCAACTAGTGTTGATCAAACCCATAGATATTCTCCCATCCCCTAATAGTACGGGACAAAGCAAGGGAGAGGGCGATTTCCCCCGACACCTCACTTGACAAGATTCAACGAGCCTAAAAAGCGGTTCAACCCCCTGCCTATGCACGCGAAACATCAGAGCCACCGCCTAAGATAGTCCCATACCACCCCGGCCCGCACCCGCGCGCCCGGGCCCGCCGTGAAAGGAGCCGCGCGTGGCACTGACCCTATCCACCATCGAGGAAAGCGTGCGCGCGCTGGCCGGCCAACCCAGCTACACCCGCGATTTCTTCTTTGACCTGCTGCGCGCGTACGGCATCTCAAAATCTTCCATCGCCCGCCTGCGTTCCACCACCGCCAGCTCGATCAACGTCGCGGCCGACCGCGAACACGAAATTGCGTGGAAAAACAAGCTGTACATCCGCAAAACCTCCGGCGACCTCGTGGCCGCGGCCCTCGATCTCAAAACCAGCGACACCGCGATCCGCTACAACACCCGTTTCGTCATCGCCACCGATTACATCAGCCTCGCCGCTTTCGATACGAAAACGGGCGATTCCCTCATCACCCCGCTCGCGCAGATCGACAAAAACATCACATTCTTCCTGCCGTGGGCGAATATGGAGCGCCGCGATTTCGCCTCGGATACCAAAGCGGACCGCCGCGCCGCCGAACACATGAGCAAGCTCTACGACGACCTCCTCGAAGCCAGCCCGGATATGCTCACCGACGCCGCGTCCCGCCACGGCCTCAATATTTTCTTCACCCGCCTCCTTTTCTGTTTCTTCGCGGAGGACACCGGCATTTTCGCGCGCGGCCAGTTCACCAGCGCCATCGGCTCTTTCACCGCCCGCGACGGCTCCGACACCGCGGAATTCCTCCGCACCCTCTTCCGCGCCCTCGACACCCCGAACGCCGCGGACAAACCCGTCTACCTGCAAGACTTCCCGTACGTCAATGGTCGCCTTTTCCGTATTAATAACGACGACGACGCCTCTTTGGCGGTCCCCCACTTCACCATGGCGGCCCGGGACTCCCTCTTGCGGCTCGGCACCCTGGATTGGTCAGAAATCAACCCTGATATTTTCGGTTCCATGTTCCAGGGCGTGGTCGATAAGCAGCAGCGCGCCAACCTGGGTCAGCACTACACCTCGGTTCCCAATATCTTCAAAACCATCCGCCCGCTCTTCCTGGACGAGTTGGAAAAGCAATACGATGCTGCCGCCAATTCAGTAAAGAAACTGCGGGATTTGCTGGCTCGTATCCAAAGCATTAAGGTATTCGATCCCGGGTGCGGCAGCGGCAATTTCCTTGTTATTGCTTATAAAGCGCTGCGCCAGCTGGAGCACCGAATCCTGGAACGCATCGATAGCCTCTCCACCTCGGGCTCCTGGTCTTTGCTGGGGATGGGCGAGGAAGAAAAGTTGGGCGCAGCTACCCTGGGCCTGGCTTCGTCGGTTATCAATATCGAGAACTTCTACGGCATCGAAATCGATGACGTCTCGGTCGAAATGGCGATCCTCTCGCTCTGGATCGCTAAGCACCAGATGAATGAGGAATTCGCGGAGAAATTCGGCGTGGATATTCCCCTCATCCCGCTCAAGGAAACCGGGCATATTGTGCACGGGAATGCCACCCGCCTCGACTGGAACGAGGTCTGCCCCAATAACGGAACAGATGAAATTTACATTATCGGAAATCCACCCTATGTAGGAAGTACATACCAGACCAAGGATCAGAAGGAGGACTTCGCCTATGTTTTCGATAGCGCGAAGTATCCGAAGAAGCTCGATTACGTTGCCCTCTGGTTCATTAAGGGCGCCAATTACATTCGCGGCACCCGAGCCAAGCTCGCTTTTGTGACCACGAATTCCATTACCCAGGGCGAGCAGGTCGCTCTGCTCCACCCCTACGTTTTCACGGGCGGCATTGAAATCGGCTACGCCTACACCTCCTTCAAGTGGAGCAATAACGCCTCCCATAATGCCGGAGTAACCGTGGCCGTTATCAGCCTGCGCAACGAATCTTCCGAACCGAAATGCCTCTTCACGGACCTGGTGCGAACTCCGGTTGAGAATATTAACGCCTACCTCATTGCTGGTGAGAGCACCTTCGTCACTGCAAGAAGCACAACTTTATCCCCGTTCCTACCAAAAATGACCAAGGGATCCCAACCGACTGACGGCGGTAACCTCATCCTTTCGGATCAGGAAGCTGAAGACCTCCTCACTAGCCATCCCGAGCTTTCCGAAGTCCTCAAGCAGTTCGTGGGAGCTGACGACTACATCAATGGGAAAGACCGCTACTGCCTGTGGCTCACGGAAGAAAACCGGCACGAAGCAGCCGAGATTCCGGAGGTGAAGCGGCGCCTGGAGCACGTTTCCGCTATGCGTTCGGCCAGCACAAAGAAGCAGACCCAAGAGTTTGCTGCTATTCCTTGGCGATTTGGGGAAGTCCGCTATAAGCCTACGGATTCGATTATCGTTCCAAGTGTTTCTTCGGAACGCCGTGAGTACGTTCCCGTCGGCTACCTTGGCCCAGACACCATCATTTCCAATCTGGCGTTCGCTATCTACGATGCTGAGCCGTGGCTGTTCGCCTTGCTCACCTCGAAAATGCATATGGCTTGGCTACGCGCTGTTGGGGGCCAGCTCGAAACCCGGCTACGCTACTCGAATACCTTGGTTTATAACACTTTCCCCGTGCCAGAGTTGTCGGCGTCGTCGAAAGAAGAACTTACGAAACGTGCGCTACGCGTACTCGATGTACGCGAATACCACTGCGAAAAAACCTTAGCCGAGCTCTACGACCCGGACCTTATGCCACGCAACCTCCGCGAAGCGCACGAAAAAATTGACGAGGCAGTCGATAGACTTTATCGCAACAAGCCCTTTGCTTCTGATGAGGAGCGGCTGGCCGTCCTGTTTGAGAAATATCAGCAGCTCGTTGCGGCGGAGGGGAAGTAGCGTGGCGCGCGCCGCCGGGAGTGAGGAAGATATGCACCGCATCGATATACCGGAAACGCACACCGAGCCCTTGGCGTCGATTCTCAATAATTTGCGGCTGGAGCGCTGCGGGACGGGGCGGTATCGCGGCCAGAACCTGGTGCAGATCACCGGGAAAGTGTACGGCGGGCAGGTGCTCGGGCAGGCCACGATGGCGGCGGCTGATGATGTGCAGCGCTCGCTCGGCATCGGTGAGGATGAGCGGCTGGCGCATTCCATTACCGCGGCGTTCCAGCGGGCCGGGCACCTGGATGAGCCTATCGAGTTCCAGGTGGAGGAGATCAACGATCTGCGCTCCTTCTCTACCCGGAATGTCACCGCGTACCAGGGTGACCGGTTGATTTTCACGGCGCGGGTGTCGTTCCAGTTGCGCCAGCCCGGGCCTACCCTGGCTTCCTCCATGCCGGATGTTCCCGGGCCGGAGGGGCTGCCGTCTTCGGTGGATTTCTTCGGGGCGCTCGATAACGTGTTCGCGAAGGTGATGTCGTCCACGAACGGGATCGATATGCGGCGGGTGGAAGGTGATATCTACCTGCGGCCGGATCCGGGGCGGTCCCCGCGCCAGCACCTGTGGCTACGGGCGCGTTCGCCGATGCCGGAAGGGACCTCGCGCACCCTCCAGCGGGCGATGCTCGGGTATTCGGCGGATCAGTTCATGTTGGAGCCGGCCTTGCGGGCCCTCGGCTTGGCCTGGCTTTCCCGCGGGATTTCGGTGGCGACCCTCGATCACGCGATCTGGTGGCATCGCAATTTTGATATGTCGGAGTGGATTTTGGCGGAGATGGAGTGTGTTTCCGCGCAGAACGGGCGCGCCCTGGTGAACGCAAAGTTCTTCCAGGACGGCCGCCATATTGCCTCCATGAGCCAAGAAGGGATGGTCCGGGTGCCAGAACGACACCCGGACCATCCCGAGCAGCATGTCGAGTAGCTGGCGGTAGCTACTCAATGTGGGCGCTGCGCGCGTGGGCATAAGCGGTTGACTCGTGCCCGTACGCAGTTAGCGCGCCTGAACTTTTCGCACGCGCGCTTAGCGCGGCGGCTCGCCTAGCGCGCCAGTTTGTCTAGCGCGTGAGCTTGTTTAGCGCGTGAGCTTGCGGTGGGCGCCGGCACCCGGGTTGAGTGCGGCTTCACCCAGGCGTTCCACCTTGTTCTTCTCGTAGCCTTCGAAGTTACCTTCGAACCAGTACCACTTGGAGGGATCCTCATCGGTGCCTTCGTAGGCGAGGATGTGGGTGGCCACGCGGTCAAGGAACCAGCGGTCGTGGGTGATAACCACGGCGCAACCCGGGAACTGCAAAAGCGCGTTTTCCAGGGAGGACAGGGTTTCCACGTCCAGATCGTTGGTCGGTTCGTCAAGGAGCAGCAGGTTGCCGCCCTGCTTGAGGGTGAGGGCGAGGTTGAGGCGGTTGCGTTCACCACCGGAAAGCACCCCGGCCTTCTTCTGCTGATCCGGGCCCTTGAAGCCAAATGCGGAAACGTAGGCGCGCGAGGGCATTTCCACCTGGCCGACCTGGATGTAATCCAGCCCGTCAGAAACAACTTCCCACAGGCTCTTTTCCGGATCGATACCGGCGCGGTTCTGATCCACGTAGGAGATCTTCACCGTTTCCCCGATCTTCAGCTCCCCGCCATCGAGGGGTTCGAGGCCGACGATGGTCTTGAAGAGGGTGGTTTTACCCACGCCGTTCGGGCCGATAATGCCCACGATGCCGTTGCGCGGCAGCGAGAAGGACAGCCCGTCGATGAGCACGCGGTCCCCGAAGCCCTTCTTGAGGTTCTTCGCTTCGATAACCACATTGCCCAGCCGCGGCCCCGGCGGAATCTGGATTTCTTCGAAGTCGAGCTTGCGGGTGCGTTCAGCTTCCGCTGCCATTTCTTCGTAGCGTTCCAGACGTGCCTTCGACTTGGCCTGGCGGCCCTTCGCCGAGGAACGCACCCACTCAAGTTCATCCTTGAGGCGCTTGGCGAGCTTGGCATCCTTCTTGCCCTGGATTTCCAGACGATCCTTCTTGGTTTCCAGGTAGGTCGAGTAGTTGCCCTCATAGGGGTAGAGGCAGCCGCGGTCCACTTCCGCGATCCACTGCGCCATATTGTCCAGGAAGTAGCGGTCGTGGGTGATGGCGATAACCGCACCCGCGTAGGACTTCAGGTGCTTTTCGAGCCACAGCACGGATTCGGCATCCAGGTGGTTCGTCGGTTCGTCAAGGAGAAGCAGGTCCGGGGCTTCCAGCAGCAGGCGGCACAGGGCCACGCGGCGGCGTTCCCCACCGGAAAGTACGGACACCGGGGTATCCCCCGGAGGGCAGCGCAGCGCGGCCATGGCCTGCTCCAGCTGAGAGTCCAGATCCCAGGCGTTCGCGGCATCGATTTCCGTTTGCAGCTTGCCCATTTCTTCCATGAGGGCATCGAAGTCCGCATCCGGATTCGCCATTTCTTCACCGATGGCGTTGAAACGGGTGATCTTCTCCAGAATGTCCTTACGCCCTAGCTGCACGTTTTCCAGGACGGTCTTATCCTCTTCGAGGGGAGGTTCCTGAAGGAGGATACCCACCGTGTAGCCCGGGGAGAGGCGCGCTTCCCCGTTGGAGGGCTCATCCAGCCCGGCCATGATCTTCAAGATTGTTGATTTACCGGCACCGTTCGGACCGACCATGCCGATCTTGGCTCCGGGGAAAAACGCCATGGTGACGTCGTCAAGGATGGTCTTATCCCCCACACGCTTGGAAGCGTGGATCATCTGGTAAATGTATTCAGCCACTTATCCCGTCCTGATTCGCGATTCAGTGCCGCGCATCGCGCTAGGTGTTGCGCGAGCGGCCCAGACCAGTGTACCGAGCCGCCCGCGAAAAGTCCCCCCGATGTGACTGGAACCGGGATGGAATGGGATTTTCTCAAGTAGATAAGCATGCCATCGCGGCAGACTATGGATATCTACGTGGTGGTAAAAGAATCGCTAACGAGTCTGGTAGATGTCTCTTCGGTATACGCCTTGCCTAGGAGGCTGAAACTAATTTTCCACCCCGAGGCGACGCACCACCTCATCAAAAGGTATGAGCCGCTCTTTGCCGGACTCAACATCCGCCCAGATCTTCTCCGCCTCAATGAGGTCAAGGGCATCTTCAATAGCCTCGTGTGCCACTACTTCGGCATTGTCACCCGCAAGTTCTTCAAGACGGTCAAGCATTTCTTCACCAATATTGATACTCATCTTTACATCCCTCCCCTCAATAACTAGGCGCGGAAATAGTGAAGTGGTCCAGGGTTTGTTCCGAGGAATTAAACCCGGGCATGCTTGTAGTGTACCTATCAGAACAACGGGTGAGTAGAGGCATTTTCGGCATCACCATGCGCCACCTGACGGATCCGAGCGCAAGGCTTCATCCGCTGACATCGCATCAGGTGACATCGAGTCAGGTGACATCCCCGGAGGCGGCACACCTATTCCAGCTGGCCCGAGCGGTTCACCCGACGCTTCAGAAGAATCCGACTCCTCGGTGAGCCAACGGCTATCCCCCGGCGTGCTTTCCCCTGCCGCTGTATCCGCGGAACTCACCGTGCCAGCGACTCCGCCATTTGTTTCCGCAGCTGGATCGGGGCGCACTTTGACGAAGCTGGCCCGCCCGGTGGTGAGCTCGACTCCCACGGCATCGGCAAAGAGGGTGAGCCCGCGCATGGTGGAACCGTCCTTACCGGTCCATTCGCGCATATCGAGCCGCCCGCGCACCAGCAGCGGGGTGCCGGTAGTCACCGATGTTTGGATATTACGGCCGAGGGTGCCGCGAGCCCGCACCGTGTACCAAATAGTATTGCCGTCCTCAAAGCGGTTAGTTTCTCGCGAGAAGTAGCGCGGGGTCACCCCAAGATTGACCGTGGTGACATCCCCACTGGTGGCGTTCTCATAAACTTTCGGGTTGCCGCCGGCATATCCACGTACCGCGACGATGGTGTCATTAACCATGATGCTGTCCTTTCCCACCGCCACGTGCGGGCGGTGGACACCATCATGACCCGCTCACTCTCGCTCGGCTATCCGCATGCACCTGCTTGTGGATAACCATGACATTTCGGCAACCTGTGGATAGATCGCCAGCTACTCTCCCTACTCCCCACGCACCACCTGGCGCACGCGCGCGTACTGGTCGAGCACCTCCCGCGCCGGAGCAACGCAATGCTTCTCCACCACCGCGCCCAGTTCCTTATTCACCGCGCGCTGGTAGGCCCGCGCCCTGGCAGCTGCGCTGCGGCGTCGTGCCCACCATCCCAGGGCGAAACCGCACAGCAACGCAACCACGGCGCCAACGGCCGCCGCCCACCACGGCGCCACCGCCGCGACGCCCGCACCAACGCACGCCGCGGCAAGCAGCACCCCGGCGAGCACGCCACCCAGCAGGGCCCCGCGCCCGCCACCACGCACCGGAACGGCGCGCAAAGCCCCACCAATGGCGCGGCGCAGGGAAGCGGCATCGCTCACCCGCTCGTCCACACGGCGCGCCCACAAACGGGGCAGGCCGCTGGTCGCGTGCGCGAGCCAGGCTTCCCGGTGCGCATCCACCACCGTGGCGGCGGGCTGCTCGGGCGGCGCCACGGCGCGGGCATGCCAGCCCACCCCGGCAATCGCCTCGGCCACCGCCGGCACGCCGGATGCCACCGACAGCCCGCGCGCGATCTCCTCCGCTTTCTCCGCCTCCAAAGCCACCGGCGCAGCCTCAAGGCCCTCCCCCAGGCGCGCCCCGATCTCGTCAAGATACGCAGCGGTGGTCTCCAGCGCGGCATTCGTGAGCCCGGCTGCCTTCTCCAGGGCGTCGCGCAGCGGCTCCAGCCCGCGCCGTCGCAGCGCCGAGACCGGGAAAATCGGGACGCTATCGGCAATACCGTCCGCGCGTAGCAGCTTGCGGATATCCGCGGTGATGGCCTCCGTGCCGCCCTCCGGGAGGGTATCGATCTGGTTGAGGACCACGATCATACGATCGGCGCGTTCGCGCATCGCCGCGATATAGGAATCGTGGATGAGGTGATCGGCGTATTTTTGCGGGTCGAGCACCCACACCAGCACGTCCACGAGCGGCAAAATCCGATTGACGAGCGCCGAATTGCCCAGGCTCACCGAATCGTGATCGGGCAGGTCAAGGAGCACCAGGGAATCAAGATCACGCTTGGAGGTATTGAGCAGCGAATTATGGGAAATGGTGCGCTCCGTTTTCACGCCGAGGGCCGCCAGCACGGGGCGGGCCGCCGCGGACCACACGCAAGCCGTGATATCCATGGTGGTGGGCCGCACGTCCCCCGCGTCGGCGAAATTGAGCTCGGTGAGCGCGTTGAACAGCGTGGACTTCCCCGAACCGGTGCCGCCCGCGAGCGCCGCCACCGTCAGGCCGAGCCCCGCCTCCAGGCGCCCGGAAATCTCCTCCAGTTCCCTTTCGGCCCGCTGCAGCACATACGGATCGAATAGATCTTTTCCTTGAGCGACGACGCCGCGCAGCTGCTCCAAGCGCGCGGTCACGGTGGCTGTGTCCATGAGCTTCTTCCCTTCCTCCACTAGAACCTGTCTTTGAATTCGACGGCGCGCAGCCGGAGCGTGCGCCCCGAGCCGAGCTCCACATCGCCGAGATGGCTGAGGAATACCTCCGTGACTTCGGTGAGGGCACCGTCGAGGAGCCGGGCGAGTTCTTCGCGGGCCTGGCGTACCGCCCCGCCCCGGTAGAGTCCTTCGGCCAGGGGGCGCGCCCCGTTCACTCCCCCGGCGGCTGCCCCGAGCACCGCGGCCATCCCGGCGGTGCCGAACCAGCGGTTGGGCGGGGCGGCGGTGGCGGCGCCCTTGAGGTAGCTCATCCAGGCGGAGAAGGCGCGGAAACGGATGGCATCCAGGTCGAGGGCGGTGCGGGCCTGTGCCGCGAGTTCGCGGGTGTCAATGACCCCGCCGGCCCAGGCGGTGAGAATCGCCTCGCTCACTTCGCTGAGCTGTTGAGTGAGGGTAACGTCCGCGGCGGTGCGGACCGCTTCGAATACGGTGGTCATGGCGGCGTCGCGGGCCCCGCTGCGCCCGCGCGCGCCCAGGCCGGGGGCGGCGGCCGGGTTGATGCCGGCCAGCGGCCCGCCACTCGAAGCGGCGGAAAGCCAGGCGGTGGTGGGAGCCCCGGCCCCGAAGCGGCCGCTGAGGGCGGCCTTGCGCAGGGCCTCGCGCGGGGCGGTGGCGGATTGCTCCACCACGGAGCGCAGGTGCTCCACGGCTTCCGCCTGCATTTCCACCGCGGCGGCGATATGTTCCAGGCGTTCGCCCATATGCGGGAACATGGCGGCATCCGCGCGGGTGATGAGCGCCTGGCCGAAGCCGGTTTCAGACATGGATTCGAGCCACTGGCGCAGCTCGGCCACGCTGGCGGGGGGAAGGAGCCCGGCGGTGGGGCCGCCGTTATCGGCCACGATGAGAAGCGGGGAGTCGCCCAGCCCGGAGCTTTCCATACGGCGCGCCAGGTCCGCGCGCACCGTAGGCGTGGCGCTGGCCGGAACCCGGTTGAGTACCACCGCGGTGGTCACCCCGCGCCCGTGGGCATCGGTGAGCACCGACCAGGCGGTGGCATCCCCGTAGCGGGACGCCGTGGTCACAAAAATCCACAGGTCGGCGCTATTGAGGAGGGTGCGAGCCAGGGCGCGGTTATCGGCGTCCACGGAATCAAGATCGGGGGCGTCTACCAGCACCAGCCCGGGGATTGCCCCGGTGCTTTCGCGTACCTCCGCCAAAGTGGTGAGCACGTGGCCGTCCAGGAGCGGTGCGTCATCCGGGTGCACGGCGATGACCGGGGTGCGGGTGGTGGGGCGCAGCACCGAGGCGGCGGAGAGTTCTTCGCCGAAAAGCGAATTGAAGAGGGTGGATTTCCCGGCACCCGAGGAGCCGCCGAGCACCACCACCGCCGGGGTGGCTTCCCGTTCCATCCGCGGGAGCACCCGGTTTTTTAGCTGGGTGATGAGCTGGGTGCGCTCGGCTTCGATATCGCGCGAGCCGGGTAGTGCAAGGGGAAAGCGCGCTTTATCGAGCGCGTCGATAGTGCGAGCGATGAGACGAGGAACATCACGATATTGAGCCACCCCTCTATTGTTCACTATTTTGACGCGGGCGCGTAGTTTTAACCGCGCCGCCGATTCGGGTACATTAAGAGCGCCGCTTCTGCGCAAGGTGTTAGTTCTTTCCGCATCGTGATAGCTCATTGCGTATTGTGAAAGTTCGTTACATATTGTGCCGAGCGCGCGCCAGGCCCCCGTAGCTCAGTGGATAGAGCACCGGACTTCTAATCCGTTGGTCGAAGGTTCGAATCCTTTCGGGGGCGCTCATGGATTGAGCCGCTCCGTAGCGGAGTTACGGCCTGCCAGCTGGCGGCGTCGTCGTACCATCCCTTCCCCACGCGGACCGCACGCGCCCGCCCGCGCGCGTGTGCTTAGAATGGAGGGGTGAGTTACCACGATCTAAACGATCCGATTGTCTGGATCGATTGCGAAATGACAGGCTTGGATCCGCGTGTTGATGAGCTGGTGGAGATTTCCGTTGTTGTGACGGACGGTGACCTCCAGCCGGTGGACGCGGGCATCGATATTATTATTAAGCCCTCCGATGCGGCGGTCGCGCAGATGAACGATTTTGTGCGCGATATGCATACCTCGTCCGGCCTCATTAATGAATGGGAGGCCGGGGTGAGCGTGGCCGAGGCGCAGAGCCAGGTGCTCGCTTATCTCAAGGAGCGGGTGCCGGAAGGTAAGGCGCCGCTGGGCGGTAATTCGGTGGGTACCGATAAGACGTTCCTCATCGAATACATGCCTGAGCTGGTCGATTACCTCCACTATCGCATTATTGACGTCTCCTCCATTAAGGAGTTGACGAAGCGCTGGTACCCGAAGGCGTATTTTGTGTCGCCGGAGAAGTTCGGGCACCACCGGGCGCTCGGTGATATTTACGATTCCATTGATGAGCTGCGCTATTACCGCGCGGTGCTCTTCCCGGAAAGCGTGGAGACCGAGGCCGCCCAGCAGGCTGCCCGCAGCGTGGAAGGCGAAACGAAGCGGTTGGCTTCAAGCGGTGCGGGCGATGCCGGCGAAACCGGCACCACACCAGCCGAAACCGCGGCCGGCGAAACTGCCAGCACCGCCGGCACCACCGAATAATTACGCGTCCACGCCTTCCCCGATGAAGCCGCCAATGGCGCGCAGCTCGGGCAGGTGCGGATTCCGGCACGAATGCGCCGGGCACAGATCGAACCACGGGCCCATCTCGGTGAGGTGGGCCCGCTGCGCGCGCGGGCGCCCCTCCAGGCGCTCCTCCACCAGGTCAGCCAGCCCGGCCACGAAAGCCGGATGCTCTTCCGGGGTGGAAACCCGCGCGAACGCCAGGCCGCATTGCTGCGCCGTGGCCCGCGCCTCATTATCGAGGTCCCACAGCACTTCCATATGCTCGGATACAAAACCGATAGGAACGACGACGACGGCCCGCCGCCCGCGCCCCGGCAGCGTTTCGATAACATCATTAATATCCGGTTCCAGCCACGGAATATGCGGCGGGCCAGAGCGCGACTGGAAGACCATCTGCCAGCTCAGTCGAGCCCCCACCTGCTCCTCCACCGCGGCGCGGATAGCATCGCGCACCGCCTCGTGCTGGCGCAGGTAGAGCCCGCCACCCAGTTCGGGCGGGCCGGAGAGCTCATTGGCGCGGTTGGGAATGGAATGGGTGGTGAAGAGGACTTCGATCTCTTCAGCCGCGAAACCGCGCTCCTGCATTTGGGTGTAGGCAGCCGCCAGGCCATCAATAAAGGGCACCACGAAACCGGGATGATCGAAGAATTCCCGCAGTTTATCCACCCGCATATCCTCGGGGATCTGCGCGTATTCAAGCGCGTCCGCGAAATCCTCCCGGTATTGGCGGCAGGAGGAATATCCCGAATACGCCGAGGTGGGCACCGCCAGCAGGGTGCGGTGGCCATCCTCGTACGCCTCGCGCACCACTTCCCAAATATAGGGTTCCCAATTGCGGTTGCCCCAGTAGACGGGAATATTGTGGCCGCGCCGGGCAAGCTCACTTTCCAAGCGGGCACGCAGCGCCGCGTTTTGCCCGTTGATCGGCGAGCTGCCCCCGTTGAGGCGGTAGTGCACCGCCACTTCTTCGAGGCGGTCATCGGGGATGCCGCGCCCGGCCGTGACGTTGCGCAGGAAGGGCAGCACGTCCTCCTGGCCGTTGGGCCCGCCGAAAGAGGCGAGCACGATGGCATCGTAGGCGGTCGGTTCGCTCACCCAGTGCTCCCCGCGCGCGGCAGCGTGCTGCACCGCGGGGCTTCCCGCAAGAATATGCTCGCCCGGGGCGCGGGTGATGCGCGTGGCACGCGGAGCTTTCCGTTCGGCCACCAGGGCGGCGCTGGTCTGTTGGCTTTGGTAGTCCATGAATCTCCTGTGTAAGCGCTGCTTATCCGTGAACATTGCTTATTGCGCGAGCGCTGTTTACTCGGTGACGGTACGTCACCGATCCTTATCAGTAAACACTGCTTATCCGTGAACGTCGTTTACGGCGTAAACACCGTTTAGGCTTCGTAGCGCAGAATCTTGGCGAGCTCGCTGGTTTCGCACCGCCGCCCGAAGAAGAAGGGCGTTTCGTGCTTCATCCAGCGCCGCGCCTGGGTGTAACGCATGGCGCGCATGAGGTCCACAATCTGGGTGGGATCTTCGGCTTCGAAAGCGAGCATCCACTCGTAATTCGACATCCCGAAGCACGCCACCGTATTGGCGAGGATCCCCTCAAATTTCGAGGCCGCCATACCGTGTTCGCGCAGGTGCACGGCGCGTTCCTTGCCGTCCATGAGGTACCAATCGGCGTGCCGTACGAAGGGGTAGGTGCACAGCCAGGTGAGCGGCTTATCACCCACCAGGAAGGCCGGCGCGTGCATGCGGTTGAATTCCGCGGCCACGTGCACACCGGGAACCTGCCAGGTCACGTCGAGATTTTCAAAAAGCGGCGTGGTGCGCAGATCACGCATGAAATCCTGGAGCGGGGCGAGGTTCTTACCGTGCACCCACACCATGAGATCGGCATGCTCATGCAAATTGGACAGATCGTAGAAGCCACGCAGGGTAACGTCCGGATGCGCGGCAATAACTTCATCAATGCGCGCCGTGGCATTCGAAAGATCCGCGGGGGCCGGGCTGCCGGCCGGGCGATGAACAACTGTGTAAATCGTGTATTCGGTATCAGGATGGTGGTCGCCGCCGGAGACGCTCCAGTTCGGTTCCACATCTGCGGGTCGTTGAGTCATGTTCCCCATCGTACTGTCTCCTAAGTCTTTCGTCACTTGACACGCGCAGAAAAACTGTATCAGATTTCGGAGACTGCCGATTTTCGCCCGGCCCGGCGCGGGTGGCTCCCCTTCAGTATCGCCGAGTTTCGATGCGGAAGACGATTATTTTGCGGGGCGCCGCACGCGTGGGTGTCGCCATCTTGGTACGACGACGCCGCACCGGGCCACTATCCCTCCGCCCGCGCCTCGTACTGGCGCACCCCGGAACTCACCCCGGCGAAGCGGAAGGGTGCGGTGGTCTGGGGCGGCGTCGAAAAATCAGCGGAATCGGTGCGCAGGGCCCCGTGTAGAACTCGGTAGGTGGGGAAATCGATGGGTTCGCGCGTGGCCAGCATCGCGGCTACGCCTTCCGCATCCGCCCCGGTTTCCCGCAGTCGCTCGCGGTAGCCGGCCGCCGGGATGCCGGTGAAGAATTCCGCCACCGCGCCCGAGCCGTAGGAGAAGAGCCCGATGGGGGTATCGGTCAGATCGGCCGGGTCGGTGCCGAGCAGGGAAAGAATGCCAATATACAGGGCTGCCGTATAGGAATTGCCGATCTGGCGCCCGTAGGCGAGGCCGCTTTCGATCACCTCATCGCCGCGCGGGTCGCCCGTATGGGCCATGAGGCGGGCATGGGCTTTGCGTGCCATTTTCCCGAAGGGCTGGTGGTGCACGAAACGAGCCAGCTGAGCTGCGGGGATGCCGCCCTGAGCGAGGTAATCATCGTAGGCACCGGTGAGGGCATCCATATAGGCGTCCATGGAGAGGTGGCCGTCCACCAGCGGGGTGCTGGAATCATTCGGGCGCCAGAAGTCGTTGATATCCGCGGTGTAAACGCCGCTCACCGCGGGGATATTCAGCAGGCGCGGCTCCGCGCTCACCAGGAAAGCCACGGCGCCGGCTCCCTGAGTGGGTTCCCCGGCCCCGCCCGCCGCATACCGGGCAATATCCGCGGCGATCACCAGCACTTTTTCTTTCGGGTGGCGCGCCACAATACCGAGGGCGCTCTGCAGCGCCGCGGTCCCCCCGTAGCAGGCTTCCTTCATTTCCACGGTGCGCACATGGCGCGGCAGCCCGAGGAGGGCATGCAGGAAAACCCCGGCGGATTTCGACTGATCCACCCCGGATTCGGTGGCGAAGATGACGGTGCGGATTCCCTCCGTGCCGGTGGCGGCCAGTAGGCGGGCCCCGGCCTGGGCCCCCAGGGTGACGGCGTCCTCATCGAGGGCCGGGATACTCATATGCTCCTGACCGAGCCCCACGTGATATTTACCCACGGGCACGTCCAGGGCTTCCGCCATATCCGCGAGCGGCAGGCAGTAATGCGAGGTGGCGCAGGCCAGCGCGTCAATGCCGATATTCACTTAGTCCTCCTCACCGGCGCGGGTGCCCCGCCGCGTTCAAATTTACGATGCGCATGCATGAGCTCACCCGGGTTGGTTTGCGCGGCCAGCAAGGATAGTTCCCCACACAGCACGGTGGCGGCAATCATGGCCGCCAGGCGCCGGGAATTTTCCCCGGCCGGTCGGCTGCGATCCGCCAGGTCCATGCGCTCCATCACCGCTTCGATCCCGGGCAGGTCCTTGCCATTGCCCACCGTCCCCACAATGAGATGCGGGAGAGTGCAGGATACATAAAGCCCGCCTTCGCGTTCTTCCACGTGGGTAAAACCCTGGGAGCCTTCCACAATATTCGCGGCATCCTGCCCGGTGGCCAGGTAGACCGCCAGCAGCATATTGGCATAGTGGGCATTTGCGGAACGCACCGCCCCGGCGAGCGTGGAACCCACCCAATTCTTGCGGTAATTCAGCTCAGCAATCCGGTGCGCATCACTGCGCAGCCGCTTGGCGATCACCTCATCCGGAATAAAAATATCGGCGATGGTGCGCCGCCCGCGCCCCAGAATCCCATTGACGGCGGAGGGTTTCTTATCAATGCAGTAATTGCCGGAAATGGAGCCGTAGTCCAGCTCTGGGCACACCGCCAATATCGCGCCCATGAGCGCTTCGGCGGCCTGGGTGGCCATATTGTGGCCCGAGGCATCCCCGGTGGAGAATTCGAAACGCACAAAAAGCAAATTCCCCACCACTTCGGGGTGGATATCCAGCAGGCGCGCGAAGCGCGACTGCCCGGCCACCACACGCTCCCACTCGGAGCGCCGCGCCGCGATTGCCGTGACGGCGCGGAGAGCCGCCGCGGCGTCGTCGGCAATAAAAAGCACGGAACGGGACATGCGCTCATCGGCCACGCACACGCAGATGCCGCCCTCCACCATGCGCGAGACGTCCGCGCCGCGGTTGCACGAAGGCCACAGCGGTGTTTCGTACGTGGCGAGCGGGACCTCCACGGCGCCGCTGAGGACGGGGCCGGAGATGTGAATGGGGCCCACCCATTTGGTGGGGATGGGCGTGTGCGAGTCCGGGGTGATTCTCGAGTCAGTCACGCCGCTCAGTCTACCGGCTCAAAAACGAATGTCTTGAGGAAAGCGCGGGCGCGCTCAGAGGCGGGGCTGGTGAAGAAACGCTCGGGGCTATCAATTTCCACGATTTTCCCGGCGTCCATGAAGACCACGCGGTCCGCGATCGCCCGCGCGAAATTCATTTCGTGGGTGACGAGCAGCATCGTCATCCCGCCGCCGGCCAGCTCGAGGACCACATCGAGCACCTCGCGCACCATCTCCGGATCCAGCGAGGCGGTGATTTCGTCCAGGAGCAGCACCTCCGGCTCCATCATGAGCGCGCGCACAATCGCCACCCGCTGCTTTTGCCCGCCGGAAAGCTGACTGGGGCGCGCATCGGCGCGGCTCGCCAGCCCGACGCGTTCCAGCAGCGCCAGGGCACGTTCGCGCGTGGGGCCGGCGGGCGCCTTGCGCACCACCCGCGGGGCGAGGAGCAGATTCTCGAGGACGGATAGGTGCGGGAACAGTTCGTAATTCTGGAAAACCATCCCGATGCGGGCACGCGCCGCGGTCCAGTCCGTGCCCGGTTCCGCGAGGTTCTGCTCGCCGTACGAAATGCTTCCGGATTGGATATCCTCCAGTCCGTTGATGGTGCGCAGTAGCGTAGATTTACCGCATCCAGATGGGCCGACGACGACGACAACTTCGGAAGGCGCCACCTCAAGCGAGACACCTTGGAGGGCATGCACGCCATTCGGGTAGGTTTTATCAACGTCGACTAAACGCAGCGTTTGTGCATGCCCGGCCGCGCCACGCACAGCGAGCGGGCTGGGGGCGGATGCGGCGCCTAAGGCGCTCGGGCTGGTGGTGGCGGCGCCTAGGGCGTGCGAGCCGGAGGCGAGTTCAGGGTCGAGGGGCTGGGAATATGCCGGGCTTGTCATAGTGCTAGTTTCCTTTCCAAGTAGCGTGAATATGCGGAAATCGCGTAGCAGACCACGAAGTAGATGAGGAAGACCGCGCCGTAGATCCACAGGGCGGCATCCGGGTAGTCGAAACGTTCCCGGTCGATATTCGACTGGGCAACCTTGAGGATTTCGATGACGCCGATGAGGGAGACAAGCGCCGTCGTTTTAATCATGCGGGTTGTGAGATTGACGGTGAGGGGGATGAGCTGGCGGATGGCCTGCGGAAGAATCACGTGGCGCTGGAGCTGGCGGGTGGAGAGCCCCAGCGCGCGTGCCGATTCGTATTGGTGGGCGGGTACGGCGGCAATGGCGCCGCGCACCAGGTCCCCCATCTCCGCCGTCCCCCACAGGGTGAAAACGATAATCGCGGCGAGCTCGCCGGACATATCGAGGTGGAAGGTGCGAGTGGAATCGAAGTAGACGATGAAGAGGAGCACCACCTGCGGGATGATGCGCAGCACCTCCACGTAGGCGCGGGTGAGGAAACGGACCAGGCGCGAGCGCACGTCCATGACCAGGCCCAAGAGTGTGCCACATACAAGGGAGAGCGCCATCGCGATGAGGGCGATGCGCACCGAGACCCACAGTCCTTGGAAGAGGAGGGAGAGGTTCTCCGGGTCGAGGAGCGGGCGCCAGCCTTCCCCGCCGCTCGTCGGAACGGCGGGCGCGGGTGCGGAGGTGAAGCGAGCGGGCAGGGAGGCGAGGGCGCCGTGCGTCGTCGTAAAATACGCGGATATGGAAGCGAGGGTGACGTTAGCGAACGGCAGCATAGCGGCGCATCCTCCCTTCCAGCCAGCGCGCCCCGAGGGCGATGGGGAGCAGAATAATCGTGTAGCACACCGTGAGGAGGAGCAGTGCTTCCTGCGTTGTGGATTGCAGACCCATATGTTCGCGGGCCAGGTACATGAGGTCCGGAACGGCAACGACGTACACCACCGAGGTTTCCTTGATGAGGAAAATAATATTCGCGGTGAGTGCCGGCATCGCCACGGCGACGGCCTGCGGGAGCAGGACCCGGGTGAGGGCCTGGCGGCGGGTGAGCCCGAGGGCGAGGGCGGATTCGTGCTGGATGCGCGGCACCGATTCCAAGCCGGAGCGGAAAGCTTCGGCCATATAGGAGCCGCCCAGGAACGTCAGCCCGATAATCGCGCAGGTTTCCCCGGTGAGGGTGAGGCCGATTTTCGGGAGGCCGAAATAGAGGAAGAAAAGCTGAACAAGGAGCGGGGTATTGCGCGAAAGCTCGATGTAGATGGCCACGAGCTGGCGCGCGATAGGCACCCGGAAATGCGCGAGCGCCGCGCACACCCAGCCGAGGAGGAGGGAGGCGGCCACGCCAATGGCGCCGATGCGGAGCGTGACGAGCATGGCCTGCAGGTACAGGGGCCACGCTTCGCTCAGTACTGATAGATCCATGGAGTCTCCTCGCGTGAGGTTCACTCTCCCCCGGCGCGGGCCACCCGGGCGGTTAGCTGAGGCCGGGCGGTTGTTGAGCCGATTCAGGCGGCTTTTCTTGGAGCCGGGCGATTTTGGGGCCGGACGATTTTTGGTGCCGGGCGGCCCGCGCGTGAGGGAGGAGGAACTTTTAGCGAGCCCCTCCCTCAATGACGAGTTCATCGGGAGAGATCGCGGTGCCGTAAACCGGGGCGAGGGTCTGCTCGAAGTCCTTGTGGAAGAAGTTTTCCTTGCCGAGATCCACGAGGTTGTTATTGATCCAGTCGCGCAGCTCAGTATTTCCCTGCTGTACGGCGGCAGCGATGGTGGATTCTTCCCCGAAGGAGGCAATTCCGGTCACGAAATCCTTGTTCTGTTCGGTGAAGGCGAGGGCTTCGGTGTTATCCGTAATCCACACATCCCCGCGCCCGTCGGTGAGGGCATTGGTGGCCTCGGTGTACTGCTCGTACTTGGTTACCTTCCATTCCGGGTGGTTGGCGGTAATCCACGCATCCTGGCTGGTGCCCTTGACGATAATAATATTTTTATTCGCGAGCTCCGCTTCCGAACGCACCGGCTCCTTCGCGCTGGAAACGGCACCGAAGGAGACCTTCATGTAGGGGTTGGCGAAGTCTACCTGCGCGGCGCGTTCCGGAGTCACTGTGAAGTTCGCGAGGATAACATCGACTTTCCCGGACTTGAGGAATTCCACGCGCGAGGAGGCATCCACCGGGACCCACTCGACTTTGACGCCCAGGTCTTTACCGAGGCGGTCACCGTAAACGATGTCGTAGCCTTCGTAGGTGTTTTTCCCGACCAGCGAGCCAAAAGGTGCCTTGTCCGCGAAGGTGCCGATGCGAATCGAGCCGGCTTCTTTGATCTGTTCAGGGGTGCGGGCCCCCACGGTGGCGCTCGCCGCGCCGGTCCCGGAATCGGCGGCGGTGCCGGTGGCGGAGTCACCCGAGCCGGATAGATCCGGGCTGGAGCACCCGGTAAGGGCCATGGTGAACGCTGCCAGGGCGGACAGCCCGCCCAGGACGCGACGACGAATACGTGAGGTTTGTGCAATTGCCACGGTTCTTCCTTACTTGGTGTTGGGGTGACCGTGGATAATGCGGGATTTTGGGAACGAGACGCAAGGCCGTGCCACCGCGGACATCGCATTATCCACACTTGTGCTATTCCCGGGAATTGAGCGCCGGGGTACCGCTTGTCCGCGCTGGCTTATCCGAAAATGCCCGGTCTTCAGTAGGAGGGCATCTAATTATTCGGGTTCCGCTGGCGAACTAGCGACAGCAACACATGCAACACATGGGGCACATGCAGGTACGCACGCAGGCACCGCGCATCGCGGTGTGCATCTGAGTGGTCCTGTTCGCCATGGGGATTACGTTAGGCGCTCATCGCGCAGAAATCCAGTTGAGGAAAGAACCATCTCTGTGGGACATCTCATAAGGTGGTGTGGGAGTGGGGTTATGAGGGCTGGTCAGGTGCGACTGCGGTGCGGCGTTGTTCTACACAGACACAACGCTCAGACGCGGCAACCTCACGTACCCCAACAATCACAGGAGCCCCTGCGGGAGACGGCATGTTTTTCACAGATGTATTTCACGTGTCGTACGAGCGCAGTACAGTTCCGGGAAAATACCGCAGGAAACGAGTGGCGCAGCGCTATCCACTACGGACGAGTCAAAGAGAAGATGATACGACGGCCCTCAAATTACCTGTTGATCTGAACGGATCAGTCGCAATCCTTATCCGCAGATCTCGACCTTTACTACTTTTTACATCTTATACATCTTCTACTTTTATATATCTTAGGAAGGCGAGTCATTGGCCTGAGTCGTGCAGATTTAACTCGCGCTTGACACGAATTCAAGGTCGGCACAATAGCCGAGCGCGGCGTCGCGCATCTTTTCCACATCCGACTTGTCCGTCCCGGAACAAGTGGTATAGCTGACCTTGTCACCGACATCAGCGAGCGAAAGAAGGCTTTCAATGCTCACGTCGAGAGCGACCGAGAGCTGATAAAGAACAGCTCCCTCAACATCACCCATCCCAGATTCAAGCTTCACTACGGCATCGAGCGGAAGCTGCGCCATTGCCGCAAGTGCTTCGCGCGTAAGTCCCTGGTGAGTGCGATATTTTTTAACCTGCTGGCCTACCGACAGGGTGTAATCATTCACCAACTCCATCGTTAACCTCCTCGTTAGTACTGCATCACTGATATCTAAAATAATGCGGAGCGTAGCCCGTCAATAGTCGGCAGCCTGGGACGTACTCAAATGCAAGACACCTGTTCCTCACAGTTTTTGAGCACATGGCCAGTGTCGAGTAGTTGTGAAAACTTGGGCGCGAAATATGGGGAGATGCATGACGGTCAGAGTTGAGCGTTGAGTGCCCTTTTTTGATAAAGATAAGCACGCAGATTCAACTCGCACCTGACAATGAATTAGGCAACAAGCGGATTAATACTCTCAACTTCAGATGCGTCAAAAGAGAGAATGTCAAAATCGCGCTGTAAATTCACCCAAAACTGCGGAGTTGTCCCGAGAGCCTTCGATAACCTAAACGCCATCGAAACACTGATAGAACGCTTACCGGAAATAATCTCCCCAATGGACGTTTGCGACGCCCCGATAGTCTTGGCGAGGCGGTAAGGCGTGATCCCCAAAGGCTCAAGAAATTCTTCTTTCAGAATCTCGCCCGGGGTCGAAAGATACTGGTTAGTGGTAGTCACGGAAATGGACATCGTAAGCCTCCTGTGCTTCATTATCCCAGCGGAACACAACCCGCCATTGATTATTCACGCGGATACTCCAATACCCGCGGAGATTACCCGAAAGCGCCTCAAGCCGGTTTCCCGGCGGCTGGCGAAGATCGTGCACAGTCCTCGCAGCGTTCAGCATCTGCAAGCGCCGGGTAAGTTGCTTTTGCAAACCGGCCGGATAACGCCTTGGGTAGGGGCCTCCCAGGAAGAAAGCGTACAGATCAGGGTCACGTACTCTCACCCCTCAATACTAACGCCACCCGAGAGTATTAGCAATACTATATGCCTGTTGCATTGCGCGAAGTATTATGCGTTCGTTCACGCCGCGCATACGCCTCAAGATCGACGCCGCGCAGCCGGGCCCGTTCGGCCAGCTCCCCGGTAATAAGCACCTGGCATTGCCGTGCCGCACTGACCGTCTGCGCCCCGAGCAGCGCCAGCAGCGCGCGCACCTGATCCCGCCAGGAACGCAAACCGGCCACAGCAGCTTCCTCCCCCTGAACCGCCAGCTCAAGGAATTGGCGAGCCACACCGGCCGCACGCGCCCCCAAAATAAGCGAACGGACAACATCCAAAGGAGTGCGCACCCCGCCCGAAGCTAGCAGGTCAAGCCGGCTTCCTGCCTCCGCCTCAAGCAGGCACAGCGCGGCAGACTGCCCGAAGCCCGCTAAATACGAGTATTCACGCGCTTCCCGCCGGGAATTTTCAATGCGGGCGAAATCCGTGCCGCCCACTCCCCCGACGTCGACCACCTGCACCCCAAGATCCGCGAGCACACGTTGCGTTTCCTGCGAAATCCCGAATCCCACTTCTTTGACGATCACCGGTACGCCGGCCTGCGCCACAATCTCCTCCACCGAGGCGCGCCAACCGGAAAACTCCCGCTCGCCTTCCGGCATAACAATTTCTTGCCCGGCATTGAGATGCAGCTGGAGGGCATCCGCGTCCAGAAGCTCCACCACGCGCCGAGCATCCGCGCCGCTACGTCCCACCCCAATATTGCCCATAACGAAACCGCGCGGATTTTCTTCCCGAATCACAGTAAAAGACGAAGCCGTAGCCGGATCATCAAGGGCCACCGAGGCCGATCCGCTCGCCATCGGCACGCCCACTTCCCGCGCCGCGATCGCCAGCACCCGGTTAATGCGCCCGGTCGCTTCCGTCCCGCCGGTCATCCCGTTGATATAGAAAGGCAGCGGCCACGTGAAGGGCCCGACCTGCGTGGACAAGTCCACCGCGGCGACGTCGCACGCGCCAAGCGCGTGATGAACCGGCGCCACGCAATCAAAATCATTACGGCGGATCTCCTGAGCCCGCGCGAGGGCCACATGCTCGTCCTTGCGCGCCGCCCGGGAAGTATCCTGCTGAGCACCGGCTCCATCGCCCATACCGCGCGAACCGCTAGCCCCAGCCGCGCCGGCAGCGTTCACCGCGCTCATCCTTCCACCACCGCGAGGTTCAGCGGTTCGACGCCGCCCGCGCGCCAACCCCGATACACCGCGTCTTTATCCACATCGCTTCCCACCAGGGCGATCCCGCAGTCACCCCCGCCAGCTCCGGATGATTTGGCAGCTCCCCCCAGCTCGGCGGCGACGTCGCATAAATGAGTCAGGCGCTCGGTTTCGATGGTGATACCCGAGCTGGCGCCCAGCTGGCGCAGGAGCCGGCGCGCGGCGGTGATCTCCGCGCCGATGCGTCCACCGGTGCGCAATTGGGTGGCCAGGCGTTCCACCACGTCCTCGTATTCGTCCAGGAATCCGGGGAAGTAGGCGCCGCGCGAGCGGGCCTGCACCCCGGAAACCAGGTGCTCGGTGGAAGCGGGCAGGCCCGTCCAGCCCACCAGGAGTTCTTCACGGGCGGGAGCGGGCAGTGATTCCACCGCCCACGGATCCCAGGCCGGGGCACTCAGAGTCTCGGTCACGCTGTGGTTGCGCGCGTATTCGCTCAAGCCCGCGCGGTCCGGGGAGCGGTAGTAGACCCAGCCTCGGTAGGTGGAAGCAGCAATATCCCCGCCCGAAGCGCGCGGGGCCCGCTCCAGAACGGAAAGCAGCGCAACCTTGTAGCGTTCCTCCAGGGTGAGTTTGAGATCGTAAAAACGATTGAGCACATCCACGATAGCCACCGTCACCGCGGCCGAGGAACCCAAGCCGTATTTGCGGCCGTCCTCTTCGACCAGGCCGGAGGTGATATCGAGGTTGTAGTGGCGGGCCTCCAAGCCGCGTTCGCTGCGCAGCGCTTCCACGGTGCGGATGGCGTTGGCGGCGTAATCGGAGCCGATATCGTCAAAAACAGGGAGGGCATTTTCGTGGCGCCAGTAGAGGGGTGCGAAACCGTTGCCGTGCGAACGCACCAGGCCGGAGCCTTCCGCCGGGCTAAGAACAACGTCAATAAAACGGTTCACAGCGATGAGGATTGCCGGCCGGCCGGCTTCCACCACGGCGTACTCCCCCGCGATGTAGAGCTTGCCCGGCGCATTGGCGTGGATGCGCGCGGATGACTGCTCTGTATCTGCTCCGTTCACGCTATCTGCCCTGCTCAAGCTACCTGCTTCGCTCACAACACCTCCCGTGTTCTTCCCACGTTCCTTCGGCAACTGTAACGCACCGCGTGGCTGCTCTCACGCCGGCGGCTTAGGACACCGCGCGGTGTGACTCCGGTTCCGCTACCAGGTAAGCACCGTTCCCCGCGTGAGCAATGTTTACTTTGCCGAGGGCTTCGGCGTGGCGTGCCACTTCAGCGGCGAGCTCGGGGCGGGTCAGGAGCACCACATTCGGGCCGGCATCCGCGGTGGCATACACATCCAGTCCCACGCCGCGCAGGGTACGGGCCAGCTCAAAAACGCGCCAGGATGCGGACGTTAGGTAATGAATGGGCGGGTCGGAGCTCATAATGAGGGCGTGCATGCGCAGCGCGGATAGCTCGGTGAGTTCGCCGATGCGCCGCATATCCCCCGCCTTGCAGGCCTCCACCATCTGCGCGGCCATCTCACGAGTGGATTCCACCCAGCCGCGGTAGTACGGCGAGGTAGCGCGGGTGGTGACCATAGCTTCCCGGGAAGTGATTTTCTTGTGAGCAGTGTTTAATACCACGGAGACCATGGCCAGCGGCGGGGCCGGGATTTCTTCAGCGAAAGATTCTTCATCTGTTCCGGCATGCCAGAGCGCCACCCCGCTAATAACGGAACGCGAAGCCGATCCCGAACCGCGCCGAGCCAGGCGAGAGAGGTGAGCGGTGTTTACACCCATCCCGTATTCGGTGGTGGCCGCGAGCGCCAGGGCCGCGAATCCGGAAGCTGAGGAGGCCATCCCGGCGCCGGTTGGAGCTTCGTTGTCGCTGATGACCAGTAGTTTTTCGCTGCGCCCGGCCTGTGCGCGGATAACATCGAGCACCCGCTCTACCCGGCTAAGCGCCTTTTCGCTCGCTTCGTGGCCGTTGAGAATGAGTCGGTCACGCTGGGCGGTGGGGGCGAGGCGGGCTGTCGTCGTCGTCGGAAAAATATCGAGGGTAAGGGAAACGGAAGGTGCGGCGGGAAGCATGAGATCGTCATCCGCTTTCCCCCAGTATTTGATGAGGGCAATATTCGGGTGGGCGCGCGCGGTGCTCATTTGCTGGCCTCCACCCAGGTGGACCAGGCGTTTGCCGCGCCCGCCGCGCTCAGCGCCGCTGCGATGTCTTTCGCGTGAACACTGTTCTCTGCCAGGGCGATAACGCAACCGCCAATCCCGCCGCCGGTCATCTTCGCGCCGAGCGCCCCGGCGCCGTGAGCAGCGTTTACCATGGTGTCCAGTTCCGGGGAGGAGACGCCGAGCTGCGCGAGCGTGGCGTGGGCGCGCCACATATTCTCCCCCATGCTCGCCCAGTCTCCTGTTGCGAGCTGCATTTCCGCGTCCGCCGCGTATCCGGCCAGGCGTGCAACCAGGGCCTCCACTTTGGCCGGGAACTTTTCGCGCAGCTCACGCACCGAACCGACGGCCTGCCGGGTAGCGCCGGGCACCCCGGAATCACCGATAACCACGTGGAGGGGGCGCGC